>JAYVNN010000001.1:0-2533 GCA_043758435.1 Chthoniobacter sp.
ACACCAAAAGTTTCGAAAACCCATCGAGAATGCCTCCCGCAACCACCGGGAATTCCCAGTTCCACCACCACCGCTTTTTTGCGGAACCGCCGGTTTCACTCGCGGGCTCAGTCGCGCTCTTTCGAGCGCGCCTACGGGGCTGTGTGCTCTCTTGCTGCACATCACCTGTGAGCAACTGAGCGGCCTCCATTTTGAAAAGCCTCCGGCTCGCGAGCCACATGGCGATCATCGCGACGAAGACGCCGCTCACGACGCCGATAGCCATCGTTACCGCCGATGGCGCGAAGACGAAATGCGTGCCGCCGGTCGCGCCGCCCCACACTCCGGCGAGCGCGTGCAGGACGCCCTTCGTGTAGAGCGCGGCGAGCAGTGCGCCGGCGAGCGAGCCGATGAGCGCGAGCACGAAGCCTTCACGCAAAAAGAGTCGCCGTACCTTTTTCACCGGCCAGCCGACGGCTAGCAGCAGCCCGGCTTCGGCGGCGCGCTGCTCGATGGTGAAGGTGAACAGCAGCCCCGTGAGCACCGCCGCGGCGGCGATGAGGAAGAAGCTGAAATAGACGAACAGCTCGCCGAAATCCACGGGCGCATTCGTCGCGGCGAGCGCCTGCTCGCGGAGGTTCACGGTGCGGAAGCCGAGCGCGGCGGGGTCAATGAACGCGGCGATGCGCTCGACCTGCTCGCGTTTTGTGCCGGCGGGATAGCGGATGCTCGTGAGGTTGCCCCAGCGGTTGCCCCACAGTTCCTGTCCGGTCTTCAGCGTCACGAATGCCTTCGGCGTGCCGCGGAATTTTTTCCAATACTCCTCGTCCTTTTTGCGGATGCGCGTGGCGTCGAAGTCGAAACCGGGCTTCCATTTTCCGAAGCTGTCCTTGTCCGGCACGTTTGGAAAATCGGGCATCCACGAGTCCTTGCCATCCGCGTCCGTCTGAAGCTGCGGTGTGTCCATCTCGAGGATCGGCGCGGCGACGGTGAAAGTGCGCGCCATCTCGGTGAGCTGACGCCGCCCGCCCATCACGAAATATTTTAGCGTGAGCTTCGCCCCCGGCGCGATGCCGAGGTCGTCCGCGAGCCAGCGCGTGATCTGGATTTCGTCGTCCGCGAGCTTCGGATTCACGAAGCCCGACGCGGGCGCATCAATCGCCGTGACCATCGAGTAAGGCGTGGCGTTTGCCTTCGCATCCGAGCCGTCGCCCGCGCGGATGTCGTTGACGAAGTAGGTGAGGGAGTCGAGGCCGTGGGGAGGAGCGGAAACTCCTGCCTTTGGACGCCATGCATGTGACTCCAACGGCTTGCCGCTTTCGTTCACCCGTGCCGCCTCGACGATCGCGTGTTCCAGAAAAATGCGAGGCGTGCGCAACTCGAAGCCGCTGTTTGCAGGCAGCTCGGCGATTTTAATCTCAAAACTGTCGAGCAGCTCCGACGTCTTGGATTTCGTCTCCAAAAAGACCTTCCTTTCCGAGTCGGCGAAATATTTTTGCACGCGCGGCGAGTCCCAGAATGTCGAGGGAGACGGATGAACGAACTCCTTGAGCGTATTCCAGAATGATCGAGACGCTCCTTTGACCGAAGGCGGTTGCGCCACTTTTTGGAAGCCTGTCTCGAATGAAATTCTCTCTCCGTTGTGCAGGACGAGATTTGCTTTTTCTGCGAGGCCCAACTTTTCCTGCAACGCCGCGAGCGGTACGAATGCCGTGAACGGCGGCACCTGGCCGCTGGCGAGCGAGAAGCGTCCGAAATCCGCTTCGCCCACGATGCACGCGACGCGCGCGCGGAGCGTGATGGAGGCGTCCTCTGCGCCCGAGAGCGGCGCGTCCTTGGAAATCGCGGACGGTTTTTCCATCCGCAGCAGGACTTCGCCGCCGGCCTTCACGCCGAGCTGCGCGGCGAGACGTTCGTTGAGGATGATGTCGGAGGACGGGCGTGCATTGGGGAGCGCGCGCGCCCCGCGCGCAGCGTCACGCGCCTCGCGGGACGCATCGGGTGTCGTTGTGCGATCCTTTGCAGAGGGCGTGTCGTGTTTCGGTGCATTGGCGACGCTTGGTGTTTCCGGCGGGGCGCCGGAAACGGCACGCGAGGCGCGTGCGCTCCCCACGCTGCCATCAGCACTGCTCTGCGCGTTTGTATTTTCACTGCTGCCTTGCGTGCCGATGCTCCATGCCTGCGGCACGTTTCCACTCGGCGACAATTTCCAAAACGCGTCGTCCACGCCGACGATCTGGACCTTGTTCGCACGCGCAGTGCCGCCGGATGCGCTCGCGCTGCCGGTGAGCATGAGCGCGCCCGCGGCGTCCGGCCCCGGCACAAATGTGCGTGCCACAACCGACGGCCGCTTTTCCATCTCGCTCGGCCACGGGACGAAGCGCTCGCCGCAGAGCAGTGCCTCGCCGATTTTTCCCACGCGCGCTTCGGCCTGCGCTCGCAGTGTGGCCTTCACAGAATCGCCGACCATGAGCGCGCCGGTGAGCACGAGCGCGGCGAGCGCGGAGCCGAGGATGACGCCAAGGTGCGTGCGCCAGTAGTGGCGGATGCTGTC
>JAYVNN010000002.1:0-2531 GCA_043758435.1 Chthoniobacter sp.
GCCGCTCGCGGAGATCACGCTCGACGACATCGGCGCCTACCTCGCGCACAAAAAGCGGCTCGGGCTTTCCGCGGCGTCGATCAAGATCGTGGTCGTCGCGCTCAAAATCTTCTTCCGCTGGCTGCACGCGCGGCGGCGCATCCCGCGCGATGTCGCGGAGAATCTCCCGCTTCCCCGCACCGAGCGCTACCTGCCGGAGACGATGAACGAACTCCAAACCGAGCAGCTCCTCGAAGGCGTCTCCGCGAACGCCCCGCGCGGCCTGCGCGACCGCGCGATCCTCGAACTGCTCTACGCCAGCGGACTGCGCGTGTCGGAGCTGGTGAACGCGCGGCTGGAGTATTTCGACATGGAAAACCGGATCATCCGCGTGGTCGGGAAGGGGAGTAAAACGCGGCTCGTGCCCGTGGGGCAGAAGGCGTGCGACGCCATCCGCGCGTACTTAGAAAAGGAGCGGCCCGAGATGGTTAAGAAACGCACGGGCGGCGAAATCTTCCTCTCCGCGCGCGGCACGAAACTGAGCACGGTGCGCATCTGGCAGATCGTGAAAAACGCCGCACGCCTCGCCGGGCTCGACCTCAATGTCTATCCGCACCTGCTCCGCCACAGCTTCGCCACGCACCTGCTCAGCAACGGCGCGGACCTCCGCATCATCCAGGAAATGCTCGGTCACGCGGACATCTCGACGACGCAGATTTACACCCACGTCGATCAGCAGCGGCTGAAGGCGGTGCATCACCGATTTCATCCGCGGGCGAAGTGACCGCGCTCGCGACTGTAGGGGAAGCTATCAGCTTCCCCTACAGTCGCGGAGCGTCACCGCTGCGCGAGTGCGGCAGCGACCGCCGCGAGCCGCTCGCGGACGCCGAGCGGGAGCGTGTCATGCAGCACCGCGAGCAGTACGCCGGGCCGCGCGAAGATGCTGATGGCCGCTTGATCGCCGTGCAGCGTGACGTTTTCCAAAGCACCCACGGGCAGCGCGCCGGCGTCGGGAAAACGGGCGGCGGCAGCGTGCAGCGTCGCGAGGTCGAAACCGTCCGCCGCATCTCCGGCGAGCGCCTTTTCTCCGCGCACCTCGAGCATGCATGCGCGCACGCCGTCGAGCGCGGCGGTATGGCGGCTGACGGCGGCGAGATCGAGTTTTTCGTCCGTCAGGAAAAGCGCGCGGAGCGCCTCCTGCGAAAAATGCGGTGGCGGTTCCGGCGCGGGCGTGACGGACACCGGCGGCGGCGTGGAAATCGCGAGCAGGGTGGGCGGGAGCACGAGAACCGGGCGCACGACCGGCGGGGGATGAAGGCGGAAGACGGGCAGGGGAGTCGTGTGAACCGGCGCTCCACCGGGCTCAGGGACGTGGTTTTCCGGCGGAGCCGCCGGGGCGGCTTCGGCGGTGAGCGGCGGCGGCGGCGGGGTGAAGACGTGGACGGAAGGAAGAGCCTCCGCAGCCGGTTCGCTGGCCGGCGGCGGGGGAGGTTCCGGCGAGGTCTCCGCTGCCGGCGGCGTTTCGCAGGCCGACGGCAAATCCTTTGCCGGAGCCGCTTCCGGGGCGACCGGTTCCGGCGGCGGCACCGCCGGGCGGGTGCGCAGGAGGCCGATTTGCTCGACGAGTTTTTGCAGCGGCAGCCGGATTTCCGTGTCGTCGCCGGGCTCGAGTTCGCGGGCGAAAACATCCGGGCAGAGCGCGGCGATTTTCGACAGCGGTACGGCAGCGCGACCACGCGCGATGTCGGCGGAAAGATCGTCCATGGAAAAGCGCAGCTCGCGGCTGGCATCGTGCAGCCCGGCCTGGAGCAGTGGCGTGGGGATGCGCGAGAGCACGTCGCCGAGCGTGAGCACGATCTCGTGGCCGTGCGGCGGCGGCGCGGGAGCCTGCGCGGCGGAGGCCGCGGGCCGGTTCGGCAGCGGCCGGCTGGCGCCGCGCGGGCCAAAGTATTTCGGCTGCAGAAACGCCCCCGGATCGGGCGCGGTTCCCTTTTCCCCATCGCCCATCTTTTCTCCGTTTTGTTTGGTTTTGAAAAGGTGGTCGAGGAATCCCATGCGTCGCTAGTGGTCGTCTGAGGTGCTCCTCAGAATCTCCTCCAACGTGGTAATTCCCTCCTTGGCTTTGTCAATCCCCACCATCCGCAGCGTCTTCATCCCCTCGCTGATCGCCTGGTTTTTCACCACCGCGGCGGACGCGCGCTTGATGATGAGCCGGCGGATTTGCTCGGACACAGGCAGCACCTCGATGACCGCGGCGCGGCCCATGTAGCCGCGGCGTTTGCAGCGGTCGCAGCCCACGCCGTGGTAGAAAGTGACGCCCTCGTCCTCGATGCCGAGGCGCTGGAAAAGCTCCTTCTCGGGGTGAAATTCTTCGCGGCAGTTCGGGCAGATTTTCCGCACGAGCCGCTGCGCGCAGGTGAGCAGGATCGAGGAAGAAATGAGGAACGGCTCGATGCCCATGTCGTCGAGCCGCGAGATCGCGCCGGCGGCGTCGTTCGTGTGCAAAGTGGAGAGCACCTGGTGGCCGGTGAGCGCCGCTTTCACGGCGATGT
>JAYVNN010000003.1:0-22875 GCA_043758435.1 Chthoniobacter sp.
GTCGGTGATGGTCTCGCCGATGTAGGCGTCCTCGAAACCGCAGAGGCCGATGATGTCGCCCTCGCTGGCGTTTTTGAGTTCCACTTTGGCGAGGCCGACATGGCCGAAAAGCGCAGTCACGTTGGCGCGCTCGCGTTTCCCGTCTTTGGAAATGTGCACCACGTTGTCGCCGACTTTTACGCGACCGCTGATGATGCGGCCATAGGCGATCCGCCCGAGGTAGTCGGAGTAGTCGAGGTTCGAGACGAGCATCTGGAAATACTGCACGTCGCTTTTCGCGGGTGCGGGGATGTATTTGATGATGGCCTCGAAGAGCGGCTCCATCGTGGTGCTGGCTTCGTGGATTTCCTTCATCGCGTAGCCGTCGCGCGCGGAGGCGTAGATGACGGGGAAGTCGAGCTGGAGGTCGGTGGCGTTCAGCTCCATGAAGAGCTCGAAAACCATGTCGAGAACCTTGTGCGGGCGGGCGTTTTCGCGGTCGATCTTGTTGATGACGACGATGGGCTTCGCGCCGTTTTCGAGCGCCTTTTTCAAAACGAACTTGGTCTGCGCCTGCGGGCCGTCATATGCGTCCACGACGAGCAGCACGCCGTCAATCATCTTCATGATGCGCTCGACCTCGCCGCCGAAATCCGCGTGGCCGGGCGTGTCCACGATGTTCACATGATACTCGTGCCATTTGAAGGCGGCGTTCTTCGCCTTGATGGTGATGCCCTTTTCCCGCTCCAGATCCATGGAGTCCATGATGCGGATCTCGGTGGCTTTGGATTCGTTGGCGCGGAAGGTGCCGGCCTGCTTGAGAAGCTGGTCCACGAGGGTGGTCTTGCCGTGATCGACGTGGGCGATGATGGCGATGTTGCGGATGTGTTCCATGTCTATGTCCTGATATTGGTCGGTGTGCAAAAGGGCGCGGAATATGGGGGCGGTGTCCGGGGGCGTCAATGGGCGGGTTGCGCTTTGTCGCGGGAGGAAAAAATGCGCGTCCGGACAAGGACGCGGTCAGGGCGGGAGGAAACCCGCCGTTACTCGGGACGACGGGGCGGCGCGGCGGAATCGGCGG
Organism: Chthoniobacter sp.; assembly: GCA_043758435.1. Classification (GTDB taxonomy): domain Bacteria; phylum Verrucomicrobiota; class Verrucomicrobiia; order Chthoniobacterales; family Chthoniobacteraceae; genus Chthoniobacter. The sequence goes on from JAYVNN010000003.1 coordinate 1,061, forward strand.
GCGGCGACGGCGGGATGGCGCGAGCGCTTTCCCCAAAAAGCAGCGCCTCTTCCGCCGTGCCTGTGGCGGTGCGCGGTGCCGCCGATGGTGGCCGCAGCGCGGAATGGCCGCGGCGGAGGTCGGTCTTGCTCGGTGTGGATTTTGGTTCGGGTTGCGGCATCGCCTTTCCCCCGCTACATCCGCGCGGCGGCAGTGGTGACGGTGACGGCGTCCACGAGCGGCTGCTGGTGGGTGCCGCCTTCGATGAGGCTGAGCATGGCGAGCTTATTCAGCGTGCGGCAGATGCCGCCGGAATGGGTGTGGAGCGCGTCGAGGGCGGCGGGGTTGAAAAGGTCGGCGATGCGTCCGGCGACGAGGAGGCGGAATTTCACGTACTGCGCGGTTTCGTCGGGGCGGAGCGGCTGGAGGCGGGCGCGGAGGTAGATGCGGTTGCGGAGGGATTCGTAGCTGGGGTGTTCGAGGCGCTGGGCGAGGCGGCTTTCGCCGAAAAGGAGGCTGGTGGTGAGTTTGCGCTCGGGGATTTCGATGTTCGAGAGGGTGCGGATGATGTGCAGGCAGTCGGCGTCGAGGAGGTGGCATTCATCCACGATGATGACGAGGCGCTGGCCGCGCTGGTGCATGTCGGTGATGTGGTTGGCGAGCGTTTTGACGAGATCCTGGACGCGGGCGATGCCGGCGGGGAGGGCGAGATTCAGCTCGGAAAGAATCTCGCGGAGCAGGCCGGTTTTCGTGAGGCCGGGGGTGACGAGGACGAGGATGACGTGGTATTTCTCGGGGTCGAGCTGCTCGAGGAGGAGCTGGCTGACGAGGGTTTTGCCGGTGCCGCTGGGGCCGGTGACGAGGCCGAGGGAGGCGTGAAATTCCACCGCCTGCATCATGGAGCGAAAGGCTTCGGCGTGGCTCTCGGTGCGGTAGAAAAAATTCGGGTGGACGCAGTCGGCGAAGGGGTTGTCCGAGAGGCCGTAGAATTCGAGGAAGTTCGTCTCCGGCAGCAGGGCGCGGAGGGTGAAGGGGCCGGCGGAGGGCGGCGCGGGCACGGCGGTGATGAGGTCGGCGAGCGGGTCGCCGTGGGCGGGCGGGTCGAAGGAGCTAATCACGGGATGGAACGGGTTTTCGATGGGCTGTGGATTCATGGCGGTGGGTCGGGCTGCGATGGGTCATGGAAAAAAGGCGAGGCGCTCACGCGGCGGCGGTTTGTGCGGCGGGGCTGGCGTCGAGGAGACGGGCGGACATGGCGGTGAAACGGCGCGCGTTTTCGCTCGCGGGCTGGGCGAGGACGAGGGGCGTGCGGCTTTGGTTCGCGGCTTCCACCGCGGGGTCGCGCCGGAGGGAGCCGAGGCTGGCGGGGAGGAACTGGAGAAAGCGGTGGGCGCAGCCGCTGAGCCGGGCAAAAATCGCGCCGGCCTCGGCTTCGTCGTCGGTTTGGTTCACGAGGATGGAAATCTGCGCGGGCAGGCGGGCTTCGCGCGCGACTTTAATGACGCCGTAGGCATCGAGCGTGGCGGCGAGGTTCGGCGTGGCGACGACGATGATCTCGTGGGCGAGCGTGAGAAACTGCAAAACCTGCGCGGAGATGCCCGCGCCGGTGTCGATGAGCAGCACGTCGAAATCGCCCGCGAGCTGCGCGAGTTCGCGCCCGAGCCGCTCGATGACCCGCACATCGAGATCCGCCAACCCGGCCACGCCGGACGCGCCGCAGACGATCTGCACCCCGCCGGGGCCGGGCGTGAGCACCTGTGCGAGCGTGCTGCGGCCTTCGACCACATCGAGCAGCGTGCCGCGCGGCGCGACGCCGGCGAAAATGTGGACATTGGCCATGCCGAGGTCGGCGTCGAAAAGCAGCACGCGCCGCCCGCGCGCGGCGAGCGCCGTGGCGAGGTTCACGCTCACGGTCGTCTTGCCCACGCCGCCTTTTCCGCTGGTCACGGCGATGACCCGCAGGGCGTGCCGCCGCGGGGCAAACTGGCTGCGCACCACGGCGGGCGATTTTCCTTCGGTGAAAAGCGCGTGATGCACGGCGCGCAGGAGCCGCCCGTCCGGGTCATCGCGCAGGATGTCCGGGAATTCGCGCTCGATGAACTGGCGGTGGGCGGACTCGATTCCCGGACTGGAAACTTCGGCTGGGAGCGTGGAAAGCGACATCATGGCACGGAGCGGTGCGGCACTGGTCAGAAACGGCCGTCGGCCCACGTTTTTCGGGCGGAGACCCAATATATTGGGGTTGGTTTCAACTTGACTGTCCATTAGTGGTGTCCATGATGCGCTTGTCAAGCCTTTCACCCCCCCTGCATGGATGAAATTCATTTTTACTGCACAATCTGCGGCGTAAGCCTTAGCGCGCTCTCGCACAGCGCGGGCGGTTTCTGCGATTGTCCGCGGTGCCTGCGGGTCATCCCCATCCCCGGCTACCCGGCCCAGCCCGGCTTGGAAACTGAGCGGGCGGCGGTGTTTTCGCCGCGCATTTTGGAGATTCAGATCAAGTTTATCAGCGACTGCTGCGAGAATAAAATCCGCGTGGACGCGCGGCTCCAAGGCACGACCTGCGATTGCCCGGTCTGCGGTAAAACAACGAAAGTGCCCGAGTGGGGCGGCACGCTCCCGCCAGCGGGTGAGGTGCGCGCGGCGCGGCCAGTGGCGCGGCTGAGCGCTGAGGAGTGTGAGTTTTTGAGTACGCCGCTGGGGGACGGCGGGAGGCTGATTTTCGCCGCGGGAGCCAGCTAGAATAATTTTGAAAACGAGCGCCCCGATTCTCGAACAAAGCTGCCCGGCCTGCGGCGGGCGCTTCACCCTCGGCTCGGCGGGCCGGAAGAAAAAAGTGCAGTGCCCGCAATGCCGAGAGGTCGTGCTCCTGCCCGCGCTGAATGGCACGGCGCACGCCGAGGCCGCGTCCGCTTTGCCCGCCGCGCCGGAGTGGCTGGCGCACTGGGAAAAGCTCCAGGCGCGCATCGAGGCGCTGGAGCAGCAGGTCGAGGCGCTGCTGGTGGTGCCGCGGGCCCGCCCGCCGTTTTTTGGGGAAAACCTCGTGGATTTTCGCGCGGAGCGGGCCGCCGTTCCGCCGCCGGAAGAATCCCCGGAAACACACGATGCGCCGGCCCCGAGGCGCGAAGTTTTCCGCGAGCAGGAGCCCGATGACGGTGCGGCGCTGCGGGAGATGTTTGTGCGAAAATACCAGCCGCCAGCCAATGACATCGGGCTGCTTTTACCCACGGGTGACGGGGCGGCGCGGCAGTCCGTGGCCGCGCTCACCGAGGTCCTTGTGCGCGCCGGCTGGCAGGTGCGCGGGGTGACGGAAGACGGGCACTTTCCGCCCGACGGCCGCCGCGGGCTGACCCTCGCCGCCGCGCCCACGCTGCCGCTGCCCCGGATCACGGGCACGCTCAACGCGCTGCGCGAGGCCGGATTTTCCGTGGGTTTGCAAATCGACCCCGAGCGCGCCTCGCACGAGACCGTTCTGATCGTGGCGAGCGATGCGGAGTCGGAAAACGGGGCGGCTTAAAAAGTCGGCGCGCGCGCCTAGGCTGTGGCGCGCGTCCAAGCCGCGGATGAACTGGCATGCGATTAGCTAAATTTCCGCGGCATGACCTCGCTGCACGCCCTCAAAATCAAAATCTTCGCCGACGGTGCCGACAAGGCGGGGATGCTCGACCTTTACGCCAACCCGCTCATCCAGGGGATGACGACCAACCCGACGCTGATGAAAAAAGCGGGCATCACGGACTACGAGGCTTTTGCCAGGGACGTGCTGCAGACCGTGAAGTCGAAGCCGATTTCCTTCGAGGTGTTCGCGGATGATTTCAAAGAGATGCGCCGCCAGGCGCTGCGGATGCGGGACTGGCAGGAAAATGTGTACGTGAAAATCCCCGTGCTGAGTCCGGCGGGCGAGTCGGCGATGGGGCTGATCCGCGATCTCGCGCAGGACGGCGTGCGGCTGAATGTGACGGCGATTTTATCCGAGCGGCAGATCGAGCAGGTGGCCGGTGCGCTGGTCGCGGAAGTGCCGTCGGTCGTGTCGATTTTCGCCGGGCGCATCGCGGACACCGGGCGCGACCCGATGCCGATCGTGCGGGCGAGTCACGCGGTGCTGGCGGGTTTGCCCCAGGCGGAAGTGTTGTGGGCGAGCGTGCGCGAGGTCTTCAATATTTTCCAGGCCGACGAAGCGGGAGCGCAGATCGTGACGGTGCCGCACGACATTTTGCACAAGGCGATCTCGATGAGCGGGCGCGACCTCGACGCGCTCTCGCTCGACACGGTGCAGATGTTCGACCGCGACGCGAAGGCGGCGGGCTTCACGCTGGCTACTTCGCCATCGGCTCCGGCGGAGGCTGTGCCGCTGCGGAAGGCGGCGTAAGCGGGGCCGCGAGTTTGTCGCGCAGTTCGAGGAATTCCTTTTGCGCCGGGCGCAGTTCGAGCGCCTTTTTCAGCGCCGCTTTGGAGGGCTCGGCCCGGCCGGTCTCATAGCGGACACGCGCGAGCAGGTAGTAGGTTTTGGCATCCTCGGGCTCGGCGGCGATGGACGCGACGAGGAACTGCTCCGAAAGATCCCAGCGCTTTTCCTCCATCGCGAGGACCCCGAGATTGTTCAGCGCGCTCGCATGGTTCTGCTTCAGGAGCAGGGTGCGTTTGTAGAAATCCTTCGCGCGCGCGCGCTCATCTCCGCGCGTGTGCGGGTCGAGCGCGTGGTTGCTTTTTTCGAGCCAGAGATTGCCGAGCGCGAAGTTGATTTCGGAGTTGTCCTGCACGTAGGCGTAGGCGGTTTCGAAGTTGCGCTGCGCGAGATCGAGATCGCCGGATGCGAGCGAGCGGATGCCCGCATTGTAGAAATCCAGCGACCACAAACCGGGGTCGGTGCGCGGGATGGAAACGAACGTGGCCGCGCCAAAAGCCAGCGCCAGATAAGTCCCCGCGCCGAGCCAGTGCCCGCGCGCGAGATTCACCCAAAGCTGCCACAGTCCGAGCACGGCGAGGATCATTAGACCCGGCACCGCCGCGAGCCGGTAGCGCTCGGTGACAAAGACCGGCATCAGCGCACACATGTGCAGCACCACCGCCGCGGCGACCCAGCGCGCGCGCGGAAAAAGCCCGACCGCCGGGAGCAAACCCGCCAGCCCGAGCGCCGCGATGAACCCGAAGTGCAAGCCGGGTGGCAGCACGCCGTCATCGCCGAGCCGCTTCATCGCGCCGACATCGTCGTACTGAAACGCGTTCCAAAAGTTCCCGAATTTCACCGCCATGAGCCGCAGCCACGCCGGCCGGTTTTCGCGGATGTAGGCGTTGGCTTTCGCCGACCAAAACTTCGAGACCTCGGCGCGCGTGAGTTTTTTCCCAGACTCTTTTTCCGCGATGGTCAGCGAGTCCTTGAGCATCCCATCCTGCGAAGCACGGAGGCCGGGCGGCATTTTGGGATAGCCGTTCGCGGTCGGGTTGTTGCCGACCCAGAAATTGATGCCGCTGTGTGCGGAGAGCATCACCGGCTCATGGGCGATGAAGTAATTGTGCAGCCACGCCGGCGCGGCCCCGACATAGAGCCCGCCCACGAGTGCGAGCACCGCGGCGGCGATTTTCGGGAGCCGCGCGCGCACGGGCTTGCCGGCTTCCACGGAGAGAAAAATCGCCGTCAGCAACAGTGGGATGGCGAAGAGAACCGTGGCCACGAGCATCGCGACCACGCCCGCAAAAATGCCCAGCCCGAGCCACGGCTTCCACCACGAGGAGCGCTGCGTTTTCACCGCCCACCACACGCAGGTGTAATAGGAAAGCACGAGCCAGATCGTCGGCATCAGGATCATGGAAAAAGCCTGCGCGGGCGTGAAGAACATCCACAGCAGCGCCGCAGCGCAGCCGACGACATGAGGTCGCGCTTCGGCAAGCGTATGGCCAGTCTCCTCCTCGGTCGGTGCGAAAACTGTGCGCGCGATTTTGTAGAGCAGCGTGGCCACGCCCGCATCCATCAGCGCCTGGAGCAGTCCCGCCGCGAAAGGATCGAGGCCGCCCGACAGCTTGTAGATGCCGGCGAGGCAGAAAGCGTAGCCGGGCAGACCGTAGAAGGCCTGGTGGTCTGTCCATTGCCCGTGCGTGATCCGCAGCGCCCAGTCGCTGTAGAATTTCATGTCATCGCCATCTGGGATGAAATGCGGCGAGTGCGAAAACCGGACGAGCACGAGCAGCCGAATCGCAAACGCGAGAAGGAAGATTGCGAAAGCAGGCGCGGCGCGGAGGGTGTGCAGAAAGCGGTTGGCAGGCATGCGAGGGGAGTCGTTGGGGGCAATTCAGAGAGGAATCGAGAAAAATCGTCTTTTTCTGGAAATTATCACAAAAGCCGAAGTTCGTGGCATTCCCACTGCTAAAGACAGTCCCATAACTGCGATGCAAATCGCAATCAACACAAACAAAACAAACAGAAATCATACATACTATGTTGCAGAAACTGAATAAGAATCGCGGGGGCTTTACCCTCGTGGAAATCATGATCGTGGTGGCCATCATCGCCCTTCTCGCGGCGATCGCTGTGCCGAACTTCCTGCGTGCTCGCAAGCGCTCCCAGGCGACCCGCATGCTGGAAGATCTCCGCGTCATTGACTCGGCCATCGACCAGTACGCCATCGAAACCAACAAAGCCGGCGGCGCGACCGTCAACTGGACGGACATCCAGTCCTACCTCAAGAAAGGCTCCGTCCTGTATAATTCCGGCGGCACCGACTTGCTCCAGAACGCCTACAACAGCGGCACTTACTCGGTGGACGGTCTGCCGAAGCTGTCTTCGACCACGTTCAACAAGCTCTCCGACGTGGCCCCGAGCGACTTCTGGTCGCCCTTCTACTAGTCGTTACCGGCTAGCCTGGTTCAGTCAGTTTTCAGCCGTCCTCCTGCTCTGCGGGAGGGCGGCTGATGCTTTTAGGCAATGACAGCTAAACAAGGCATCAGGGGTTCGCTTTCCTGTCGCCAGCGGTTTCGCACATCTGACGCAACGCATCTTGCCGTGGGAATGTATTTTCACTCTTGCAATAAATAATGTGCATATCTGAGAGGCTGTGGGTTTGTTGGCAGTCCACATGCTACGATACAAGCCAGCGAGCGACATCCGTCATCCGCCAACAAACCGCCAACAAACTATCACTATGCTGAACAAAATGAACAAGAGCCACGGGGGCTTTACTCTCGTGGAAATCATGATCGTGGTGGCCATCATCGCCCTCCTCGCGGCGATCGCTGTGCCGAACTTCCTGCGCGCCCGCAAGCGCTCCCAGGCCACCCGCATGCTCGAAGATCTCCGGGTCATTGACTCGGCCATCGACCAGTATGCCATCGAATCCAACAAGGCCGGCGGCGCGACCGTTGACTGGACGGACATTCAGAAATACCTCAAGAAGGGCTCGGTCCTGTATAACTCCGGCGGCACTGACCTCCTGACCAACGCCTACAACGGGGGTACCTACTCGGTGGACGGTCTGCCGAAGCTGTCCTCGACCACGTTCGACAAGCTCTCCGACGTGGCCCCGAGCGACTTCTGGTCGCCCTTCTACTAGTCGTTACCGGCTAGCCTAGTTCAGTCAGTTTTCAGCCGTTCTCCTGCTCTGCGGGAGGGCGGCTGATGCTTTTCTCGCGTCCTTTCCTCAGAGGACGTCTGAAAAAAGCCTGCGCCGCTGTAGTGGAAGCTGTCAGCTTCCCCACAGCGGCGCAGGCTTTTTTTAAGACACCCTCTCAGGCCGGGCACTCCATTAGCTTAGTTGAAAGCGACCGCCATGCTGCGTCCCACTCTTTCTCATTTCTCATTCCCATCTTGCAAAAATGGAAGCCGCCTCTTCGCTTAGCAGCCTCGGGCGGCTGGATCGCGGGATCGCCCGTCCGTGGGTCGCCTGGCTGCTCTGCCTGGTCGCGGGCCTCGTGGTCTATGCGCCCGCCATGAATGGCGACTTAGTCTGGGATGATTACTACCTCGTCCGTGAAAACCCCCTCTTTCGCAGCCCGGTCTTCGGCTGGGAGGTATTCCGCCATTACCTGTTCTTCGACTCCTTCTCTACCTATTACCGCCCGCTGCAAAACTGGTCTTATATGTTCGACTACTGGCTCTGGCGCGGAGAGCCGATGGGTTATCACCTGACGAACATCCTGCTGCACTGCTTCAGCGGCATCTTTCTGTTTGAACTTCTCCAGCAACTCCTGCCTGGCCTGATAGGTGCCGGGGATAAGGAAGCAAATCGTCGAACCAGCCGCCTGCTGGCCATGTTTGTGGCGCTGACCTGGGTTGTCCATCCGATCCACAACGCCGCCGTCGCCTACATTTCCGGGCGGGCCGACAGCCTCGCCAGCTTCTTTGCCCTGCTCTCCTGGCTGCTCTTCAGGAGGGCAGGGGAGACGCGTTCCAAACTCGCTAAGACCGGCCTGGGTATCACCGCCGCTGCTGTCATGTTACTCGCCCTGTGTTCCAAGGAAATCGCCCTGCTTTGGCTCGCCCTTTTCGCCGTGCATCTCCTCGCTTTCAACCGGGACTCCGCGTGGCGGGTGAAAGCGGTCGCCTTTGCCGGGGCGCTGTCCGTCTTAGGTCTTTATGCGCTGCTCCATGCGCTGCCCGGTGCGCGCGAGCGGATGGAAAGCGGACCGCCGCTGCCGTTCGACGGGCGCTTTCTCCTGATGCTCCGGGCGCTCGGCGACTACGCGGGCCTCATCCTCTGGCCGGGCCGACTGTACATGGAGCGCACACTTTCCGATCCCACCATTTACGGGAGCGTCGCCGCGTGGCGCGGGCATCCGCACGGCGAATACCTCTCCATCCTCGGCCTGCTCACGGGTGCCGTGGCGCTTTACCTCTGCTGCCAACGCTGGCCGGGGCGACGCCTGCGCTGCTTCGGCGCGCTGTGGTTTGCCGTCGCCTTTCTGCCGATTTCCAATCTTTTCCCGCTCAATGCCGAGGTCGCCGAGCACTGGATTTACCTCGCGAGCATCGGCGCGCTCCTCCTCTTCGCGGGCACCGCGCTCGCCCTCCCGCGCCGGGCGCAAATGGCCGCCGCCGCCTTCGCCTTCGCCGCCATCATCGCCCTCGGCACACGCACCGCCGTGCGCGCCGGCGACTGGATGAATGCGGAAACCTTCTGCCTGCGCACCATCGCCGACGGCGGCGCCACGCCGCGCATCCTCAGCACCCTCGCCTTGCTCTACGGCGAACGCGGCGACTTTCCCAAACAGGAAGCCATCCTCCGCAAAATGACCGTGCGCTTTCCCGACTACGCGCCCGCGCGGATCAATCTCGGCATCTGCCTTTCCAAACAAGGCCGCCCGGCCGAGGCGGAGCCGCTTTTGCGCACGGAAAAAGCGGACGCGGATGAAGCCGCGCACCGTTACCCGCGGACGTGGCCCGCCGCGCTGCACCTCGCCCGCCTCCGCCACGAGGCGCAGCACGATGACGAGGCACTGACCGTGCTCGCCGCGGCGCGCGCGCGTTTCCCCGAGACGTGGGAACTGGTGAAATACGAGAGCGAACTCCGCAAGGCGCAGCTCGGCGCGGCAGCGGCGCTGCCCGCGGTCGCGGACTATGCCGCGGCGCATTGGTGGCATCCCGATTCCTGGGTCGCACTCGGGCGGCTGCGCTACGGCGCGGGCGAGCCGGACGCCGCCGTCGCCGCGCTCCATGCCGCCAGCCGGCTCGACCTTTGGGACGCCGCCCCGCTCACCGACATCGTGCGCATCGAACTCGAGCGCGGTCGCCCGGAAGCCGCTCTGGCGCAGCAACGCGAGGCCATGCGCCGCGAGCCGGACCACCCGAGCCACTACCTCATGCTCGGCACCATTTTGGAAAAGCTCGGACGCCAGCCCGAGGCCGACGCCGCCGCGCGCCAGGCGCAGACGCTGGCCGAGGAAGCGCGGCGCGGCTCGTAGCTACGGCCCCGCCTCTCCGGGCCGGCGCTCGCGTCCGCCGAGGTCGAATTGTTTGAGCACATGCTTCGGGTTGTCCGGCGGCATTTCTTTTTTGTACGCGGCCTCGCTGCCGTCGTAGAAAATGAGGAAGGCGGAGTAGAAGTGCGGGCGCATCCACGTCGGGAAAACAAACGTCCAATCCTCGCTGGCTGCGCCCGCTCCGGCTTGCGGGGCGCACGCGCCTTTCACGAAGGGATAAAGGTGCTCGCCGTCGGAAAGCACGAGCATCATCCACGGAAAGCGCGAGCGCTCGCCGGTGAACTGCCAGCCGAGGCGGAACTGCATCGCGCCCGGCGTGTCGCGGACGAGTTGCATCGAGGTGAGCGTGGTCGTTTCGTCGAAGACGACGGGCGCGGAGCCCTCGGGCGGCGCGGGCGCGGGCGTGCCGCGGGTGAGGACGGTGAAGGCATTGCGGCTTTGCGCGCGCCAGCTCGCGGGGCGCAGGTATTCGTGGAGCAGGCGGTCGCTGGAGGGCACGATGGTGTCGGCGTCCGTGTGCATCTGCGGGTGGTAGTAGCCGGCCATCGTGCTGAAGGTGAGCGTGTCGGCGTAGTCGATGACCACGACCTCGCTCACGGGCGGCGGCGTGTAGGCGGCGGTGCTGAGCGTTTTCAGGCCTTTCAAAATGTGGTGCAGCGAGACGAGCCGCTCGCGCATGGCGAGGTGGGAAAGGTATGGCACCGCCGCGGTGACGCTCGCCGTCGCGGGCACTGCTCGGAGCATCTCCGCCTTCCACTCGCGCTCCTCGATACGCGCGTTGATCTCCGGCACTTCGCGCACCAGCTCGCGCGCCGGACCGAAGCGCAGGTGCGCGAGCGCGCACGCGGCGAGGAGCACGGCGGCGATGGTTTTCTGCGCGCGAATCCGCGTCATCGCCTCCGCCGCGGCGATCCAGAAAAGCGGGATGAAGGGCGCGGGATAGTGCGCGCCGAGCGACCATTCCGAGTAGCGCCACGAAAGCAGGTGCTGCGCGAGCAGCGGCCCGGCGATCAAGAGCCAGCGCGGGCGGAGGAGCGGCAGGAGCAAAAACGGCCCGAGCAGCGCGGGTAGCATATTGCCCTGCGTGAGCGAGACGTGAAGCGCGCGAAAAAGGCGCGACGGCTCGGTGAAAAACTTCAGCACGATGTCGCCGCCGGACTTTCCGAGATGGCCGTAAAGCTGGAGGTAATCGACGTTGCCCGCGTTCAGCGAGGGGCCGATGACTTTCCCGCAAATCAGCAACCATGCCGCGGCGACGCCCAGCGGCGCGAGGTTCCACCGCAGTAGCCACGCGCGCCCGCGTTTCGCATCGAGCACCGCCCACACCGCGCAAAACGCGACGAGCAGCAGCGCCATGTTTTCCTTCACGCTCAGCACCGCGACAAACCACAGCCAGAACCGTCCGTTTTTCTCCGCGAGCCGCGCCTCGATGAGCAGCAGGAGCAGCGGCGCGGCCAGCGCCTCGGGGTGAAATTCGTAGATGCCGATGCTCATCGTCGCGGGCGTGAGCACGGTCGCGAGCGCGAGGCAGATGGCGGCGGGCCTTTCGATCTCCAGCCGCCGCGCGATGCGCCATGCGGTGAAAGGCATCGTCGCGAAAGCGAGCGTCTGCACGGCGACGAAGGTCATCGGGTGCGGAAAAATCGCGAACAGCGGCGCGAGCAGAAAGACGATGGGCTCCGCGTGATTGCCCATGAGCGGCACGTTGAGCAGCGAGACCGTCCACTTTCCGCGCAGCGCCAGCCACAGCGCCTGCACGTAAAAGGCGAGGTCGAAAGTGCCGTACTGAAACGTCCACCACTGCCACCACGAGACGATAAACACGAGGCCCGCAAACAGCCCCGCGCCCCAGACAATCGCGCGGGGAGTTTTGGTGGAGTCGGTGGGCATCGTTCTGGCTGATAGCGAAGGCTGATGGAAAACACAACGCCTCCCGCGCCCCGCAGTGCGCCGCTCGATGCGCTCCGCGCGCTGGCGGTGCTGCTCGTGCTCGGGCGGCATTTCCCCGAGCCGCCGCCGGGCGCGGCGCTGCCCGGCTGGATGGCGCTCTGGCAGCGCGGCGGCTGGATCGGCGTCGATCTTTTTTTCGTGCTCAGCGGATTTCTCGTCTCGGGCCTGCTCTTTCGCGAGCACCGCCGGTTTGGCGAAATCCGCATCGGCCACTTTCTTGCGCGGCGCGGCTGCAAAATCTATCCCGCGTTCTACGTGATGTTCGGCGCGGTGCTGCTTTTCGCGGCGTACATGGGGCGCGCATTCGTCGGCTGGCCGGTGGTGCTTTCGGAAATGTTCTTCGTGCAAAATTACGGGCCCGCGCTTTTTCCGCACTCCTGGTCGCTGGCGGTGGAGGAGCATTTCTACCTGCTGCTCCCGCTGCTGCTGCTCGCGGTGCGGGGGAAAAAGGACGCGCCTTTTGCGCGACTGCCGCTGGTGTTTTTCGCCGTCGCCGTGCTCGCGCTGGCGGGGCGCATCGTCACCGCGCAAATGCTCGATTTCCGGCTGAAGACGCACCTCTTTCCCACGCATCTGCGGATCGACTCGCTGCTCTTCGGCGTGTTCCTTTCGTGGGCCGCGCAGTTTCACCCGGCGGCGCTGGATCATGTGTGGAAGCGCCTCCGCTGGCCGTTCGCCGCCGCTGCGGTCGTACTCGCGGCGCCCGCGTTTTGCCTGGAAATCGGGAGCGGCGGGTATCTGCACACGGTCGGGCTGACCGGCTTTTATTTCGCCGGCGGCGTGCTGCTGATGTTCGCGCTGCGCTGGAAAAGCGCGTGGCGTCCGCTCGCCTTCATCGGCGCGCAATCGTACTCGATTTACCTTTGGCACATTCCGGTGCGCTTCTTCGGCCTCGGCTGGCTCCCGCGCGACGCCGCGCCGCTCACTCGCGCCGCGGCGTATCTCGCGCTCAGCATCGTCACCGGGATCATCGCTGCGTGGCTCGGCGAGCGCCCCTTCCTCGCCCTGCGCGACCGCCTTTTCCCCACGCGCAGCCAGCCCGCGCCCTCGTCCGTCGCGTCTGCGCCCTGCGCGGTCGCCGCGCTCCTGTAGGGGAAGCTGCCAGCTTCCACTACAGGAGCGCCGGCCTCAGTCCTTGAGCAGCGGCGTGTCCTTTCGCCTCCGGCGGAAAAGCCCGCGCGCATCCGCGAGCGACACGCCCTCGATGAAATACGCCGAGGCCGCGCGGCCCATCGCGTAGGTGCCCGCCGCGGCGACTCCGCCGGAAACCGCGTTGCCCCACACGGGGACGAATTTCAACATCGCCCGCGCACCTTCGCGCAGCGCCAGCCCCATGCCGATATTCGCGCCGAGCGCGGCGATGAATTCACCCGCCAGCTTCACGCTCATCTCGCGTCCGCTGATGTGCATGATGCTCGCGACCAGCGTGCCTTGGAGCGAGGTGAGGATCGGAAAATCCGCGAGCGGGATGGGCTGCGCGCCGATGGCCGCGCTGATCGCCGTCACGCTTTTGATGACGACCTGCGCGATCTGCTTTTGCAGTACGCGGTTGCCGGAAAGCCGCGCCATTTCGAGCTGCGCCTCGCCCGGCAACTCGATGGCGATCAGCTCCGCCAGCCGCTCCCCGCCGTCGCCCAGCGTGAGCGTGCCGACCATGCGGTCGCTCAATTCCGTGCGCGTGTGCAGCGCCGCATTCAGCTCCTGCCGCTCGGGCTCTGCGCCCGTCACGAGCACGCCGAGCAGTTTCGCGCGTCCGTCGCCGCGCTCGGCGACCGCGAGGATTTGCGCCGCGTGTTCGAGATCGGCGGCGAGGTCTTCGTCGATCCCGAGGGCCGGGCGCACGAAGACGAAAAGGTCCGGCGCTTCCGCCGTGAGCGCCGCCCGCAGCATGTTCAGCGACGCGGGCCGCCGGGCGTCGAGCAGTTGCAAAGTCCCGCGGCTTTTTTCCCCGAAAGTCTGCCACGTCCCATCGCTCAGATTTTCCTCGCCCGCCCGCGCCACGTCCGCGCCAAAGAGCGCGCGCAGCACCTCCACTTTCCCCGCGCCGCCGCGCCCGAGCAGCACCAGCCGCGGCGCGCGCTGGAGCAGAAAGAGCGTCTTGATCGGCGTGATCTCGCGCAGGATCGGCCCCTGCAAAGCGTCCGGCAGATGCCGCACGAGCTTTTCGAGTTTGTCGTAGAGCGAGAGGAAAGTGGAGGGTTTCATGCGGCGGGCGCGAAGATGCGATGGGGTGCGGGATTTAGAAAGGGGGCGTTTTATCTGCGCACCTGCGCCCTCCGCCGGACGTAAAAATCCTCGCCGCCGGGGCGCGGCTTTTTCATAACGCACCCATGCTCCGCCCCGCCCTCGCCGCTCTCTCCCTGGCTCTGTTCATCACCCACGCGCCCGCGCAGGAGCCCGCCGCCGCTGATCCCGGTGCGCCCGCGCGCGCGGAGATCGTGCCGAAAGTGGCCGCGGCCCGCGCGATTCTTGACGGCTGGCAGGCGAAGGATCCCGTGCGCGCGGAGCGCCGGCTGCACATCGTCTATTGGACGCCCGCCGACCGCGAACCCGCGCCGTTGTACCGCGAGCGGCTGTCGAAAATCCTCACCGACATCCAGGGTTTTTACGCGCGCGAAATGACGCGCATCGGCTTCGGCCCGCGCAGCCTGCGCTTTGAGAAAGCGGAGGACGGGCTCCTGCGCATCCATCTCGTGCGCGGGAAAAAACCGTACGCGGACTACGGGCGGAAAAGCGGCGACGACATCCGCGGCGAATGTATTTCCACGCTGCGCGAGGCCGGGCTCGATCCGGCGAAAGAAACCGTGGTGATTTTCTGCAACATGTCGAACTGGGAGGCGGAGAAGCGGGTCATCAGCCAGAACAGCCCGTATTATGCCGGCGGCTCGATCCAGAGCGGCACCGCGTGGCAGGTGGACTCGCCGATTCTGAATCTCGATGCGCTGACCGACAGCGGCGGGCACGTCCAGGATGGCGAATACGGGAAGATTTCCCTCGGCCGCTACAACTCCACTTTCATTGGCGGCATCGCACATGAAGTCGGCCATTCGCTGAGCCTGCCGCATTGCAAGGCGCGGCCCGACGAGAGCGCCGCGTTTGGCACCGCGCTCATGGGCTCCGGCAATCGCACCTACGGCGAAGACCGCCGCAACGACGGGCGCGGAACTTTTCTCACGCTCGGCGAAGCTTTCCGCCTCGCGGGCCATCCGATGTTTTCTGGCTTGGTGAAAGGGATGGGTGACCGGCCCACGGTGCAGCCCACGGACGTGCGGATCGAGCCGAGCGGGAAAGGCTTTACCTTCTCCGCGCGCGCCGTCGCGGAGCCGCCGGTCTATGGCGTGGTCGCCTACATGGATCCCGAGGGCGGCAGCGACTACGACGCCACCACCGCGACCGCCGTGCCGGATGCGGAAGGCCGTTTCACCATCGACTGCCAGGCGCTGAAAGCAGGCAAGGCGGGCGAGCTGCGCATTGTGTATTTGCAGGCCAATGGCGTGCCCTCGGGCAACTTGTCGGACACGCCGTTTCGTTATCCGTATCTCGTGGGGAAAGACGGTGCCGCCGACCTCACCACGGCGCGGACGAAGCTGCTCTTCGCGCCGATGATCGAGGCGCTGAATGCGAAAAAGGCGGACGCCGCCCGGCAGTTTCTCGCCACGCCCGCCGTAGTCGGCGATGCACGGCTGACGCAGGTTGCGCAGCGCCTCCTTGCCACGCTCAATCCGAAATTCATCGCACCCGCCGAGGTGCCGCCAGCCACGAAGACCGTGCCCCTTTCCGACCTGAAAGCGGTGCGCGAGGAAACTGGTTACGGTGCGCCCTTGCGCGACCGTCTGCCGGAGCCGGGCGGGCTGCTCATCGCGGGTGGAAAAATTTACGCGCACGGCTTTTATGCGCACGCCGTGGCCGTGCATGAGTGGCAGCTCGACGGCGCTTGGAAAACGCTCGCCGGCACGGCGGGGATCGCGACCGATGGCTCCGACGGCAGCGTGGGCGCGGTGATCGAGGGCGACGGGAAAGTGCTCTGGCAATCCGCCACGCTGAAGGCGGGCCAGACCGCGGCGTTCGAGGTGAAGCTCGAAGGCGTGCAGCGGCTCGTTTTGAAAATGACCGATGCCGGCGATGGCAAACGCGCTGACTGGGGCGTGTGGCTCGAACCCGTGCTGAGCCGATGAGCGCAAGCCCCAACGCCATGACCGCGGAGCGGGCTGCGCAGCAGCGGTAGGGACGGCACTCCGTGCTGACCGGGGCGAGCGCAGCGAGGCGGCGCGTCCGGGGAGCGCACGCATCCCGCGTGCTGGTCGTGTCGTCCCGACGCGACGAACTTTCCGCGACGTGTGGAGTGACAGGGCGTGCTTTCTGGATTTCACGCGTCAGGAAGTTCGCGAAGTCGGGACGACTTCGCCAACACGCGGGACGCGTGTTCTCCCCGGCACCCGCCGGGGGAAGCTGGCAGCTTCCCCTACAGCGATTACAGCTCCGCGAGCACGAGCGCGGCGTGTGCGTCGGGTTTCACTTTGCGGAAGATGGCTTTGATTTTTCCGTCGCCGCCGATGACGAAAGTGGTGCGCTCGGTGCCCATGTAGGTCTTGCCGTACATGCTTTTCTCCACCCACACGCCGTAGGCGGCGACGATCTCTTTGTCCTCATCCACGAGCAGCGGGAAGGGGAGCGCGTGTTTGGCGATGAACTTCGCGTGGCTTTGCGCGGAGTCGATGCTGACGCCGAAGACCGCGGCTTTGCCCGCGAACTTGCTCCACGCATCGCGCAGCCCGCACGCCTGCGCGGTGCAGCCGGGCGTGTCGTCTTTCGGGTAGAAATAAAGGACGACGTTCTGGCCGCGGAAGTCGGCGAGTTTCACCGGCTTTCCGTCGCCGTAGCTGCCGCCGACGGCGGTGGTATGAAACGCGGGCGCTTTGCTGCCGGGTTGGAGTTGTTTGTTCATCGTCCAGCGTCGCCGCGGAGGAAAACGCCTACGCTTTTCCGCTCAGCCCAAAGGCCTCGTGCGCGAGCTGCGCGGCTTCGTGGATCTTCGCTTCGTCGATGATGACGGCGGTCTTGATCTCGCTGGTGGAGATCATCTGGATATTGATCCCGCCCGCACTCATCGCCTCGAAAAGCCGCGCGGCCACGCCGCTGTGCGAGCGCATGCCGATACCGACGATGGAGAGTTTCGCGATGCCTTCCTCGGTGATGATGTCCTTCGCGCCGATCTCCTTCATCACGCTTTCCACCGCCTGCTGCGCCTTGGGCAGTTCGTCTTTGTTGAGCGTGAAGGAAATGTCGTTGGTGTCGCCCACGCTGTCGCTCTGCACGATCATGTCGAGGATGACGTTGGTGGCGGCGAGCGCGCTGAAGATTTTTGCGGCGGTGCCGGGCCGGTCGGGCACCTGGCGGATGCTGACCTTGGCCTGGTTTTTTTCGATGCTGACTCCGCGGACGACGACGTTTTCCATATCTTCGGTTTCTTCGGTGACGATAGTCCCTGGGTTGTTGTTGAAAGAGCTGCGGACCTCAAAGACGACGCCGAATTTTTTGGCAAACTCGACGCTGCGCGACTGCATGACTTTGCTGCCGCTCGACGCCATCTCGAGCATCTCGTCGTAGCTGATGGTGTCGATTTTCCGCGCCGTCGGGACGATGCGCGGGTCGCAGGTGAAGACGCCGTCCACGTCGGTGAAAATCTGGCAGACATCGGCCTTGATGGCGGCGGCGATGGCGATGGCGGTGAGGTCGCTGCCGCCGCGGCCGAGGGTGGTGATGCGCCCGTCCGTGGTCTCGCCCTGGAAGCCGGCGACGATGACGATCTCGTCGTTCTGGAGGTGCGCGTGGATTTGCTTGGGCGTGATGTTCGCGATCTTCGCGCGGGTGTGGACGCCATCGGTGATGATGCCGGCCTGCGCGCCGGTGAGCGACACGGCCTTGTGCCCGAGCCCGTGGATGGCCATCGCCGTGAGCGCGATGGTGGTCTGCTCGCCGGTGGAGAGGAGCACGTCCATCTCGCGCTCGGCGGGGTTGGGCGAGACCTGCCGGGCGAGATTGATGAGGCTGTCGGTCACGCCGCTCATGGCGGAGACGACAACGACGACGCGGTGCCCCGCCTCCTGCGTGGCAATGACGCGCTTGGCCACGTTGAGGATGCGCTGTGGATTGCCGACGGAGGTGCCGCCGTATTTTTGGACGATGAGGCTCATCGGAAAAGGGGCGCGAAGCTGGCGGGGTGGGGCGGGGTTGTCAACGGCGGCATTAGCGCTGGAGGCCGACGGGAGCCCAGCCGACCTGGAGGCGGCGACCGCCCTGGCTGGCGCGGAAATGGAGCGCGCCATCGGGCAGGCCGACGAGGTGGCAGTCGATGGTTTTCGCCGCGGGCTGCACGCCGCGGACGACGAACGCACCGAGCCCGCGCGGCGCGGCGCCGCCGCCGCTCTGGCCCTGCTGCAGTCGCACCTGCACTTCGGCGGCACCGGCCCGCCACGGGAAGTTACTTTCCGCCGGAAGACGCTCGCCGGCTTTCAAAACGAAACCGCCGTCGCCGTCGTCGAGCACGAGGACGACGGGGCGCTGGAGGAAGCCGGACTGGTGGATTTCCAGCGGCACGCCGCAGCCGGCGACGAGGCCGCTCCACGCATCAATCATGAGCGTGGCGGAGGCTTTGAAATCATCGGGCACTTCGCCGGTGATGGCTTTGCGCATCACGCCGAGGGCGTCATTGGTCAGGCCCATTTGCTGCAAAGTCTGCGCGTAATTCCAATCGAGGCGCTTGGTGAATTTCCCGCTGTCGATTTTCGGCTTGATGATGCTCACGAGCTTTTCAAAACCGCGCGCCTCGCCGAGCGCGGCGGTGTAGTGCAGGAGTACGTCCTCGGAATCCGGCGCGATCTCGTGGGCGCGCTCGGCCCACTTCACGGCGGTTGGCGCGTCGCCGCGTTTGCGCGCGATGTTGCTCGCGAGGATGAAGGCCATCCACGATTTCCGCTCCTCGCCAAACTGCACGAGCGCCTGCTCTTTTTTCGGGTCGTGCTCGGTCGGCGTGAGGCCGAAGCGGATGCCGAGCGGCGCCTGCGCGTTCGGGTCGAGCGCGAGCACGGTGTCGAGCGCGGTGGCTTCGGTGGCGGTGTCGCCGGTGGCGTTGCAGATTTGCGCGAGGTGGAAAAAACCCTCCGGGTCCTGCGGCACCTGCACGGTGTACGGCTCGATGACCCCGCGCGCCTGCTCGAGCTGGCCGGCTATGCGGTACGCGGCGGTGAGGCCGAAGACGGCGCGGCGGTTCGTGGGCTGCAAAGCGTGCGCGCGCTGGAGCGCCTGGAGGCCCAGCTCCGGCGCGAAGCCCTGTTGCAAAAGATGTTCGCCTTGCTGGAGGAGTTTCTCGGGATCGTTGACGACCTGCTGGAGTTGTTGCGCGACCATTTTCGCAAAAGTCTGCGGATCGACGAACGCGGCGGACTCGGGATCGTTCGGGTCGCGCAGGAGCTTGATGACGGCGCGGAGCTGGGCGAGCCCTTCGAGCGCGGTGCGGTCGTTGGGCACGATGGCGAGTGCTTTTTGGAAAGCGGCAAGCGCCTCATCGCGTTGGCCGCGCATGGCGTGCATCACGCCGAGGTTGTTCCAGATCGCGGCGATGCCGGGCGTGCGTTCCGTGGCCTCGCGGAAAAGCGCGATGGCGTCGTCTTCCCGCCCCTCCAGCCGCGCGACGGTGCCGCGGTGAAACAGCGCGAACGCGGTGCCCGGATGGATCGCCTCGAACTGCGCGAGCAGTTCGCCGGCCTCGGTGGATTCGGCGTCGTCGATGGCGTCGGCGAGCGGATCGAGATGCTGCGCGGCGCGGTCAAAGGACTGCCACGGTTCGGTGAGTTCCGCGCCCATCGAGCCGATGGCGCGGAGCATGTGCTCGATCTCGAAGGGATCGTTGTTTGCGACCGCGGGATCGACATCGGTGGGCCACGGGATGCGGTGCGGGAGGCCGAAAAAATCGAGTTCCCAAGAGGTGGATTCGACCCAGGTGAAGGGAGTGGTGAGGGTGGCGGACATAGGGGGTTTTTCTTAGCCGGCGATGAGCCGGAGGATGGCGGATTTGTCGGCTTTCGCGGGGATCACGGAGCCGCATTGCTCGCGGGCGATGTCGGGGTCTTTGAGCCCGTGGCCGGTGACGGTGCAGACGATTTTGCTGCCCTCCGCGATCTGCGGAAACACGCACGCGCCGCACGGCTGCGGGCCGAGACATTTGAAAAGTCCGGCGATGCTCGCGGCGCTGGCGGGCTCGACGAAGATGCCCTCCTGCGAGGCGAGCCATTGCTGCGCGAAAAGGATTTCGCCGTCGGTCACGATGTCGATGGAGCCGCCGGAATCCTTGATCGCGGCGTTCGCCAAATCCCAGCTCGCCGGATTCCCAATGCGGATCGCGGTCGCAATCGTGTCCGGTTTCTCGATGACTTTGCCGTGAAAAATCGGGGCCGATCCCGCGGCCTGGAAGCCCACCATCTTCGGCAGCTTCGTCGCGCGCCCGAGTTTGTGAAACTCGCGGTAGCCCATCCAGTAGGCGCTGATATTTCCCGCGTTCCCGACCGGCAGCACATGGATGTCCGGCGCGTCGCCGAGCACCTCGATGATCTCGAAGCTCGCGGTCTTTTGCCCTTCGAGCCGGTAGGGGTTGATCGAGTTCACAATCGCAATCGGCTCCGTCTCGCCGATCTCGCGGACGAGCCTCAGGGCGTCGTCGAAATTGCCGTCAATGGCCACGACTTTCGCGCCATACATGAAAGCCTGCGCCAGTTTTCCAAACGCGATTTTTCCCGCCGGCAGCAGCACGATGCACGCGACACTCGCCCGCGCCGCATACGCCGCCGCCGCCGCACTCGTGTTGCCCGTGCTCGCGCAGATCACGGCTTTCGCGCCGTCTTCCACGGCCTTCGACAGCGCCATGGTCATGCCGCGATCCTTGAACGAACCGGTCGGATTCAGCCCCTCGTATTTGATGAAAACCTCGCACCCGCGCCCGACGCGCGCGCTGAGTTTCGGCGAGTGGATGAGCGGCGTGCTGCCTTCATTCAGCGAGATGAAAGGCGTGGCCTCGGTGATGGGCAGAAACTCACGCCACCGGGCCATCACGCCGCGGTCGTGGTAGGAGTGGAAACTCATGCGAAATTTTCCACGCGGATCATGCGCGGGGCTTCTTTCACGCAGGGGAGCGCGGCGATTTTTTCCAAAGCGGAAGCCATCTGCGCGTTCGTGGCTTTGTGGATGACGAGGATGAGCGAGACGGGTTCGCCCTCGCTGCTCTCGGGCTGGAAGATCGAGGAAATGCCGATGTTCAATTCGCCGAGCACGCCAGCGACCTGGGCGATGACGCCGGGGCGATCCTCGACAGTGAGGCGGAGGTAATATTCTGAAACGATCTCGCCGATGGGCTTGCAGGTGCCGTAGAGGCCATGGGGCATGAAGCCGTAGTTGCTCCGCGGCGATTGGAGCGCGGCGGCGGCTTCGGCGAGGTCCGCGATGACGCTGCTCGACGTGGGATCCTGCCCCGCGCCGCGGCCGTAGAAAAGGGTGTCGCCGACGATGTCGCCATGCACGGCGAGCGCGTTGAAGACGCCGTTGACGCTGGCCAGCACATGCTTCTCGGGGATGAGCGTGGGATGCACGCGCACCTCGATCTCGCCGCGCGCGTCCGCTTTGATGATGCCGAGCAGCTTGATCGTGTAGCCGAGTTTGCGCGCAAAGCAGATGTCACTTGCCGCGATTTGCTCGATGCCCTCGACGAACACCTTTTCCGCCGGAACCCAAAATCCGTAGGCGAGCGACGCGAGGATGATCGCCTTGTGCGCCGCGTCGCCCCCGTTCACGTCGAGCGCGGGATCGGCCTCGGCATAGCCCGCGGCCTGCGCCTCGGCGAGCGCCTCGGTGAAGCCGATTCCGCGCTCGCACATCTGCGTGAGGATGTAGTTGCTCGTGCCGTTGATGATCCCGTGGATGGAGCGGAT
>JAYVNN010000004.1:0-2519 GCA_043758435.1 Chthoniobacter sp.
CTTTTAGTAAATTGACGCAATGGCTCGGTAGGGTAATTTGAATATCCCGTCGCCCTCGCCCAGCGGTCGGATCCCATTTGTCGCGTCCATGAAAAAGAAGCCCTCATCCACGAATTCGGAATCATCGGCAGTACCGGAACTGCCGGAGATCGCTCGTGAACTGAGAGCCCTCCCCGCAAGCCTCGCGGCACGTGATTTTGAGGTTTCCTTGCTGCGGGAAAATCTGCATTCGCTGCACGCCGAACTTTTGGAACGCGACGACAACATCCAAGACGAGGTTCACGATCTGGAGGCAGCGCAGGAGCTTGAGCGACGGCGCGGGACCGAGGCGGCCAAGCATACCCGCAGTTGTGTTGATTCGAGCGCACGACCGGTCTGGAGGGTAAAAGCACGATGAGCAGCAGCGCCGAGACACCCGCACTATCCTTCACCGGTGAACGCCTCGTTCCGGGCAAGGTCGATGCTGATCTCTACCAGGAACATCTTGCCCGGTATGTCTTTGCCGAGCCGCTGGCCAAGGGCAGGCGTGTTCTCGACGCCGGCTGCGGGGTCGGCTACGGCGCGCAGCGGCTGGCGCGCTGCGCGCAGCACGTGGAGGCAGTCGATAATTCTCCGGAGGCCATCGCTTACGCGCGCGCGCAGTATCGCTCGGCGAACCTCGTCTATGCCGTTGCGGACGTGACAGCTCTGCCGTTCCCGGCCGGTGCGTTTGACTTAGCCGTGGCATTCGAGCTGATCGAGCATCTTACGGATCCCCGTCTGTTCCTTCGAGAATTGGCCCGCGTGCTGCGACCGGACGGCCTCGCGCTCATCTCGACACCGAATCGGACGACCTATTCCGACGCGCGGCCCGGCTACGTCAACCCCTTCCACATCCGGGAATACTATGCCGAAGAATTTCTCGCTCTTTTGCGTGAGACGTTCCCCGCTGTTCGTCTGCTCCAGCAAAATTACTCGCAAGTCCAGATGTTCGCCGATGCCTCGAATGCCGGAGAGTCGCGTTTGGTGTGCGAGGCGGCACCCCAGGTCGGGAACGATGACGCCCAGTTCTTTCTAGCCGTCTGCGGCTTTGTAGAATCGGACGTTGCGGCGGCGAGTTTCAACAGGCCGGTCTTGCTGACCGGCTCTGGGAACGTGCTGACGGAACGGCGACGCTGGATCGAGATCCTCCAGCGGGAGGTCGCAACCCGCGATGCAGCTCTCCAGAGCCTTAGGGCCGAATTCGCGGAGCGAACCGCTTGGGCGAAGCGTTCGGCGGAGGAGGTGTCCGTGCGCAACGCAGCGATCCTGCGGTTGCAAAAAAACATCGAGGAGCGGTGCGAATCGGCGGTGAGCCTTTCCGAACGTGCGGAACAGGAAAGCGCGAGGCGGGCGGCTGCCGAGGGGGAACTGAAAGCGCGCAACGCCGCAGTGGGTGAAATCGAGGAGAGACTGCACGCGCTGGCAAACGCCGCCGCTGAATGCGACAAGCTTACCAACGACCTCCGAGAGCGCGAAGAAACTATCGAACAAATGGAAAAGAACATCCACGAATTTGAGAAAGCCGCTGGCGAAACCGCGGAATTGCGCCGCGCGCTGGAGCAGCAAAGCCACGAGATCGGAGCGCTTGCGCACTTGCTCAATGTTGTAGTTGGCGCCAGCGCGAGCGCGCTTGAAAAGACAGATCCTGAACTGAAGAAGCGGCTGGATTACTGTCAACTTACTTACCGCATCCGCGGGGTGGTTCGCGAGACAGTGCCTGCGGATGCCATCGTCCTCGTGATCAGCAAAGGCGACGACGATTTGCTCGCGCTGGGTGGTCGCACCGGCTGGCACTTTCCACGGGATGCAGCGGGCGCGTATCCTGGCTATGCGCCTGCAAGCAGCGCGGCGGCGATCGTGCAGCTCGAAGCGCAACGATCCAATGAGGCGGGCTTTCTCGTCATTCCCCAGACCGCGTTTTGGTGGCTAGATCACTATCTCGAATTCAAGACCCACCTAGAGCGGCAATACCGGCGCGTTCTCCAGCGCGAAGATGCCTGCATCATTTTCGACCTGCGGCATGTGGTCGGCGCGGCGGACGGCGATGCGCTCGGGCAAATCCGGGAGATCGTGTCGGAGTGCGAGCGCCGTCTGCGGCGGGAACCGTCGATCATGGATTGGAACAGCGGTCTGGATCTCGCCAATGCGATGCCGGAGCGCGCTCTGTTTTCGCCGGCGACCGAGGGCAGCCGACTTCCGTATTTGGAACAGAGCGTCGATATCGTGGTGCTGGCTTCATCCGACCCAGAGGCGGTGGCGGAAGCGGAGCGCATCGCGACCGGCGCGGTCGTCGCGATCAGACACGAGGGTGGACGACCGATACAAGAGTTGAAGTGGAAGCCTGGGTTGGAGGCGGGCGACCTGCCGAGCGCGTCGATCGTGGTGCCGACCTTCAATGGCCTCGCGCATCTCAAGCGATGTCTGCGGGCGTTGCGCGAGACACTGCCGCGCGGCGCGGAGGTGGAAATCATCGTCGTGGACGATGCATCGACCGACGG
>JAYVNN010000005.1:0-2519 GCA_043758435.1 Chthoniobacter sp.
CATCAAGCAGACGCTCTACCGCACCGGCGGCGACCCGCGCATCGTCGGCGCGCTCATGGACGCCGTGCGCAACGGCAAGCAGGTCACCGCCGTCACCGAACTCAAGGCGCGCTTCGATGAGGCGAACAACATCGCGTGGGCGCGGCGGCTGGAGGAGGCCGGCGTGCATGTCGTGTACGGCATCGTGAACTACAAAGTGCATAGCAAAGTCGCCCTCGTCGTCCGCCGCGACGACGACGGCCTGCGCCGCTACGTCCACCTCGGCACCGGCAACTACAACCCCAGCACCGCCCGCATCTACACCGACCTTTCGCTTTTCACCGCGCAGCCTGACTTCGGCGAGGACGCCACGAATTTCTTCAACCTGCTCACCGGCATCAGCCATTTTCAGGGCGCGAAAAAACTCATCATCTCGCCCTTCACCACGCACGAGACGATGATGGCGCTCATCAAGCACGAGACCGCCAGCGCGAAGGCCGCGAAGCCCGCGCGGATCATCGCGAAGATGAATTCGCTCGTGGATCAGGATCTCATCGAGGCGCTCTACGCCGCCTCGCAGGCCGGGGTGAAAATCGACCTCATCATCCGCGGCATCTGCTGCCTGCGGCCCGGCGTCGCGGGCGTGAGCGAGCACATTGCCGTGCGCTCCATCGTCGGGCGTTTCCTCGAGCACTCGCGCATTTTCTATTTTGAAAACGGCGGCGCTCCCAAAGTCTATGTCGGCAGCGCCGACTGGATGCCGCGCAATTTTTTCCGCCGCATCGAGGTCGTCTTCCCGATCGAGGACGCCGCGCTGAAAGAGCGCATCGTCACGCAAATCCTCGGCATCCAGCTCGCCGATAATTGCAAGGCCAGCGTCCTCAACGCCGACGGCACCTACGTCCGCCCCGTGCGAAAAAAAGAAACCGACCTCCGCCACAGCCAGGTGGAGTTCATGGCTCTCGCCCTCGGCGAAAACAAAGCCCGTCGCGTCCACCGCCCGGTGAAGCGCGGCTTGCCGAAAATCCAGGTCGCGCGCAATCCGCGAACGTAGAGTCCGCGCGCTTGCCATCATCGCGCCGCTCGGTAAAGTCCGCGCCCAACTTTCGCCCATGGCTTTTCCGCATTTCGTCAAAATCCTCGCCGCCCTTGCGCTCACCGCCGCGGCCCACGCGCAGACCGCCGCCTACGTCATCAGCGACAGCACCACCGGCTTCATCCTCGAGCAAAGCGCCGCCGCGAAAAAGCTCCAGGTCGGTTCGCTCACGAAGATCGCCACCGCCATGGTCGTCCTCGACTGGGCCTCGCAAAACAAAGCCGATCTCGGCCAGCTCGCCACCATCCCTGATCGCATCGCGCAGCTCGGCAGCACGCAGGGCGTCGGCTTTCAGCCCGGCGACCAATGCTCCCTGCGCGACCTCCTTTACGCCGCGCTCATGCAGTCGGACAACGTCGCCGCCGCCGCCCTCGCCGAGCACGTCGGCCACGAACTCAGGCGCAATGGCGACCTTTCTCCGACGGACACTTTCGTCGCGCAGATGAACGCGCTCGCCCGCCACCTCGGCATGCTCCGCACCCGCTTCGTCAATCCGCACGGCCTCGACAATCTCGAACGCACCGTCCCGTATTCCACCGCCGAAGACCTCGCCAAACTCACCAGCTACGCGATGGCCAATTCCGCCTTCCGCTTTCACGTTTCGCAAAAGGAACGCAAGATCGCCATCACCACCGCGACCGGCGAAAGCTCCGCCTACCTCCTGCGCAACACCAACGAGCTGCTCGGCAGCAACGGCATCGACGGCGTGAAGACCGGCACCACCGCGCGCGCCGGCCAGTGCGTCATCATCTCCTCGGGAAAAGCGCCCGAGAGCCGCGCCGAAGGAGGGCAGCAGATTATCACCCCGCGCCGCTTGAACGTCGTCGTCCTCGGCTCCAGCAACCGCTTTGACACCGCCGCCCGCCTGCTCCAGCACGGCTGGCAGCTCTACGATTCCTGGGCCGCGGCGGGCCGTCCGCTCAAAGGCTGGCAGGCCCCGCGGTGATTTTTCGATCCCAGATTTACCAAACACCATGAGCAAACGCATCGGAGTCCTCACCAGCGGCGGCGACTGCCCCGGCCTCACCGCGGTTTTGCGCGGCGTCGTCCGCGCCGCCGACAATCTCGATTGGAAAGTCTATGGCTTCGTCGATGGCTACGAGGGCCTCCTCGTCGAAGGCGGCGACACCATCCCACTCACCCTCGCCCGCACCGCCGGCATCATGCAGCTCGGCGGCACCATTTTGGGCACCACGAACAAGGGCCACTTCATCACCAAAGTCGGCGACGGCACCAGCCGCACCCACGTCCCGCCCGACGTGATTGCCCGCACCAAAAAAACCCTCCAGCAGATGCGGCTCGACGCCCTCATCTGCATCGGCGGCGACGGCTCGCTGACCACCGCCCAGCAGCTCCACGAGGAAGGCATCCCCGTCATCGGCGTGCCGAAAACCATCGACAACGACCTCGAAGCCACGGCCATGACCTTCGGCTTCGACAGCGC
>JAYVNN010000006.1:0-22788 GCA_043758435.1 Chthoniobacter sp.
GCCCCACCGTGGTGGCGGAACTCCTGCGCGCGATGCGGGGCCTGTCCGCCAAACGCGTGTCCGCCATCTCCCGCCAGATTCGCGATGGCGACTGGTGACGCTCTCTCCGCACCCACGAACACCGACTTCATGCTCCATCTCGAGCGCGACCAACTCACGTTCACCTTCCCCGAAATCGCCTGGCAACTCACCGCGCTTCTGGAGCAGCACATCCAGCAACTCCGTCCCAAATTCCGCCTGCCGCTGGCGCGGACCGGGTTCGCTCACACTGGCGGAAACACGCAGCGCAGAGGTTTTCCCGCGAGCGTGCGGTAAGCGGAAAAATCGCCGCGATCCGTGGTCAGGATCTCCGCGCGGGGATTCAGTTCGCCGAGCTTCACGACGCAGGCATCGGCGAAACCGGGATCGAGATCCGCAAACTTATCCAGCCAGCGGAGCAGGTCGGTGACATGCGTTTCCGCCTGGAAATCTGCGGTGAGATCGCCGTCCACGAGCATCTGGAGAATCGGTTCCGGCGTGCCGAGCAGGTAGGCCGCTTCCGTCAGCACCGCCTCGCACGTCCGCAGCGGAGCGGTCACGGACAGACCTCGCGCCCAGCGGTGATGCGCGTCTGCCTTGTTCCAATACGCGACCAGATAACCCGTGTCAGCGACTTGCGGCATGGTGTCTGGCGATCAGCGCACGCGCCCGCACTTTCGTGCCGACGGACAAATCCGCCGGCAGACCTTCGAGCGCCGGACGCCCGGCGGCCTTTAAGCCGCGCCTCGTCCGCGTGCGCACCGCCGGGCTCCGTCCGAGCTGCTTCGCGAGGAAGGTCAGGAGTTCCTCCTGCTGGCGCGCGGGGAGGCGTTCCACGGCGTTTTCGATTTCGGTGAGCGTGCTCATGGGCGGAAGATGTCCGAACCGAGCGCCACCGGCAACCGTGGAGTCGGCCTCGTCATCAGGATGAGGATCGAAGCGGCGGCGCATGAAACGGGCGGGCCTTGCCGCTCTCGCACTGGCCCGCACCCTTGGCGTCGGGGTCTTGCTCCCGCGCGCTTTCGCCGCCATGCTCGCCGCGCCATGACCGTCGCAAAGCAACCCGCAATCCCCTGCGCTGCCGGGGCGCTCGTCGCCCGCGTCGCAGGCTGCGCCGCCGGGCGGCCACCGGCGCGGGAACGCGCCGTGAAGCTGCCGCCGCCGGTCAAGCCGATCCCCGCGCAGCAAATCCGCGCCATCCGTCTCGGCCTGGGCGGCACGCAAACCGAGTTTGCCACGCTGCTCAACGTGCCGGCGGTGACGGCGATCTCGTGGGAATACGGCACGCGCAAACGGAGCGGCCCCGCCTTGCGCCTGCTGGCCGTGGCTCGGCATCACCCGGAGGCGCTCCATGCTGCGTCACGGTGCGGGACGATGATCCTCACCGCCTCGATCAGCGCTGCGACGGCCCTGCTCCACCGCCTGCCATTGGTCACGAGAAACGAAGCGGACTTTACCCGCGTCGCCCGCAGCGAGGGGGGAATCATTTTGGCTTCCGTGACTTTCCGTACCGTACCGGCGTTTGCACAGAGGGATTCGTGAACAGCCATCCCTTGGAATCGCCCGAATCCTCACTAACCACAGAAGTAGAATCCTCATCGGGACTATGGACTTTCCGACTATCTTGGACGGACCTCGGGCCAGCAGTTGCCACTCGCAAGACCGATTCCAAGAAGCCTTCGCCAAGCTGGTCGGCTCGCGCGCGAAAGGCTTCGAGAATCGTGGCAGAAATCAACTCCACGCTATAGCCGGATTTTCTCGCGACCTCTTGGAATGCCGACTGGTAAACGCGGAGAAGAAGCTGTGGGCCTTGGCGGCTTGCGGTTAGTTCTTCAAATGCTGCCTCTCCAACCAACACAACAACGGATGGTGCGGCAGCTTCGACGCCTGCGCGTGAACGGTGTCCACGCAATGTGTTTCCGATCAACGCGTCGTAAAAAATCTCGCCACCATAAGTGTCTTTGAGTCGCTGCAATTGGTCGCCAAGCCGCTTGCCATCTCCACCTTTTGCTGAACCTGTCTTGTTCTTGATTTGGTGAAACCGTAGCGGGATTTGCACGCTCCAAGGTGGTTGGACCAAATCCGCGCCGGGAAAAGGATTCATGGCGAGGCTGATTTGCTCCTGATTTTCGCCGCGCGGCTCAGGAGCGCGGATGTTCCCACGCATCTCGCCCAGAACGTCCTCGTGAAGGTGCCCGATCAGCCCTTCGATCATCATCAATGCCTTGTGCGAGACAACGGCCCCGACGGTTGGGCCAAAATCGCCCGCAAAGAGGAGATGTTGGGATGCTGCCAAAATGTAGGGATCAAGCACGTCGCCTGGATTCTTGCCGCGCTCAATGTCAGCCGCCGTCTTTGGCAGGCTATCCACAACCGCTAGAATCTTGGCCTCGATCGCTTCCAATGTTCGATCCGGGCTCGGAAAGGCACGGAGCAGTTGAAAGCGTTGGGCGATTGTTTTGGAAAGACTATCGACCGATGGCTCCGGAACTCCGGCTTGCTGGAGTATGCCCAACATAAGTTGAGAGAGCTTTCGATACGGCAGATCAACCAGTTCACCCACAGGCTTGCCTGCCAAATCCTCCGGGCAGTTCACGCTGATACGAAGGTCATCGAACACTCGGGCGCAGATCGTGCCCGCCGTTGGAAACTCCAAGTGGATTAAGTTCCGCTGGGCCGCAGCGAACTGGCTACGTAGTGGTTCGGGCAGTCCGTGAAGACAATGTTCCGGCGGAAGATAGAGAATCGGGTCGCTCACACGAGTTGACCGAAAAGATCAGGGGTGCGGGACTTACCTCTTTTGTTGTGCGCGGATCGGCGCAGTCGGGCGCTCGCAATCTCAAGGAGATGTTCCAAACGCGGAGGCGGAGGGAAGTCCGTATCATCAGCCGCCTCGCTAAGCAGCGGAGCGAATACGGTTCCAATGGCTTTCCCTAAGTAGATCGGCACAGCATTTCCGATCTGCTGATACTGCTGGTTCATTGCGCCCTCGATCATCCAGTCATCGGGGAAACCTTGAAGCCGCGCACATTCCCAAACGGAGATTGGGCGGACAAACTCAGGATGGCACATCGCGCTTCCTTTGCGATTTGGCTTGGTAGTTACCGTCGGAGCCAGGCCGTCGTAGTCAAGACGGCGAAAGAAACCTGTCTTTCCCCCGCCCGATTCAAAGGCGGGACCGAGGGCTTCCTTTTGGAGTTTGAGCGGTAAGTTACGCCAAGTACCTCCCGGCGGAACTAGCGAGAAATAGGCGGCCATATCTTTTGTGTAAGAACTGTGGACACCGGGGTTCAAGCGGATGTCACCAATCGCATCCCGAATCGTCTTGAAAGGTAGCAGGTCAAAACCACCTTCGCCGTGAGTAGCCTTTGGTAGAGCTGGAGGAAAGCCATCGCGAGAACCGAACATAACGAATCGCAACCTGTGCTGCGGAGCGCCGAAGTCAGCCGCATCCAAAACTCCAAAGGTCACTTGGTAGTGAAGACTCTGAACATCGTGGAGTATTTGCCGAATCGCTGAACCGGAAAGTTCATCCTCCGTCATCGGCGCGATTCCATCCTCCGCTACGCCTCCTCCATTGGCGTAAGATCGCAGATTCCAATGCTTGCCCGGCCTGTCTTTGATGGGTCGGTGGTTGAGCGCCGCTGTGATGAGATTTCCAACATTCTCCAGCACAAAATATCTTGGACGAATCTCACTGATGAGTCGGAAGTATTCGTAGATCAAGTTGCCGCGAGGGTCATTGAGCCCGGCCCGTTTGCCACCCGGCGAAAAGCTCTGGCAGGGTGGACCGCCTACCATCAGATCGACCTCGCCAGGACACGTTCGCAGGCGCCTAAGTTCTGTGCCCGTCGTCTTCGACACGTCCCCTTCAAGCAGCGCCATCGACGGACGATTTCGTCGAATCGTCGCACAGCACCACGAATCAATTTCAACCGCGAGCGTCGGATGGATTGCCGCCATCTCCAGCCCTAAATCCAGCCCCATCGCGCCACTAAAAAACGACCACACTTCCGGCGATGGCTTGGCTGATGAATGCGGCTTTTCCGGAGCGGGTCCAGTCGTCTTGGTTTTCGTGCTCATGCTTTCGGGACGACATTCTGCGCTTTTCTCGACGAACTCCAGCGTGAAGAAGCGACCGGGAAGATCGAGCAGGAGGATTCGGAGACGGCCCAGACGCTGGCCGCGCGCCGCGAGCTGACCGCGGAGGAGCAAGGCGAACTGCGCAAGCTGCGGAAGAAACTCGTGAGCCTCTACCACCCCGACCGCTTCGCCCACGAGCCGGACAAGCTGGCGACCTACGAGAAGCTGACTGCCGCGATCAACGGCGCGAAGGACCGCGGCGACCTCGGGACGCTGCGGCAGATTGCGGGCGATCCGCACGGCTTCATTGTGCGGCAGGGCTGGGCCAGTCTCGACTTCCGCTAGGAGGAGCAGGTGGCGCGGTTGCGGCAGCTCTGGGAGAGTCTGGAGCTGGAGATTCTCCGCGTGCTGGAGGCCGGCAACCGGCTCCGCGAGAGTGCCGATTTCGAGCTGTATGCGCTGACGGCGAAGCAGCCGGCGATGCTGGAGAGCGTGGTGGCGAAACAGACGGCGCTTTTGGAAAAGGAAATCAGCAGGCTCGCGGGCGAAGCGGAGCGGTTGGGCAGGGAGATCGGGGAGCTGACGGGGAAGGGCGGGCTGGGAGCGTAGAACCGTTGCCAAAAATCCATCCCGTTAATTCCGTCGAATCCCGTTAATTCCGTCCAAAAAGACAAAACGGAATTAACGGAATTTTGCCAAATTAACGGAATGATGATCCGGCAAAAACTTTTGGGAGATGATCGAGGTTGCCCGCGCAGTCGTATCCACCCCTCGTCACGAAACTGCGGGGTTTGGTGACGCCCATCGATCGGGCAAATTCCGGGCTCAACATTCGCCATTGCGGAATCCGTTTGCCGTGCGCGGGCCGTTTCCGCTTTGCTCCGCGCCCATGGCGAATGTCGTTTTTCTCTGGCACATGCACCAGCCCTACTACGTCGATCCGATGACGCAGACGGCGATGATGCCGTGGGTGCGGCTGCATGCGGTGAAGGGCTATCTCGACATGATTTCGGTGATCGAGGATTTCCCCGGCGTGCGGGTGAATTTCAATCTCACGCCGGTGCTGCTTTTGCAGATCAAGGAGCTGATCGACGGGAAAATCCGCGACCTGTGGATGGACTGGGCGCGGCGTCCGGCAGCGGAGCTAGATGAGCAGGAGAAGTTCGCGATCTTGGAGAACTTTTTCAAAATCCACTGGGACAATCTGGTGAAGCCCTACCCGCGCTATTGGGAGCTGCTGAACAAGCGCGGGCTGACTTTCTACCGCGACGATGTGCGGCGCGGGCTGCGCTATTTTTCGACGCAGGAGTTTTTGGATTTGCAGGTGTGGTTCAATCTCGCGTGGTGCGGCTACACGGCGGAGCGGCTGTATCCCGAGCTGGCGGAGATGAAACGGAAGGGGCGCAATTTCACGGAGGCGGAAAAGCAGCGGGTGCTGGACATCCATCTGGAAATCCTGCGGCTGGTCATCGCGAAATATCGCGCCGCCGAGGAGCGCGGGCAGGTGGAACTGACGACGACGCCGTTTTTCCACCCGATCCTGCCGCTGGTTTATGATTCGTCTTTCGCGGAGCGCAGTCTGCCGGGGCGGCAGTTTCCGCAGCGGTTCGCGTGGCCCGAGGATGCGGCGGCGCATCTCACGCTCGCGGTCGAGCAGCACACGGCGCTGTTTGGCAAAGCGCCGCGCGGACTGTGGCCGAGCGAGGGTTCGATTGCGCCGGAGCTGATCCCGCTGATGCAGCGGAGCGGGATCGAGTATTTTTGCAGCGACGAGGAAAACCTTTTCAATTCGCTCAAGCGCGATCCTGCTTTCAAGGACGCCGTGGTCGATCATCTGGAGCTGTTCCAAGGCTGGCGCGTGGTTCACGACGGGGCGGCGGTGAACGCGGTTTTTCGCGAAAAGCCGCTGTCGGATTTCATCGGTTTCATGGCGGCGAAAAACGATCCCGTGACGGCGGCGGAGCACTTGCTTTCGCACCTGCGGCACATCGCGGGACTCGTGCCCGCGGAGACCGGCGTGATCCCGCTGATCCTCGACGGCGAGAATGCGTGGGAGACTTTCGCGGACGGCGGCGAGGGATTTTTGCGCGCGCTTTACGGTGGGATCGAGGCGGACAGCGAGCGGCTGCGGAGCTGCACGATCGAGGAATATCTGCGCGAGCACCCGCCGCGGAAACAGCTCGCCACCTTGCACACGGGCTCATGGATCAGCAGCAACTTCGACATCTGGATCGGCGAGGAGGAGGAAAACCGCGGGTGGGATTTGCTCGGCGAGACGCGCGCGTTTTTGCAGCGGCAGATCGACGCCGGGGCGCTCACGCCCGAGGTGCAGGCGGCGGCGCTGCGGGAAATCTACGCGGCGGAAGGGAGTGACTGGTTCTGGTGGTACGGGCCGGATTTCTCGACGGACAATGACGCGCTCTTCGACGAGCTGTTTCGCCGCCATTTGAAAAACGTCCATGCGCTCTGCGGCAGCGTGGCTCCCGCGGTGCTTGATGTGCCCATCGGCGGCGCACGCGTGGCTCCGCTCTACAGCGTGCCGGAGCGGCCAATTTCCCCGGCGATGGGTGCGGGGTCGTTTTTCGATTGGATCGGTGCGGGCTGCTACGTGGCCGGCAGCGAGCAGGGCGCGATGTACCGCGCCGAGCGGATCGTCGGGAAAATCCATTTCGGCAGCGATGCGCGGGTGCTATTTTTGCGCGTGGATTTGCGCAAATGGGAGCCGGTCGCGCTGACCGTGGAGTTTCATCAACCGGCAGGAATGCTCGTCCGCACCAGCGTGCTCACGCGCGGTGAGACGGGAGATTTCACCATCGAAAAAGCGGGCGGTGAAAAGCTCACGCGTACCTCGCTGGTCGTCCGCGAGGCCATCGAATTCGCGCTCCCGCTTTCCGACCTCGGCCTCGCGGGTGAAGCACCGGTCGCTTTCCAGGTGCGCGTCTTCCGCGACGGCATCGAGCGCGAATGCTACCCGGAAAATGCGCCCATCCAGTTCACCCTCCTCGGCGCGGATTTCGCGCTGCGAAACTGGATCGTGTGAGGTGAGCCCGGCATCTGTAGGGGAAGCTGACAGCTTCCCCTACAGGTGCCGGGATCGCGCGGAGCCTCGGGTTATTTTGTCGGCACGGGCAGCAGTTTCAGCCCGTGCGGGACGAAGCGCTCGAAGTCCGCGATGTTGCGCGTGGCCACGGTCACGCCGAGCACCATCGCGGCGGCGGCGATCATGCAGTCCGCATGCGAGCCGCGTTTGCGCCCGGTGTAGTGGAAAAGCCGCGAGGCCTGCTCCGCCTGCTGCCAGGTGAATTCGCTGATGCGATGCTCCAGCACGGCGGCGACGGCGTCCTTCTGCGGCTTGCTGTGCGGGCCGTTGCAAAACTCCGACCACGCAATCGCCGACGTGCCCAACTCCTGCCCGTCGCGCAGCCACCGCCGGATCAGCGCGCTGTGCGGCGACCCGGAGGTGACCATGTCGATGAGCAGGTTGGTATCGAGATGCAGCACGGCTCAGTGCTCCCACCAGTAGCGTTTGGCCTCGCGTTCGGCGCGGACTTCCTTGCGGAAAGCCTCGGCCTCCCGGACGGTCAGCCCGCCGCCTTTTTGCAGCCAGTCGAGGGCTTCGATGGGTTTGGGTTGTTGTTCTTTGAGATCAGCGTCCTCCTTGGCTTTTTTGATGGCGCGGCGCATGACTTCGGCTTTGGAAACCTCCCATTTTTCAGCGAGAAAATTGATCGCGCTGAGGGTCATCGAATCAAGGGCCATGCTCGTGCGGGTGAGTGAATAAGTCATGCGCTAACTAATAACCACACGAGTTACCGCGTCAACGCTTTTTCCCCCAAATCACGGCTCAAATTTGTAGCCGAAATCGCGCACCGTTTTGATGAAGCGTGGAGCCGCCACGTCGGGCTCGATCTTGTTGCGGAGGGCGTTCACGAAGCGGTCGATGCTGCGGAGCGTCACCGTCCGGTCGTAGCCCCAGACGCTCGCCATGATGGTGTCGCGGCTGAGCGCGCGACCAGCATTGGCGACAAAATACGCTAGCAACTCAAATTCCTTTGGCGAAAGCGGCACGTCTTTTCCTGTCCGGCTCAAAGTGCGCGCAGTAGTGTCGAGCACGCAGTCGCCAAACTCATGCCGCGAGGCTCCACGCGTGCGGCGGCGGCGGAGAAAGGCTTCGGCACGGGCGAGGAGTTCTTTGATGCTGAAGGGCTTGGTGATGTAGTCATCGGCGCCGAGCTTGAGGCCGAGGACGATGTCGGATTCCTGGCCCTTGGCGGTGAGCATGAGGATGGGCATGTCGAGTTGTTCCTCGCGGAGGAAGCGGCAGATTTCGTAGCCGTTCACGCGGGGCAGCATGAGGTCGAGGATGATGAGGTCGGGCCGGATGGCGAGCGCGGCTTTGAGGCCGGCGTCGCCGTCGGTGGCGGTCTGGACGCGGTAGCCCTCGAACTCAAAGTTGTCGCGCAGCCCGCGGAGCATGGCGGGGTCGTCTTCGATGATGAGGATGGTCTCGGTCGGGGCGGACATGCGTGGGAAGGCTTACGCGTTCCTGAGCGGCAGCGTCACGACGAAGGCGCTGCCTTTGCCCGGCTCGCTTTCGACTTCGATGGTGCCGCTGTGGGCGGTGACGATTTCGCGGACGATGGCGAGGCCGAGGCCGCAGCCTTCGCGGGCGCGGGTGAGCTTTTGGTCGGCTTGAAAAAAGGGTTCGAAGATGTGTTTGCGCTCATCGCGGGTGAGGCCGACGCCGGTGTCCGCGACGGTGAAAGTGACGGCATCTGCGGTGGAGCGGGCGCGGAGGGTGATACGCTTTTCGTCGCCGGTGTACTTGAGCGCGTTTTCGAGGAGGTTGGTGAGGACGGTGAGGAGGGCGTCGCGGTCGGCGGTGAGCGCGGGGAGCGGCTCGACGACATCGAGGGTGAAGTCGCAGCCGGGTGCGTCGAGTTTTGCGCGCAGCGCGGCGACGGCCTGGTCGATGACGGCGCGCGGGGCGGTGGGCGCGAAAGTGAAGGCGTGCTGGCCGCGGTCGAGGCGGGAGTGGGTGAGGAAGTTGTCGGTGAGGCGGCTGAGGCGGAGGTTTTCGGCGGCGATGAGGTCGAGGTATTCGCGGCGCTGCTCCTCGGTGCGGCAGCGGCCTTCGCGGAGCGTGTCCACGAGCAGGCGGATGCTGGCGAGCGGCGTGCGCAACTCGTGGGCGACGGTGGCGACGGAGGTGTTTTTCAACTCATGCAGCCGGAGCTGGCGGCTGACGGTGAGACCCGCGGCGGCGGCGATGGAGCAGATGGCGACGACGGTGAGGAGCGCGGTCCACGCGTAGATTTTGAACTGCGCGCGAACCGATTGTTTGATCGCGGAATCGTCCACGAGATAGAGCCGCGCCTGCCACGGGAGATCGAGATGCTTGAGTGTAGCCTGCGCCACGAGCTTGCCTTTCGGCGATGCCGGGCCGGCGACGATGAGGCCGCCCGCGTCGGTGATGGCGATCTCGATTTCGCGGTCGAAAAGTCCGCGGTAAAACTTGCGCGCGTCCTCGGGTAGCTGCCCGCCGGCCTTGCTGGCGAGATGCTTCGCGAGCGACGGCCCCGCATTCACGAGCGTCTGCTGATAGGCGCCCGCCGCGCGCTCCATCGCCGCGTCGCGCTCGCCCTCCAGCGCGTCGAGCATGAAGCGGAGCATGAGCACCATCGGGATGAAAGGCACGAGGACGAGCAGCAGGAGGAGCGCGCGAAGTTGCTTGGGTTTGATTTCGTGGAGGGTCACGCGGCGGGGAGTGTGACGGGTGATTGGGGAATGGTCACGCGCCGCGATGTCACGCACGACGCGGCTGTAGGGGAAGCTGGCAGCTTCCCCTACAGTGCGTGGTGCGCGCGGCGATTTCACCGCGCTGGTTCGAGCAGTTTCGCGGTGTCACCCATGTAGTCGCTGACGGTCAGGGCGTTCTTCGTTTTGTCGTTGAAGCGCGGGATGAAGCGCTGGCTGCCGGTGCCGAGGAGCGGGATGAGATGGGCGCTCATGTCGGTGTTCAAGACCACGGCTTTCGTCCCTTTCCAAGTGCCGCCGAGGACGCCTTCCTGGTCGGTGTATTTGCCGGTGCCATCGGTGTGATCGGTGATGAGCGGCCAGTTGGAATTTGAGGTCGCGCTGAGGCCGTCGATGTAGGCCCAGTGGTTCTCGCCGGTCGCCACGATGTGTGCGGCGTCGCTCATGTCATTGTCCGCGGTCGCACCGGTCTTTGAGCTGGGCACGGCGAAGACCCTTTCATTGTCCACGTAGGTCGGGACGAGGCTGCGGAAGACATCGTTCGAGGTTTTGATGTCCTCTCCGAGGCTGTTCTTTTTCGTCGGGTAGTTGCCTTCGTAGTCGTTCGAGTAAAGGCGCAGGCCCATGCCGATCTGGCGCACGCTGTTCATGGCGCTGGCCTGCCGGCCATTCATCATGACCTTGGCGTAAACCGGCGTGGCGATGCCGGCGAGGATGGCGATGATGCTGATGACGACGAGGAGTTCGATGAGGGTGAACGCCGCGCGATTGTTGCTGCTGGTTTTCATGTTCGGGGTCTTTCTGTTTTTTGGTTTTGATTTTCGCCCGCAGCGGAATGCGGCTGGCGATGCAGAAAGGTTCGCGCGCCCGTGTTATGGATTTGTTACGGCGCGGTTCGCGGTTGGTTCTTTTTCGCGGATTTCACGGATTGGCGGAGGGAAAGAATCCGTGGTTCCAATTCCGGGGCCGCGGCGCTACCCACAGCAGATGCTTTCCTCCCATTTCCGTCCCGCTTGCCTCGCGGCATTGGCTCTGGTCTCGGCGTTGCATTTTCCGCTCCGCGCGGTGGAGGATGAGGTGGCGGCGAAAGAGCGCGCCGCTGCCGGGGAAGCGGCTCCGACAAAGGGTTCGCAGATGCTCTACGGGCCGGTGCTGACGTACGGCATCGACGCGGCGGGCCCGAAGGAGAGCCGGCATGTGGCGTCGAAAGGATTGGTCATCAAGCTGGGCGCGGCGGACGAGGGCTGCGTTTGTTTCGACACGGATACGCTGCGCATGGCGGCGGGTTGGACGGGCGGGTTTCTCAAGCTGCAAAAGACGAACATCGGCACGTACAAGGGCGACGGGACGGGCGCGGCGGAGATTGCGGGCGAGATGAAATTTCGCAGCGCGGAAGGGCCGGGCTGGTCGCGGGATGATTCATTCAGCGACCCGCGCGCGAGCAAGACGGGGCCGATGCCCAGGGCGCAGGCGCGCTTCCGCGGTTTCTATCTGCATGGAAATCGCGTGGTGCTTTCGTATCAAGTCGAGGGCTGCGAGGTGCTGGAGTCGCCCTCGCTGGCGAGCGAGGGCGCGCAGACGCTTTTCATGCGGAGCTTCACGCTCGGGCCGTCCGCCGCGGCGTTGCATTTGCTGCTCGCGGATGCGCGCGACAAGACTGCGGCTGCGCTGAGTGTGGGGCTGATCGGGGCGTCGGGTGGAGTGACCGCGAAGAATGCGGACGGAAGGTTCGTGGTCACAGTGCCGCCGCATGCGGCGGCGCTGAGTTTCGGCGTGGTGCTCGGGCCGTCGGGAATTGCGCAGGAGGGGTCGATGGCGAAGGTCATCGGTGCGCCGGAAAATCTCGCGGCGTGGTGCAAAGGCGGGCCGGCGCGGTGGGCGCAGACGATCGAGGTGAAAGGCGCGGTGGCAAAGGATTCGGCGGCGTATGTGGTGGATACGATTCCGCTGCCGGAGGACAATCCGTGGAAATCGTGGATGCGGATTTCGGCGTTCGATTTTTTCTCCGACGGACGCGCAGCGGTGGCGACGATGAATGGCGATGTGTGGATCGTCTCGGGGCTGGACGCGAAGCTGGAGAAAGTCGTGTGGAAACGTTTCGCCGTGGGCCTTTTCGAGCCGCTGGGGCTGCGCATCGTGAAGGACACGGTCTATGTCCACGGGCGCGATCAGCTCACGCGGCTGCACGATTTGAATGGCGACGGGGAGGCGGATTTTTACGAGTGCTTCAACAACGACCGCACGCTTTGGCCGAGCTATCACGCGTTCGCTTTCGATCTTCAGACGGACAGCAAGGGGAACTTCTATTACGTGGTCGGCGGCAACCAACTCGGGTCGAAGCGCGACTGGCACGCGTCGCTTTTCCGCGTCTCGCCGGACGGTGCGAAAACGGACGTGGTCGCGTCGGGTTTCCGCGCGCCGAACGGCATGGGCATCGGGCCGCACGATGAGATCGCGGTGAGCGACAACCAGGGGCACTGGATTCCCTCGAGCAAGGTCAGCCTCGTGAAACCGGGCGGTTTTTACGGTCATGTGGCCGACCCGCGACTCGACGCGAAAGCGCCCGCGCCCACGTCGTTCGAGCCGCCCGTCTGCTACATCCCGATGACGATGGACAACTCAACGGGCGGGCAGGTGTGGGTGACGGGCGGGAAGTGGGGACCGTTCGACGGGCGGATGCTCTCCACGTCGTACGGCAAGTCCTCGCTGCTCGCAGTGCTGGACGAGAAAGTGGGCGGCGTGGCGCAGGGCGGGGCGCTCACGCTGCCGGTGAAATTCACGTCCGGGATCATGCGGGCGCGTTTCAATCCGCAGGACGGACAGCTCTATGTCGCCGGGCTGAAAGGCTGGCAGTCGAACGCGGCGAAAGACGGCTGCTTGCAGCGCGTGCGCTACACCGGGCAGGCGGTGCATCTGCCGGTGGGGCTGCATGTGGGGCAGGACGAAATCGCGATCAGTTTTCCCGAGCCGCTGGCGACGGCGGAGGCGAATGACGCGGCGAATTTTTCCATCGAGCAGTACAACTACAAATGGTGGAGCACCTACGGCTCGCCCGACCTCTCGCTCGCGAAGCCGGGCGAAAAGGGACGCGACCAAGTGGAGGTGAAATCGGCGAAGCTTTCCGCCGATGGCAAGACGGTGACGCTGGAGATTCCGGGCCTCCAGCCGGTGATGCAAATGGAGATCAAGCTGCGCTTGCGCGCGGCGGACGGCGCCGAGATTCAGACAACGATCGGCAGCACGATCAACAAGGTGCCGTAGCGCGACATGCTGCGCTCCGACTCGCTCGACCGCGTCCGCTCAGCGGAGGAGCCGTTCGCTTTCGCGATCATCGGCGGCGGGGCGACCGGGCTGGGGATCGCGGTGGATGCAGCCTCGCGGGGGCATCGGGTCGCGCTGTTTGAGCAGGCGGATTTTGCGAAAGGCACGTCGAGCCGCTCGACGAAGCTGGTGCATGGCGGCGTGCGGTATCTGCGGCAGGGAAACATCGCGCTCGTGCTGGAGGCGCTGCGCGAGCGCGGGCGGCTGGCTAAAAACGCGCCGCATCTCGTGCGCGATTTGGCGTTCGTGATTCCGACGTATGCGTGGTGGGAGGGGCCGTTCTACGGCATCGGCATGAAGGTCTATGACGGGCTCGCGGGGAAGCTGGGCTTTGGACCGTCGCGTCATTTGAGCCGCGAGGAAACCATCGCGCTGCTGCCGACCGTCGAGCGCGAGCATCTCACCGGCGGCGTGGTCTATCACGACGGCCAATTCGACGACGCGCGGCTCGCGGTGAATCTCGCGCAGACCGCGGAGGCGCTCGGCGCGGCGATGCTGAATTACTGCCCGTGCATCGGACTTGTGAAAGAGCGCGGCGCGGTCGCGGGTGTGGAAATCCGCGATGCGGAATCGGGCGAAGAGTTCACCGTGCGGGCGCGCGCGGTGATCAATGCCACGGGCGTGTTTGTCGATGATGTGCGGCGGATGGACGAGGCAGCGGCGGCGGAAATGGTCGCCGTGAGCCAGGGCATCCACATCGTTTTGCCGCGCAGTTTTCTCCCCGGCGAGACGGCGCTGATGGTGCCGCGGACCGCGGACGGGCGCGTGCTTTTCGCCGTGCCGTGGCACGGCTGCGTGGTCGTGGGCACGACCGACACCGCGCTCCCCTGCCCCACTCCCGAACCGCGCGCGCTCGATGAGGAGCGGGATTTTGTGATGGAGCACGCGCGCCGCCATCTCGCGAAAGATCCCACGGATGCCGACGTGCTCAGCATCTTTGCCGGCCAGCGCCCGCTCGTGCGCGCGGGCGGCGGCGCGACGGCGTCGCTCTCGCGTGACCACACCATCGTCGTGAGCGAGAGCGGGCTCGTGACAATCACCGGCGGAAAGTGGACGACCTACCGGCGGATGGCCGAGGACGCAGTGGACCGCGCGGAGATCGTGGCTGGGCTTGCCGCACGACCTTGCACGACCGCGGGACTGGCAATCCACGGTGCGACACGCGCGGAGATTCGCGCGGAAAATCTCCAGCCGTACGGAGCCGACGCCGCGGCGCTCGCCGACTTGATCGCGAGCGAGCCGGCCTGGGTGGAGCCGCTGCATCCCGCGCTGCCGTACCAGCGCGGCGAAGTGGTCTGGCACGCGCGGCACGAGATGGCCCGCACGGTCGAGGACGTCCTCGCGCGCCGCACCCGCGCGCTGCTGTTGAATGCCCGCGCATCCATCGAGGCCGCGCCCGCCGTGGCGTGCCTGCTCGCGGTGGAACTTGGTCGCGACGCTGCGTGGGAGGAGGCGCAGGTCGAGACGTTCACCGCCCTCGCCCGCGGTTACGTTTTCACCGACCCAGCGAGCCGCAAGGGCTTCGCTCCTTGAGGCGCTACTCGGCTTTGCGCGGCGCGCTCGCATCGCCGGCTTTGGCGCGCTCGGCGGTGAGGAGTGCGGCGAGTTCGGCGGCTTTTTCGGCGTGCGCGGTGGCGAGGTTCTTCGTCTCGCCGAGGTCGGTGGCGAGGTCGTAGAGCTGGTTGGCCGGGTCATTGCCGGGCTCGGTGTCGGTCTCGGCAAAGCGCTTCGCGCCGGGGTGCGCGGGGATGAATTTCCACGCGCCCTGCCGTAGCGCGAGACCGCCGGAATGCTCGACGAGTTGCGCGCGTCCGGTCGCGGAATCGCCGAGCAGCGCGGGCAGGATGTTCTGGCTGTCGGGCGAGGTTTTCGCGTCGAAAGCCTGGCCGGTGAGCGCGGCGAACGTGGCCTGAAAATCCACCTGGCAGATGAGCGCGTCGGACACGCCCGGCTGCACGCGGCCCGGCCAGCGGACGACGAAGGGCACGCGCGTGCCGCCTTCAAAGATGCTGTACTTTCCCCCGCGCAGCGGCCCGGCGGGCGTGTGGTCGCCGAGCTTTTCCCGCGCGCCGTCGCGGTAGCCGTCATCGACGACGGGGCCGTTGTCGCTGCTGAAAATGACGAGCGTGTTTTCGGCGAGGCCATGCTTTTCGAGCGACGCGAGCACTTCGCCCACGCACCAGTCGAACTCCATGATGACATCGCCGCGCACGCCGAGTTCGCTTTTTCCCGCGAAGCGCGCGTGGGGCATCCGCGGCACATGGATGTCGTGCGTGGAGAAGTAGAGGAAGAATGGCCCGCCTTTGTTTTTCGCGATGAACTCGTCGGCCTTTTTCACGTAGGTGTCGGCCATGTCCTCGTCCGACCAGCGCGCCGCTTTGCCGCCGCTCATGTAGCCGATGCGGCTCACGCCGTTCACGATGGTCTGGTCGTGCCCGTGGCTCGGTGGCATGCGGAGCAGTTCGGGATGGTCTTTGCCGGTCGGCTCGTCGCCAACGTACTCGCCGAAGCTGACATTGAGCGGGTCGCCGGATTCGAGGCCGAGGACGCGGTGATTTTCCACATACACACACGGCACGCGGTCGCCGGTCGCGGGCAGGAGAAAGCAGTAGTCGAAGCCGAGTTCGAGCGGGCCGGGCGCGATGTCGCTGTTCCAGTCGAGCCCGCCGCGCCCGAGGCCGAGGTGCCATTTTCCGATGACGCCCGTGGCGTAGCCCGCGCCGCGCAAGACCGTCGCGACGGTGGTGCGCCCCGGCTCGATGATGAGAGGTGCGTCGCCCGGCAGGACGCCGGTGCCCTTTTTCCGCCACGCGTACTCGCCGGTGAGCATGGCGTAGCGCGACGGCGTGCAAGTCGAGGAGGCGCAGTGCGCATCGGTGAAGCGCAGGCCTTGCGCCGCGAGCCGGTCGATGTTCGGCGTGGGCACGCGCTTCGCGCCGTAGCAGCCGGTGTCGCCGTAGCCGAGGTCGTCGGCGTAGAGGAGGACGATGTTGGGTTTCGCGGACGCAGCGTGGGCGGCGGTGGCGAGGGCGAGGAGGAGGAAAAGGGAGACCGTTTTCATGGGGTGCGGACGGTTAGTTTTTGTAGGGCACGGTGCCGTTCGCGTCCACGGTGTAGCCGCGCTGGCGGATGTATTCCGCAGCGGGGAGAAAGGCGTCGCCGTTGGTCTTGAGCTTGCGGGTGAGCTGTGCGTCGAGGTCGGCTTGGAGCGCGGCGTGGGCGGTATCATTGGCGAGATTTTTTTGCTGGTACGGATCGGCGTCGTTGTCGAAAAGCAGCCACGGCCCGGTGAGGTCGCGGACGTAGGTGTGGCGCACAGTGCGGAGGGCGCGGTATTCGCGTCCGCCTTTGCCGCGCTCGTATTCGCCGAAGGGCGCGACGCAGGTGAGAACGGTCGCGCCGTCGCCGGGGGCCGCGCCGCCGCGGAGGTGCGCGCTGAAATCGAGACCCTCCACGCTCGGCGGGATGGGCACGCCGGCGAGGCCGAGCAGCGTGGGCATCACGTCCTCGGAATTGATCGGCGCAGCGATCTCGCGCGCGACTTTGCCGAGCGCCGCGGGCCAGCGGATGAGCAGCGGCACGCGGGCGGATTCATCGAAGGGCTTTTGCTTTTTCCACTGGCCCTGCGAGCCGAGCATGTCGCCGTGGTCGGCGCTGAAAACGAGGATCGTATTCTCCGCGAGGCCGCTCTCGCGCAGCGCGGCGAGGAGGTCGCCCATCGCGTCGTCGAGCGCGGAGCAGTGCGCGTAGTAACCCGCAAGATTTTTCCGCGCCTGCGCTTCGAGATTCGCGGGGACGTTGGGCCGCAGGGTGAGCTTCGCGGGATCGTAAAGGGCGCGGTACTTTTCCGGCGCGGTGAGGTAGGGATCGTGCGGCGGACCCCACGCGAGCCAGAGCAGGAATGGCTTCGCGCCCTTCGCCCGCGCGCGGAGGAAGGCGCACGCATCGCGCGTCTGATCGAGCGCATCGTAGCCGGACCAGTGGAGTTTTTCCGCGGTGTCGCCGTAGAAGATCGAGTCGGTGTAGTTGTGCGTGCATTCGAGCACCTTCCAGTAGTCGAAGCCCTGGCGGCGCTCCGCCGGAATGAAGGCCGAGCGGCCATGCCCGTCGATGTGCCATTTGCCAATCGCGGCGGTGTCGTAGCCCGCGGCCTTGAGCACTTTCGGCAGCGTGACCGCGGCGGGATCGAGCGGCACGTCATTGAGAAAAACGCCGTGGGTGAGCGGGCGCTGGCCGGTGAGCAGTGAGGCGCGCGTGGGCGAGCAGACCGGCATCCCCGCGACCGCGTGAACGCAGCGCACACTCTCGCCCGCGAGCCGGTCGAAGTTCGGCGTCCGTACATTCGGATCGCCCGCAAAGCCAAACGCCTGCGCGCGCCACTGGTCGGCGAGCACGACCACGATATTCGGCGGCTCCGCGCCGTGCGCAGTGACGAGAAGGACGGCGACAAAAACGAGCGAGAGAAATG
Source organism: Chthoniobacter sp. (assembly GCA_043758435.1). Taxonomy (GTDB): domain Bacteria; phylum Verrucomicrobiota; class Verrucomicrobiia; order Chthoniobacterales; family Chthoniobacteraceae; genus Chthoniobacter. Next base: position 17,648 of record JAYVNN010000006.1, read on the forward strand.
GTTTCATCCGATGGGTGCGAATATCTTTCGCCCGCGCTGTCGAACGTCAATGCTGCGCCGAAAGACGGTCATCGGCCCCGTCCATTTGTGCCGCGGCGTGCGTAGTGCTATAAACCATTGTTATGTTTGGCTGGCTGCAAATGAGAAACTCTAAGCCGACCGCCACGGTCTCCGCGGAGGGGCGGGCGGGTAAAAAAGGGCGTACCGCGCGGTTGCCGGACGCCGGCCAGGAGGCTTTGCAAACCGACACCGGCACGCTGCCGCCGCATCCCATTCTCTCGCTCCTCCCCGCGGGCGCGCTCGACCGGCTCATCGCAGATTCCGCCATCGCGGAGTATCCGAAAGGCACCGTTATTTTCCACGAGGGCGAGCCGTGCGACGCGATCTTTCTCATCATCAGCGGACGCTGCGAAGCGCGCACGAACGGCCTCCACGGCGCGGGCCGCGTCGAGGAAGTCTTCGGCCCCGGCGACACCCTCGGCGAGCGCGCTTTCCTCAACCGCGAACCGCATCGCCACTCCGCCGTCGTCGCCACGCATGCCGTGCTCCTGCGCATTCCCGGCGGCGAATTGCACGGCCTCTTTGCGAAGGATCCGTGCTTCGCCGGGCGCTTCTCGCAGGCCGTGGTGGAAAGACCGCGCGCCACACGCAACGGGCGCGTGCGCCGGGTCGTCTCGCTGCTCTCGCTCTCGCCGCGGCTCGATGCCGACGGGGCCGTGCACCGCCTCGCCGCGGCGCTCCACCGCATCGCCCGCCAGCGCGTGCTTGTGCTCAATCTCCGCGCGGTGGGAGGAAAAGATCACGGGCCGGAATTGACCGCGCACCAGGCCTCGCTCGGCGTGGAGTTCTGCTTCGCGCGGCAGATTCATCCGCACGACGGCGGCTTCGACGAGCTGCGCCTGACCGCCGGCCCCGAGCCGCGCGACGCCGCGGCCATCGCCCCGCTCATCAGCCATTGCGCGCGGCATTACGATTTCGTGCTGCTGCACCTCCACCCGGAGACGCCCGTCCCCACAACGATCGCGGGCATCCTAGAATCCGACCTCTCCTTCGTCCTGCTCCAGGCGAGCACGCAAAATCTCTACGATTTCGAGCTGCTCCTGCGCGCCCTCGGCGACCGCGCACGCGGCCACGCGAGCCATGTGAAGCCGATCCTCTGCGTCGAGGAAGCCATCGCTGCGCCCGAGATTCACGCCGCGCTGAAACAGCTCGGCCATCCCGTCCATTCCTTCGCCCGCGGCTTTCCGCTGCGCGACGGCACCTCCACGCCGGATCATCGGTTCGACCTGCTCATCAACCGTCTCGCGCGGGAAATTGCGCGCTGCCGCATCGGCCTCGCGCTCTCCTCCGGCGCGGCGAAGGGGCTCGCGCATGTCGGCGTCATCCAGGTGCTTGAGGAAAACGGGATCGAGATTGACTGCATCGCCGGCTCCAGCATGGGCGCATACATCGGCTCCATCTGGGCCTACGGGCTCGACGGCGTGCATCTCGAAAAACTCGCGCGCGAACTCGAAGGCCGCTGGGGCCTGCTCCGCCTGCTCGATCCCTCGCTCCCGCCGCGCCGCGGCTTTCTCCACACGGGCCGCACCGCCGCGCGTCTGCGCCGCTCCATCGGCCACGCGCATTTCTCCGAACTCATCCGCCCGCTCCGCATTCTCGCCACGCATCTCGACACGCTGGAGCGCGTCGTTTTCTCCAGCGGCGAAGTGGCGAGCGCCGTCGAGGCGAGCATCGCCATTCCCGGCGTGTGCGTGCCCGTCACGCTCGACGGCGAGACGTACATCGACGGCGGCATCGCCGATCCGCTGCCGGTCGATGTGCTCGCGGAAATGGGCATCGAGCGGATCATCGCGGTGAACGTCATCCCGCCCCCCGAGCGCATCCGCCAATGGCACGACAGCCGCAACGAGCCGAACGGCCGCGCGCCGCACCGCTCGTGGTTCGGGCGCTTCTTCACCGAGCGCTTCAACTACCTCGCGCACGGCAACATTCTCGACACCATGATGCAGGCCATCAACGGCGCCCAGACCCGCGTGGCCGAAGCCTCGGCACGCCAGGCCGACGTCGTCATCCGCCCGCTCGCCGGCGATTCCGAATGGCACGATTTCACGCACCCGCAAAAATACATCGCCCTTGGCCGCACCGCCGCCGAGGCGCAGCTCGCCGAGCTGAAAGCGCTCGCGCAACCCACCCCATATGAAGGCGAAATTCCCCTGGCCCGCACCGCGGCAATCGCTGCGTGACTGGCAGCTCGCCCGCCTGCGCACTTACCTGCGCGACACGGTGCTGCCTTTCTCCGCGCACTACGGGCGCATGTTTGCGCAAGAGAAACTCGACCCCGCGGCGCTGCGCTCGCCCGACGATCTGCGCCGCATCCCCTTTACCAGCAAACTCGATTTCCTCTCCGGCCAAACGGGAGCCGATCCGGTGCGAGACTTTGTCCTCGTGCCGGATCGCGTTGTTCTTGCCCGCCGCTTTTCCAGCATCGCGCGCGCCCTGCTGCACGGACGCGCCGCGGTCGCAGAGGGTTTCGAGCGCGAGTTCCGCCCGCTGCTTTTGACGAGCACCACGGGCCGCAGCGCCGAACCGATTCCCTTTCTCTACACCGCGCACGACATCGAGAATCTCAAGCTCGGCGGCGCGCGCGTCTATGAGGTCTGCGCCGCGCAGCGGGAGATGAAAATGCTGAACATGTTTCCCTTCGCGCCGCACGTCGCCTTTTGGCTGGCGCACTACGGCGGCACGGAGTTCGGCACGTTTGTCCTCGGCACCGGCGGCGGAAAAACGATGGGCACCGACGGCAATCTGCGCCTCATCAAAAAGATCAAACCCGACGTGCTCATCGGCACGCCGACCTTTGTCTATCACCTGCTCATGCAGGCCGTGGCCGACGGCTTTGCGCTGCCGAATTTGAAAAAGATCGTCCTCGGCGGCGAGAAAGCGCCCACCGGCATGCGCCGAAAACTGCGCGCGCTCGCCGCGCAAATGGGGGCGGCGCGGATCGACGTGATTCGCACCTACGGCTTCACCGAGGCGAAGCTCGCGTGGGCCGAATGTCCGTTTCACGAAGACGCCGGCTCGGCGGGCTACCACATCCATCCCGACCTTTCGCTCATCGAAATCGTCGATCCGAAAACCGGCGAGCCGCGCGGCGAGGGCGAGCCCGGCGAGATCGTCTTCACCCCGCTCGACGCGCGCGGCTCCGTGGTCCTGCGCTACCGCACCGGCGACTGCATCGACGGCGGACTCGTCCACGAACCCTGCCCGTACTGCGGGCTGCGCGTGCCGCGGCTCGTCGGCGAAATTTCCCGCAACTCCGAAGTGCGCGACCTCCAGCTCGGCAAACTCAAAGGCACGCTCGTTGACTTCAACCATCTCGAACACGTCCTCGACAACGCCGAGCATATCGGCACCTGGCAGCTCGAACTCCGCAAGCAGCACGACGACCCGCTTGATCTCGACGAACTCATCCTCCACGTAGCAAAGTCTGACATGACCGACGACGATCAGCTCCGCATCACCATCGACGCACGGTTTGCGAGCGAGACGGAGATTCATCCGAACCGCATCGAGTTTCACACCGAGGAGGAAATGCGCCGGCTGCAAGGGGTGGGAACGCTGTTGAAAGAACAGCGCGTGGTGGATCACCGGCCGAAGGCGCAGGCAGCGCAGGAAGCAGGCAAGCTATGAAATTCGAAATCCGAATATCGAAATCCGAAACAAATCCGAATGGTTTGAAATCGGAAAAAAACTCGCAAGCGCCCGGCGGTACCCCAGCCGATTTCCAAGTTTTCCGTCTTTTGAAAATTTGTTTCGGATTTCGATATTCGGATTTCGGATTTTTCCCTCCGCGCCTTTGCGTCTCTGCGTTTTCAAAACTAACCACCCATGTCTGATCGTCTCGTCATCATCGACGGCGTCCGCACGCCCTTCTGCAAAGCCGGCACTGACCTCGCCACGCTCAGCGCAGACTCGCTCGGGCGCATCGCCGTCGATGCCCTCCTCACCCGCACCGGCCTCGATGTGAAGCTCATCGACGAATTGATTTTCAGCTGCGTCGGCCAGCCGATGGACGCGGCGAATATCGCCCGCGTCATCGCGCTGCGCGCCGGTCTCCCCGAGTCCGTGCCCGCGATGACCGTGCATCGGAATTGCGCGTCCGGTTTCGAGGCCGTCACCACCGCGCACGAGCGGATGAGCGCGGGCCGCGGCTCGGTCTTCATCGTCGGCGGCACGGAGAGCATGTCGCAGGTGCCGATGCTCTTTCACGAAAACGCCGCCCGCCATTTCACCGCGCTCGCGAAAGCCAAATCGGCGGCGGAAAAACTCGGTGCGCTCACCGACTTCCGCCCCGCGGATTTCGAGCCGCGCCTCGGTTTGAAAATGGGCCTCACCGATCCGGTCAGCGGCCTGAACATGGGCGAGACCGCCGAGTTGCTCGCCCGCGAAGGCCAAATCACGCGCGAGCAGCAGGACGCCTTTGCGCTGCAATCGCACGAGCACGCGCTCGCTGCCGAGGCGCGGCTCGCGGAGGAAATCTGCCCCGTGTTTCTCAATGGCCACGCCATTGCCAAAGACAACGGCCCGCGCAGCGATCAGTCCATGAGCGTGCTCGGCGGCCTGCGCCCGATATTTGAAAAGTACGGCAGCGTCACCGCGGGCAACTCCTCGCAGATCACTGACGGCGCAGCCGCGCTCCTCGTGATGACCGAAGCGCGGGCCGCGGAGCTAGGCTGCAAGCCCATCGGCGCGCTCACCGGCTACGCCTACACCGGCTGCGATCCAGCGCGCATGGGCCTCGGGCCGGTTTCGGCGATCGAGAAAGCGAACCAGCTTACCGGTTTAAAAATCGAAGACGCCGACCTCGTGGAAATCAACGAAGCCTTCGCCGCGCAAGTCCTCGCCGTCCTCGCCCGTGTGCCCATTCCGGCGGACAAACTGAACGTCAACGGCGGCTCCATCGCCCTCGGCCATCCCGTCGGCGCGACCGGTGCGCGCCTTATTCTCACCAGCCTCAAGGAACTCGCGCGCCGCCAAAAAAAGCGCGCCCTCGTCTCGCTCTGCGTCGGCGGCGGGCAGGGCGGCGCGCTCTGGCTGGAAAGGATTTAACGCCATGCCCAACCTCCGCACCCAAACCCTCG
>JAYVNN010000007.1:0-2517 GCA_043758435.1 Chthoniobacter sp.
TCCCCCGGCCGCGCCGCCGCGCGCCCCGTGAGGTCAAAGGCCGCCAGCATCGCCTCGATCTCCGTGCCCGCCGGCTGCACCATCCGCAGATGCTCCCGCGCCGTGCAGTGCGGCCACAGCCCGCCATTTTGCGGCACCCAGAAAACGCGCCCCGGCCCCGTCACGCGCCCGCCCGCCGCGGGCTCGAAACCCACCAGCACATTGAGCAGCGAAGTCTTGCCCGCACCCGAGCCCCCCAGCACCGCCGTCACCCCGGCGCGAATTTCCAGCGTCACCCCACGCAGCCGCCCCGGCGCGAGCGCGACGGCTTCGAGAGTCCAGAGGAGGGTGGCAGCCATGTTCGCCGTGCATGGAGGCGAAACACCCCGCGCCGGTCAACTGCGGAACCGCACGCCCCGCGCAGCCGTGCCCATGCCCTCAGCTTGGGCACGAGCGCAATCTAGTCTTTGCTCTCAATCTCCTCGTCGCTCTCGTCGACGGTTCCGGCAAATTCAGCGAGGCGCTCGGCGGCCAGCCGTTCCAGTCGGCGGGCTTGAGTGAGGAGGGTTGTTCGCAGCCACTTGGTTACTTTGCGTTCGCTGATAACGCGGGCGAGCGCGGCGATAGTGCTGGCTCGGCGGGCTAGACGGACATCCGGGTGCTTGCGCTGCGGGTAGATGTCCGCCGGAATGATGCGTCCCGTGTACGCTGCTGGCAGTTTGATTAGCTCTGTCTTACGTGGAGGCTTTTCGTTAAGCACAGCCTTAAAGGAAGACTCCTCAATGACTTTAACAAAGAGACTGTATTCCGCACGGTCGCGTTCTGCTTTGATGTCTTCCTTGGAGAGATGCCCAAGGTCGAGGGGCCAGACACGGATTTCTGCTACCTCAAATGGGTCGAGGACGTTCATGGCAACGGCGTCCGTGCGTTGGTTGGTAAGGTGCCGACCTATCCGTGCGCCCAGACCCTCAAAGGTCTGACCGATGTAGATAGGCTCGCCGTCGTAATCGTAAAACGCATAGACGCCGTACTGGGCGCTACCGATGCGCTTGCCATTAGCGTCAGGCTTCCGCAGGAAGGCTTGAATCTCGCGGCGAATTGCCGCGACATCGCCGGGCTGGCCTTCAGGCAGTGTCGGGACGCTAGCGGTTCCGGGAAGCGCCGTAGCGGACGGTGCGGCGTTGGGTGTTGGTTTCTTGGGCTTGGGCATGGAAGGCAGTCGCAAGTGGGGTGAGGTAGTTCTCGGCGATCCAACGGATGACGGGAACACAAACGGCATCGCCGAAACCAAAGAGGGCTTGGTTCAGCGGCACGTTCAGCAGGAAATCGTCGGCACCCATGAGGCGGGCACATTCGCGCGCGGTGATCAGGCGCACGGCGAAGCGCCCCTTTCCGGCGGCGAAAAGAATCTGCCGCCCACTGCCGCCGCGCGGAGTGCGGAGACAACCGGCGATGCCGTCCGTTCGCAACTCGGCCATTGATCCTGTCGCGCGCACACGCCGAAAAACTGTGGCGTAGGAGCGTCTCGAGCCGCGGATCATCGCATCTGCCTGAGCACGATGCTTCGGGCTCATCTGGTTGAGCAGGTAATCACAGCGTTCTCGGCTCCACCAAGCGGCGGAGTTCGGAGATAGGTCTTCGATGATAGCGGCGAGCCGCGTCTCGTGCCGCGGCAAAGAGGGCAGTGAGCGCAAGTTCCACTGCACGTCCGGGTGCCAGAGGATGAAGTCGGCAAGCGCCGCCGGGCGAAGTTCGCTTTGCAGCAGACTCGGGGTTTCTGCGATGCGCGAAGGGGCGTCGCGTTGGCCTACAACGAAAAGGCGTTGGCGACTATGCGGAACGAAGCGCGAGGCATCTATGATGAAAGCATCCACGGCGTACCCGAGGTCATTGAGCGCAAGCAGAGCTTCATGAAAATCCGCGCCGTCATGCGAGGTGAGAAAGCCCGTGACGTTTTCCAAGAGAACTAACGGTGGACGGCGTGCGCCCATTTCCTTGAGGATGCGAATGAAACCCCAGAACGCTGACGAGTGCTCGCCGGCGAGACCCTTGCGCGCACCGGCGAGGGATAAGTCGTTGCAGGGGAACGAGGCGGTGGCAAGAACCGTCGAAGGGATACTGGCCTGATCGAGCGCGTGAATGTCGCCCAGCACGAACTCGGACGATGAGCCGAAATGATGGCTGTACATCTCGCGCTTTTTCTCGTCGATGTCGTTCGCGAAGACGGTTTGCCAACCGGCTTGATCCAAACCGAGCCGCATAAGTCCGATGCCTGCGAAGTACTCTGCGACGGTGAGCGCGGGCGTCTTTAACATAAATGTACGTATCGCTTGGATGCTATTAACGGAGCAAGCTCAAGCTGTGGTGAGTTTTGCCCTCGTGCCGCGCGCGGGGCCAGCGCGTTCACTGTCGCCCCGCGAAAAAGCGGGCGGCGAGCCCACTGAGCGGGAGGGCGAGCACGGGGACGGCGGAGGCGGCGAGGAGCATCGCGGAGAGGACGGCGGTCTGGCCGTAGTGGGCGAGATTGTGGAGGCGGGC
>JAYVNN010000008.1:0-2514 GCA_043758435.1 Chthoniobacter sp.
CCTCGCCGGCTACAACGCGCGGATGCCGCTGGGCCGCATGGCGGACGAGACCGATTACAACGGCTCGATCATCTTCCTCATGTCCGACGCCTCGCGTTATATGACCGGCTCCACCGTCACCATCGACGGCGGATGGACGGCGTGGTGACCACTTCCTTCGCATGCTTTTTCACCAGGCCCTGAGCCCGATGCTCTTCGTGCTCCTGCTCGCCGCCATCGGCTTCGGGCCCGCGTATTTCCTCACGCGCGGGCGGCGCGAGCGGCTGTTCGCCGCCGCAGCGTTCGCGCCGGTGCTGGCGCTCGCGCTCGTCGTGGTGCCGTCCTTTCCGCTGGTTCGTTACTTTGCGCCGGTGCAGCGGTGGGCGTGGCCCGTGACCGGCGGGCTGCTCGCGCTCAGCCTCGCGCTGCTGCTGGCCGAAAGGCGCGCGTTCATCGCCGACCTCGCCGCCCGCGGCCGTCCGCTGCTGCTCGCGACGCTTTTTTTCCTCGCGCTGCTCGCGGTGCGCTCCTCCACGATCATCACCGGCGGGCTCCAGCACACCGTCTTTCAATCGCAGCCCGCCGACGCCTACTGCTACACCACGCTTGCCGAATCCCTGCGCCGCGTGCCGTGGCCGCAGTTCCTCGCGGGCGCCGATCTCAGCAAAACCGCGGACGCCGCCGCGCTCGCCCGGCTCAGCCCCACCGCGCTCTACACCGCGCGCACCGCGCTCTTCCCGCTGCGCTACAACCTCATGGTGCTCGAAGCCTACGGCGCAGTCGTCACCGGGCTCGAAACCTACAAGTTCTATTACCCATTCAATCTCTCGATGGTCGCGCTGCTGCTGCCGGTCACGCTTTTGTGGGCGCACCGCCTCGGCCTGCCAGCGCCGTGGCTGCTCGCCGCGGGCGCGGTCAGCCTGTTCGGATTCTGGCCGCAAATGCTCATGCAGGTGGACGCGCTCGGCCAGGTGTTCGCGGGCTTGCTCGCGCTCGTCATCGCCTACGTCACGGCCGGTCTGCTCACCGCCGACGGCGGCCCGCGGTGGGCGAATGTCGCGCTCCTCGCGCTGCTCCTCGCGGCGCTCGGCTGCACCTACACGGAGTTTGCGCCCAGCCTCGTGCTCGCGCTCGCGCTGCCGCTGGCCTTTGCGGTGAAAGAGGATCGCCACGCGTGGAAAATCCCGGCTCTCTGCGCAGCCAGCGCACTCGCTGTGGTGGTCGTTCTCGCCGCCTCCGGCCAGCTCGACTGGCTGCTCCGCTACCACCGCTACCGCGCATCGGAGATCGCTGGGGAAACGGCCACGCACCTGCTCGGGCCGGTTGTCCAGTCCGGCCTCGCTACGGCGCTATTTGGTTTTTTCCCGCTCGACCGCGCGCTGAACCGCGCGCCGGTTTTCTGGCCCGTCGCGCTCGCCCTCATGGTCTTCACCGCTGCGCTTGCGGTGCTTTTCATCAGCGACGCCGGCGCGGTTTTTTTCCGCCGGAAAGATCCCTTCGAGCGCATGCTCGTCAGCGCCGTGATCACGCCGCTCGCCGCCTACACGCTGCTCCTCGCCTTCCACCGGAATTACTCTGCGGTGAAGGCCCTCATGTTTGCCGTGCCCTTTCTTCCCGCGGCTCTCGTCGCGTTTCTGTGGCGCTGCCGCGAAAGCCGGCTGCTGCCCGCCGCACGCCGTCCGCTGGCCGCCGGGCTGTGCGTGCTGTGGGTCGCGCTGCAACTGACCGTCGGCGCGGCGGGCCTCCGCGCCGAGTCAAACGCGAGCCTGCTGCTCGCCGACCTGATGGCCGGCAACTCGGTCAAAAAGGAGAGCTATGACCTTCGGGCGATCACCAAAAAGCTCGATGAAGTGAAGCCCGCCGCGCTGCTCGTGCAGACGCCCGCGCCGCTCGACTGGCGCTTCCGCGTCTATGTGAATTTCGTCTTTGCCAAGTACCAGCCTTATTTCCAGAGCGGCGTCGTCTGCGACAACAGCAACACCACGCCCGTCTTTTACGCCGGCCAGTTGACCCGTATCCCCGACTATGTGGTCATCGCGAAACAAGACGACTACATGGGTGCCGAGCACCTCGGCGAGCAGCTCGCCTACACCAAAAACCTGCGGCTCTATCGCGTGACCGCGAACGACCTCGAAACCTTCCGCCGCCACGAAGCGGCACGCCAGCCATGAGCCGTCTCGTCGAATGGCTTTGGACGCTCGTCCGCAAGCCGCAGGCCCACACGCTCACCGGCCCGATTGCGGAGATCGAGTTTGCGCCCGGCGACATCGCCATCGACTGCGGCGCCAACCTCGGCGACGTGACCGTGCCACTCGCCGCGAAAGGCGCGACCGTCTATGCCTTCGAGCCGAACCCGCACGCCTTCCGCGTGCTGCAAAAACGGACCGCGCGCTTTCCGAATGTGCATTGCCTCAACCAGGGCGTGCTCGACCGGCCGGACAAGCTGCGCCTTTACCTCCACAAACGGGCGGCGGACAACCAGGTGAAATGGGCGAACGGCTCGTCGCTCCTCGCGTTCAAAGCGAACGTCAACGC
>JAYVNN010000009.1:0-2513 GCA_043758435.1 Chthoniobacter sp.
CAGGATGAATCCGGGCGACTTCACGTCGCGGAACTTGTCGGCAAGGCGATCCTTTTCCTTCATGCCGCTCTCGGTCTGCAGGCGGAAGATGACGGGCTCGAAGCCGCGTGCCCCGAGGTGCGGGACAAGCTGCTCGATGAGCGTGGTTTTTCCTGTGCCGTTGCCGCCGACGATGCTTGCGCACCAATTCAATTCCTCGAGCCGTTTGAGCAGCGTTTCCCAGCTCACGCCCGCCGGAAATTGGAACGGGATGCGTTCGAGGAAACACGGCGCAAATGGATTTTCCCGGGTGGTCACTGTGGAATGGGTGCGATTTTTGAGCGTGGCCTTAGCCGATGGCGTGCGCACGCGCAAGGCAACTCGCTGCGCGGGATGCGCGCTTATTTTTCGCCGGCCGGCCCCTCCGGTTTCGCAGGTGCCGCGGTCTTCTTTTCCTCCGCGGGTGCCGTGGCTTTCGGTGCGGCGGTTTCCTTGGGCACAGCGGGAACGACGAGCGGCGCGGCCGGCTGCGCTGCGCCGATGCTCGCTGTGACCTGGTTGCTCATTATGCCTCTCGGACCGCCGTTCATGTAATAGGGCGGCGGGCCTACGTATCGCTGTGGCGTCGGCTCAATGATCTGCAGATTGTTGCCGGCGTCGTAGTCTTGGGGATGATCCTTGCGAATCGCCTCCAGCTTTTCCCCGATCACTTCGGACGGCACGGCCTGCGAGCCGGTCCGCAGCGCGGCGAGGTAATATGCCACCGCGCCCGCGTACTGCCTCGCGCGCTCCTGATTGATCCCGGCGAGCATGGAGCGCAGGGCGGCGGTGTCACCCGTGGCAATCAGGCTGTTCGGCTTCAGCGATTGCGCGGTGTCCATGACCTTGGCAAGCAATGGCCAGTCGGATTTCCTGCGGCTCTCCTCCAGCATTCGCGTGAGGTAGTCCGATACGCTTTCGCTGTTCTTCGGCATGGCATCCCCGGTCACGTTTAGCACGCGGGGGAGGGCAAATTTGATGATCAGTCCCTTGACTGCCACGGTCTCATCGGTGTCTCCCGAGGAGGAGCCAGTTTCCACTGAGGAAAGTGTGACTGACATGCCAGCCTTCAGCTCTTCGTGAAGCTTGTAGATCTTGCGCAGGGTCTGGAGCGCCGGGCTGTTGTTCGTCGAGCCATTTTCCGGATCGCTGGCGAGCGCCTCCATGGCCTTCACGGCGCTGGAAATGTCCTCCAGCCTCTTCACCCCGCGCAGGATTTCCGTGCTCTGCCTGTTGATCTCCGCAGCACCGACGGGTTTCTTGGTGAGCGATGGATCGAGCCGGCCACGTCCGCTGTTCAGCAGGGTGATGAACTCCGACCTCGGAAGCAGATCGCCGAGCTGCTGCGCATAGTTCTGGGTCATGCTCTCGAGTTGATCGAGGCTGTTGCGGTTTTTCGGCGCACCAGCCCGCGGCAGCATGGCATCCTGCCAGAGGGTGAGAATGGAAATGGCGGTGCTGAGCGGCTGCGTGTCCACGCCTCGGCCAGTGCTGATGCGTTCCGTCCTGTTCGCCTGCTTCTGGATATTGGCGAGCGCGAGCAGGGGCGCGTCCACATCCTTGGGCACCGTGGCCTTGAGCCCGGTGATCAGCGCTTCCTTCACGGTCGTTGCGAATGCCTCCTTGAAACGCCTGTCACGCGCCGTCGCGAGCGTTCGCAATTCGACCATGAGGCCCTGGCAAAGTTCCGCGCTCTTTGGATCACGGGTGAGCGAGCGGAGCTGCCCGAGGAGCTGAATGACTTGGGAGAGCTGATCCTCCGGCAATTCACGCGAGGGGAGCTGTTCGACGAGGAGGGACTCGATCTGAAAAAGCCGCTGGTTGTTTTCACCGTTTCCCTTGTCGAGCGCCGACCTGAGTTCCGAACTCAGGTTCGTCCGGAGCTGTTCGAGCATCTCGACGGGCGTGGCCGCAAAGGCAGCTGTGGCAACTGCACCGGCGAGTGCTGACAGGAGGGAAAATTTCATGCGCTGAGGCTAGCCGCGCCGCCATTTGCCGCCAGCAATTTCGCTTCAATCACGGGAGGCAGGCGCAGCCGCGCCGGAGTTCGCGCGGGCGCGCGGCAGGAGTCTTGCTCCGCTGCATCCGCAACGCTGCGGACTCGGCTGCTCGATTCTCGGCAGCGCGATCTCCAGAGCGTCCGGCGCGATCGCGATCTCGGTACGCGCGAATTCGCTGCCCGCTTTCGCGACGGCCTCCAGCACCCCGATGAGCGTGTCGGAAAAACGGTACGGCCCGTTCGCTCCCATTCCGGCACAAGCCAGCATGGCAGTTTGCGCAGCGCGATGCGATTTTGGAAATGCCCGCCGCGCGACTTTACACCGGCCCGCTTCGAACGTAACTCGCCGGCGGCACATGAAAATCCCACTCGCATACGGACGAGGTCATCTCGATGTCGAATTCCCCGATGACCGAACGACGATCATCGAGCCGTCGCATCAGGCGGGACTCACGGATGAGCGCGCGGCGATGATCGCGGCGCTCGATGCGCCGGT
>JAYVNN010000010.1:0-2512 GCA_043758435.1 Chthoniobacter sp.
CCGCAGCAGTTCCATGAGTCTGCCGACAAACGCGAACGCGACCGCCATGCCGGCGATGAGCGAGAACAGCATGCGGAGCAGCGTCCAGCGCAGGTCCTCCATGTGATCGAGAAAGGGCTTCACGACATCGCCGTCGGACTTCTCGCGGAAATTAAAAAAGGTTTGGAGGAGCTTGTTCAGCCAGAGCATGGGGCGGGGAAGATGCAGCATTCGCCCGGTGCGGCAAAGCGGAAGTTGCACGGCGCGCGGCGGCTTCGCATGCTGCGCGCATGTCTCTGCCTCCCCTCACTGTCTATCGCGCCGCCGAAGGTCTCATTGCCCAGCGTGGCGAGGACTGCTTCCAACTCGCCGAGCCGCATCTCGATGCGCTTTTTCAGCAGGAAAACCCCGCGCGCTGGCTGCACGACCAGCTCGTCACAGCGACGCCGGTGCTGCGCCCGGAAAAACTGCTCGCGCCCATCGAGAGCCAGGAAGTCTGGGCCGCGGGCGTGACGTATCTCCGCAGCCGCGATGCGCGGATGGAGGAATCGAAGGACGCGGGGGGCGGCACATTTTACGACCGCGTGTATGACGCAGCGCGGCCGGAGATTTTTTTCAAAGCGACGCCGCACCGCGTCGTCGGCACCGGCGCGAGCATGCGGCTGCGCGCCGACTCAAAATGGAACGTGCCCGAGCCCGAACTCACCCTCGCGATCAACACGCGCGGCGCGATCTTCGGCTACACCATCGGCAACGATCTCAGCTCCCGCGACATCGAGGGCGAGAACCCGCTCTACCTCCCGCAGGCCAAGGTCTGGAGCCAATGCTGCGCCCTCGGCCCCGGCCTCGTAGTCCGCGACGCGCTGCCGCGCGACACGGAAATCCACATCCACATCTGGCGCGCGGGTGTACCCGTTTTTTCCGGCCAGACCGCGCTCGCGCAAATGAAACGCACCCTGCCCGAACTCGCCGAGTGGCTGATGCGCGACAACCATTTTCCCGCCGGCTGCTACCTGCTCACCGGCACGGGCACGGTGCCGCCGAATGACTTCACGCTCACGAGCGGGGATGAAATGCGGATCACGATCGGCTGCCTCGGCACGCTCTCGAACACCATCGCGTGAGGCGATTCCACGCGACTGTAGGGGAAGCTGACAGCTTCCCCTACAGCGCGCGGAAGCGTTCCGCCCCGCTCACAGTTTTTTGACAATCTCCGCACGCCGCTCTGACACAACGCGCCGCGCCCGCGCTTAGCGTGCGGGCATGAAGAAACTCCATCTCCTCGCATTGTTGGCGGGCGTCTTTGTCCATCAGGCCACCGCCTCGCCCACCTCCGCCGATCTCACGCTGCGTGTCGCACCGGAGCGCGATCTCATTTACAACAGCGGCCCGCGTGAAGTCGTGGTGCAGATCGACCTCGATGCCAAACGCCCGGAGCACGGCAAGCGCGCGCCGATGAATCTCGCCGTGGTGCTCGACCGCAGCGGCTCGATGCAGGGCGCGAAAATCGAGAAAGCGAAACAGGCCGCATGCGTGGCGGTGGATCATCTCGCGGATGAGGATTTCTTTTCGCTCGTCACTTTCGACAACGATACCGACCTGCTGCTCCCGCCGGAGCGCGTGGGTGGCGAGCGGCATCGCGAGGAGTTGAAGTCGCGCATCGACCGCATCCGCCCCGGTGGCGGGACGGCGATCTACGCGGGTGTGACGCTGGGTGCGAAGCAGTTACGGCGGAATTTGGAAAAGGAATTCGTCAACCGCGTGATCCTGCTCTCCGACGGCCTCGCGAATGTCGGCCCGAGTCGCACGAGCGATCTCGCGGCGCTCGGCCGCGAGCTGCGGCGCGACGGGCTTTCCGTCACCACCATCGGGCTCGGCGACGACTACAATGAAGACCTGATGACCGCGCTCGCCGAGGCCAGCAACGCGAACTACTACTACGTCCGCGATGCGGAAAAACTGCCCGGCATTTTCGCCGAGGAACTCGGAGCGGCGCGGTCGCTCGTCGCGCGCGGCGTGACCATCCGCATCACGGTGCCGGCGGGTGTGCGGCTGAAGGAAATCATCGGCCAGCCAGAGATCGAGTGCCGGGGCCGTTCGGCGGACATCGCCCTGCCGGAGTATTTCGGCGGCGATAGGCGGCGCTTCCTCGCGCGCTGCGTGATCGAGGAGAAATCGAGCGCGCCCATCGAGGTCACGTCCGTCGATTTGAAATACGAATCCACGACCGGAGAAAAGGCCGAGCCGCAGCAGCGCGCGGCGAAAGTGGACTTCACCGACGAGGAAAAGAAATCCGACGCGAGCGTGCGCCTTGAAGTCCTGCGCGAAGTGTCCATCGCCGGGAACCGCCTCGCCAAAGAGCGCGCAGTGAAGCTCGCCGACGAAGGCAGGGCCAAGGACGCCGCCGAGGTGCTGCGCGACCAGGCCGCCCGCAACGCCGCGCTGCCCGCGCCCGCGCAGGTGCCGGGACTCGCGACCGAAAACCAAAAGCTGGAAGACGCGGCGAAGGAAGTGGAATCGAAGGGCAATCTCG
>JAYVNN010000011.1:0-2510 GCA_043758435.1 Chthoniobacter sp.
GTCGCGTAAAGCGGCACGAAAATCGGCAGCTCGCCATCCTTTGAAATGGTCGCGGCGCTGGAAAAGGGCCGGCCATCGGCGAGCACACCACTCATCGCGGCGACGCCTGCGGTATTCACGGTCAAAAGCGCAAATCCATGTCCGCGCGGCTGCGCCGGATCACTGCTCTCCACATTTCCCGGCAGCGTCACCGTGTAGCGCCCGGCATTTGGCGAAGGGCCCTCCGACACCAGCCGCGCACGATCGGCGGAGATCGTCGCGGTGAAAATCCCGTCGGTCACCGCGCCGCTGACGTGCTGCGTGTCGCCCACGAGGTCGGCATGAAGAGTCATGGTCAGCGACGCAAGATTGACCCGGCGAATCGTCACGACCGCGTCGCCGACATTGTCGAATTGACCTGCGAAAGTGAACCGGCTGATGCCAAGCACGAGCGCGCCGCTGAATCGGCCGGTGCCAGTCAACGAGAGCTTCAGAAAGCCTGCCTGCCCGCCGCCGACCACGAGTCCGTTGAAATTGCCGGTGTGCGCGAGAAAAGGATTCGGGATGAAGTTCGCGGTCACCGCGAAACCTTCGCTCATCGTGAAAGGAAGCACCGCGCTCGCCGTCGTCGCGCTGCCAGTCCAGCCATTGAAAACGAAGCCCGCCGCCGGGATCGCGGTGATCGAATAGCTGCGTCCAATTTCACGCATCGTCGTGCCGGAAAAACCCGCCGTGACTGCCCCCTCGCCCGAGGTCGTCACCGACAACTCGGCGAGCACGACGTAGCGCACGGCGCGCGTCGCTTCCTTTAACACCGCGCCCGCAGCATCCAGGCTCTGCACGCGAATCGTGTTCACTCCCGGCAAAAGGTCGGCCGCACCGCTCCAGTTCAGCGTTCCAGCCGCCGGTCGAAACTCGCCAACCCCCGCGCTGTTCTCGACGCGAAAGCGCACCGCGCTTGCCGGTTTCGTTCCGCTCGTCGTCCCAGAAATGCTGACCGCCGGAGTCGTGAGCACCGCATTCACGGCCGGTGAAACGACGCTGATTACCGACGTCGGCGGAGCCGGAGTCGGCGGCGGCGGCGGCGTGGCATTTGGAGGCGCGGTGATGACCACCCAATAATGCACATACTGACTGCCCGGATCGTAATAATACCCGACTCCGTACGACGTCTGCGCCGCATAAAAATCCAGCTCTCCGAGAAGGTGTTGCTTGTGCCCGGACGAGCCCATCCAACTGCTCCACGCCGCCGACGGCGAAGTCTGCCCCGCCGCGATCGACTCGATGTTATTTCCGTCGCTCGGATAAAAGGAAGGGAGCGTGTAGCCGGCCTGCCGGACGAGGTAATTGGCGCCGTGCCCGTCCGGATTCGTATGCCCAAAATAGTGGCGTTTCGCCATGTCGGCAGCTCGTTCCCGAGCCACTCTCGAGAGAATGGGATCGAGCACCATGAACGGGCGATGCTGCCCCGAAGCGCTCGTCAGCGAATTGGCGATCGATTGTTCCTGCGAATTCAGCGCCGCACGCGTGGGGCTGACCATCCCCGCCACCAACGCCGTGAGGCAAATCAGCCAGCAGAAAAAAGTTCGGTGAGGAGGAAAAATCACGCGGTGAGAGGGTTGGTAGATTCTCGAAACGAAGTGTCGAGAACATTGTCCAGCGCACGCCATGCCACCGCTCTGGAAATTATAAGATTAGAACCCCGCCGCCTTTACCGGATTCCTCCCGATGAGCGGAAACTGCTCGATGTCGATGATCGAGCCATTCACCAGTCCCGCGGGCTCGCCCAGGAACGCGACTGCGAAATGCGCGATCTCCGCCGGATTGAAAATGCGCCCGCCGGGCGCGTGCTGCCGCGGGATGTGCAGCGGCCAGTCCGCGGCCAGACCCTCCGCGACTTTCGTGGCGTATTCGTTCTCCGTCAGCACCCAACCGGGATTGATCTGATTCACGCGAATGCCGTCGCGCCCGAGCGTGTCCGCGAGATTGCGCGTGAGCGTCGTGAGCCCGCCTTTGCTGATCGAGTACGCCAGCAGGCACGCCTCGCCGCAGTACGCGTTGATCGAGCCGATATTCAAAACGCGTCCCCCGCCCTGCCGCCGGAAATGCGGCACCGCCGCGCGAATCAGCAGCAGCGGCGCGCGGAGATTGATCGCGATCACACGATCAAAAAAAGCGGCATCCGTCCCGGCGAGATCGGTGCGTGGAGAAATCCCCGCGTTGTTCACCAAAATGTCGATTTTCCCAAACCTCCCGACCACCGCCTCGACCAGCTCCGCGCACGCGCCCGGCTGATCGATCTGCGCAAGCTGCACGTCCGTTTCCGCGCCGCTCGCCGCGTGGATTTCGTGCGCGATTTTCTCCGCCGCCTCCCGCTGCGTGAGCTGCCCGTGAATGACGACGCTCGCGCCCTCCGCCCCGAGCCGACGTGCAATCGCCTCGCCGATGCCCGACGCCGAGCCGGTCACCAGCGCCACTTTTCCCGCGAGTTGGAGATCCGAATTCATCGGGACTCGCGCTACGGTTTCAGC
>JAYVNN010000012.1:0-22745 GCA_043758435.1 Chthoniobacter sp.
ATTGCGCGTGCCGGAGAGTGAGTTGCCTTCGTGATAGGTGCCTTCATACCAGTTATTCGTGGAGACATAGCGCGTCGTGGTCGTGCCGGTGGCGGGATCTATCGTTCCAAACGGACTCGCGCCGCCGTTGCCGCCGGAGTCCACGCCGTCGTCCTTGGTGAATCCGATGACGGTATTCGTGATCGAAAGATCGCCACTGGTGAGATAGATCGCGTCGTTGTCGGCATCGACAAAAACTTCCGTCTCACTCGGGAATTTGAGCAAAGCCGAACGGTCGATGGTCACCCGGCAGTCGTTCTGCTCGCCACACGTCACGGCGCGCTGCATCAGCGTGCGGTTGATTTCGAGCCAGGTGCGAATTTTCGAGTTCATCACCTGCCCGGCGAGGCTGAAGCAAAAGCAGTTGTTGAGCTGGAGATGAGCGCCGGTGAGGGAGCCGGAGGCGAGGCTTCCGGCGACGAGGAAAAGCGCCTGCTGCGGTTTGTGCGTGGTGTAGCCGGAATGGGTTCCAAACCAGTTCTGTTCCTCGCCCGAGCCTTGGAAAATGGTCCAGTTTGCCGACACGACCGAAGTGGAAGTCGGCAGCTCGATGCCGCCCCAATACGCGCCCGCCGTCGCCGGGACAAACGCGCAGGGATTCGCCTCGGTGCCGTTCACGACGAGCGAGCCATTCACGACGATCTCCGCCGCCGTCCCCGCCGTGCCGTTGCCGGTGTAAATTTTTACGATGGTCCCCGCGCCGACGGTGAGCGTGACGCCGGCATTCACCGTGAGCGTGCCAGTGACGTTGATGCGCGAATTGGAGGGCCACGTCGTATTTGCCGCGAGCGCGCCGGTCACGTCAGTGAAAACCGGCGCGGCCTCGATGTTGATCGTCGGGTTCGCCGACACCACACCGACCGCGCCGCCGACCGCGACCGCACCCGCCGCTGTCTTCGCCGGAGCGACCACGGAGCCCCAGCCGCGCCGCATTTGCGCCGTCGCGCTGGGGAAGCCGGAGAACGTCACCAGCCCGCCGAGACGCACCGTTTCGTTCGAGCCATTCACGAGCTTCACCGCCATCGGCACCGGCAGATTCGCGGGCCATGCGGCAGGCGCGATCACTTTCAAAGTCTGCCCCGCGAAGGCCGACGGCGCATCGTTCACCGTCTTGTACGGCGTGTGCGGCGGGATGCCATCCTCCGAGCCGGGATCCTGCCCCGCGCGGCGCTCGGTGTCGCGCAGGACAAAGCGCATCAGCTTCGTGTCCACGACGGCACTGGTTGTGTTATTGCGGCTCGTCGCGGCGACTTCGTGGTAACAGCGTTCCATCCGATCCGAAATCGTCTTCGCCACGCCGACCGGCAGCGCCACGCCATCGAGGGTGGCGGTGGTGGTCGTATTCGCCGTCGCATCGGCGACCACGGTGAAAGTGATTGTGTCGGTGTATTTTCCCTTGTCGGCGATGCCGGTGAAAGTGATCGCGGCATCCGCGCTCACGGCGAGCGCGGCGCAGAGATAGGAGAAGAGACGGCGGAGGGAAAGCATAGCGTTCGGATGATGCCATGTCCGCCGGGGAAACGCCACCGACAGACACAAATACTATCACCACGGGCGACGGAAACATCGTCGCGCCGGGAACTTTGCGGACAAAGCACCCTAGCGTGCGAACGACGCGACGCGCCCCTTTTTACCCGCGCCGACGGCGGGCGAGCAGACCGACCGCGCCGACGAGCAGCAGGCCGAGCGAACCCGGCTCCGGCACGACTCCGGCCTCGAATTTCGGCTCGGGCGCGAACGGGGCAAACGCGAGGCCATCGCCAAAGACCAGCACTCCACCATCGGCGATGGAAAGCGAGCTCAGCGTCAGAGATTTCGTGATCGTCTGCGTGCCGGCGCCGACCTTACTGAGCGAAATCGGCCCCGTGATCGTGCCAGTGTATGTCCCGCTGCCATCGCCATTGCCGACGACGAGCTGCACCTGCGCCGTGCCGGAGACGTTCACATTCACGCTGCCGGAGCCGGTGAGCGCATTGATGGTCGGCGTGACGGTGCCGCTGGTCAGGCTGGTCAGGACCAGAGTCGTGCCGGCGGAAAGGTTGAGGCTGGCGGTGCTGACGGTGTTGCCCAAGCCGAGGACGCCGCTGGTCACATTGAGGCTGCCGCCGCCGGTCATGGCGGCGTTGATTTCCAAACCCACCTGCCCCGGAGCGCCGGGCACCGCGCCGATGGCGACCGTGTGAATTCCGACGGGCAGCGTGACGTTGCCGCTGATGACGGGCACCGCCGTCGCCATCAGGCTCGTCGCGGTGATGTTGCCGTTGAGCGTGAGCGCGCCGGTGAAAGGCGCCAGCGCGGTGATGCCAGTCTGCACCACCGGCCCGATATTGCCGGCCCCGCCGCCATCCGAAGCCAGGGTCAGGTTGTTGATCGTGTTGCTAAAGCCGTTGAGGCTCAGCATGCCGCCGCCGTTGACTGTGACGTTTGCCACGGTCGCGATCTGGTTGCTCGCGAGGAGCTTCACGGTCTGGTTCGTGGAGGCCTGCGAATCGCCGCCGTTCGAGGTGCCGCCGCTGATGATGAGGTTGCCCGGAATGGCAAGGGCGGGGCTGTTCAGGTTGACGTTGAGGCCGTTCACGTAGGTCGTGCCCGTGTAGGTATTGCTGCCGTTGAGCTGGGTGGTGCTGCCCTGGCTCAAGCCCCCGAGCACCACGGCCACCAACGCGCCATTCGGATTGTTGATGATCCCCGCGTTGATCGTCAGCGCGGACGCACTCGGCGCGGCGTTGTGGATGAAAAGCTCGACGGTGCCCGTGCTGGCCGTGCCCCCGGCGGTCAGCAGCCCGGCGTCGGCCGAGGCGCCAATGAAGCGCGCGTTGCCATTGCCCGTGTTCAGCAGGCCGCCGCTGGCCAGGTTCAGTACATCAGTGGGTGCGCCATAGGCCAAAGTCGTGGTCGTGGTGCTGCCGAGCCCGCCGATGCGCAGCGCGTTGGCCTCCGTGTTGCCCACCGCCAGTGTCACCGTCGCCGGGCCGCCGGCCCCGCTGGGCTCCACGTTGACATTGTTACCCGTGCCAAAGGCGGCGGAGTAAGCCGTCGGGCGGAACCCGGCGACCGGATCGTAGGTTGCGAAATCGAAGCTCGCATTGCCGCTCGCCGGGTTCGCGCTGTTAAAGCCCTGCGTGGTCGCCCAGCCGCCGACGAGCCCGCTCGCCAGCACCGGTGCGACGCCGAGGAGCACGCGCGGATTGTCGCCGAGTTGGACGTTGTTGTTCGCGGTCGCGGTAAAATTGATAGTCGCTCCCTGGCTGCGCGCGAGACTGGCAATGTTGACCGTCGAAGTGCCGGTGGCCGCAGTTCCTCCGCCGCCCAGATTCTGCGAGAGCAGCGAGGCTCCGGTGCTGAGGGTGAGCGCGCCGAGATTGAGCACGTCCGCCGTGCCTCCCGAGCGGCTCAAGAAAACGATCGCGCCGCCATCGAGGGCCACGGGCGCAAGGGCATTGAGGCGTGTCGCGGTCTGCAAGCCGGTATCGTCGAGCCTGAGCACCGCCCGGCGCACGTTGAGCAGCCCCGCCGTGGCAAAACTCCCCGCGTCCTGCAGCACGGTCACGCCGCCGGTCAGCAGCGTCGTCCCCGTGTAGGTATGGGGCGAGTAAAAGGTCAGCGTGCCGACGCCGTCGCGCTGGATGTTCAGACTCCCGGCCAGGATGGTCGGAACATAATTCGCAATGCCCGTTCCGCGGCTGAACCGGAAATTCGCCAGCGCGCCCGTGTTGGTGATCGTGCCCGACGTGCCCGAGAAGGTCACCCCCGCCGCCGTAGCGACGCTGGTCGCCAGCCCGCCCAGGCCGCCGACACGCTGGTCGTTGCCAAAGAGATCGAGCGTAGCCCCGGCATCGACAAAAAGAGTGTTTGTCGTCTCCGTGCTCTTCAGCGGCGAAGCCCCACTCCCCAGTGGCACGCTGGTCGTGGCGAAAAGGATGGTGTTGGCCCCACCTCCGAGCGTCGTCGTGCCGCCGTTCAGACGCACTGCGCCGGTGAAGGTATTTTGCGCCCCCAGAATGAGCTTCCCGTCGCCCGCTTTCGTCAGTCCGCCGGTGGTCGCAATCGGCGTCGAGATGGTCAGAGTCGTGCCGATGACCGGGGTGTGAATGATGATTTCTTTTAACAGCGTCGTGCTAGGGGGGGCCAGCGTCGCAGTGAGGATGCCCGCGCCGCCAATGGTCGCGCTCGCGGTCGCGAGGACGCCACCGCTGTCGAACGTGATGTTATTGCCTGCGCCGATGGTCAGGCCGCCACCGGCCTTGAGCGTCAGCGAATTGATCGTCAGTCCGCCCACCGGAGCCGTGAGCGCAGCACTGGTGACGACATTGTTAGTCGCGATGAGCGTGGCGGCGAAGTCCCCGGCCTGCAAAACCTGCACCCCATTCGCGGCGCTATAGGTCGCGAAACTCGAGCCCGGCCCGCCGAGCGTGGTGTCCGCCAGCGCCCACGGGATGATGCCGCGCTTCGGGCTGCCCGCCGCTCCAGCCTGGCCATACGCCGCCACCCCCGTGGGCGCGGTCGTGAAGAGGATGTTCGCGCTATTTGCAGTGAGGCTCGCCGCAGTATTGACCCCGAGGGCCGTGCCGCGGAAAAGCGCCGTGCCCTTCACCGTGTAATTGCCGTTGCGCGCGAGGCTCGCCGCCTTGAACTGCACGTTCTTGGTGCCACCCGTGGGCGTGAGCGTCACCACCGAGTGGTCTGAATCCACTTGGAGCGCTCCGGTGCCGATGTCTTCCAAGGTGTTCGCGCCCGCGTTGCCGAGGATGTTGAAATTCGCGCCGATCAAAACCAGCTTTTTGCTCCCGAGACGGCTGCTGCTGATGTTGTTCGTGCCGGTGTCGTCGAGCGTCAGCGTGGCCGTCGGGTTGACGACCATGCTGTTTTCCGTGGTCACCGTGCCCGCGCCGCTGAGCACCAAAGTTCCGAGCTGCACCGTGCCCACGCCGGTGTAGGTGTTGGCCGCGCTCATCGTCACGGTGTTGCCTCCGACCTTGTTGAAAATCCCGCCGCTGACCACGCCGCCGAGGGTGATCGCGCCGCCGCCGGTGAGGCTGCTGCTGCCGATGTTCGACGATGTGCCAAGCGCGACCGTGGCGTTCACCACAGCCGGCGTGCCGCTGGTATTGATGAGCACGCCGAGGATGTTCGCCGCGCCGATGTTCGCGAGGCCCGCGCCGGCGAGGGTGAGCGGCTCGGTAATCGTCTGCCCGTTGAGGTCGAGCACCGCGCCGCTGCTTACCGTAGTGGTGCCGACCGCCGTGCCGAGCGCCGTGGCGCTGCCGAGTTTCACGATGCCTTGCGTGACGGCGAGCGCGCCGGTGAAGCCGCCGTTGCCGCCGCTGAGGGTGAGCGTGGCCACGCCGGTTTTCGTGAGGGTCGCCGAGCCGGTCAGCGGCCCACCCAGCGTGAGATCGCCGAAGCCGCCGACGGTCGTCGCCGCGGCGAGAGTCACCGGGCCGCTGGTGCTGGCCGCGGTGGCGCTGCTGTTGTAGAGCGCGGCGGCGGACGTGCCGGTGCCGGCGCCGCTGAGGTTCAGCGGCTCGAGTCCGAGCGCGACGCCGTTGAGGTCGAGCGTGGCTCCAATGCTGACGACCGTGTTGCCGCCCGTGCCGCCGAGCGACAAGGGATTGGTCACCTGCACGCCGCCGGCGCTGATGGTCAGCACGCCGCCAAAGGTTTTTGCACCCGTCAGCACGAGCGTGCCGGCACCGGTCTTAGTGACGGCAAAATTGCCGCCGCCGTCCGTGAGATCGCCGGTGAGATTGAGCAGCGCGGAGGTGGGGTTGAAAGTGGCCGCACCTTGCAGCGTGGTCACGCCCGCGACCGAGAGCGCGCCGCTGCCCCCGGCGTTGAACGCACCGAGCACCGAGCCCGCGGCCAGCGTGAGCGTGGAAACCGACGAGTCGAGGTCGCTGCCCACGCCATCGAGGCTGATATTCGCCAAGGCCGCGAGCGTGACCGGCGCTCCGGTGTTGCCGACATTGGTGAGTGTCGGCACGGTGGAAAGCCGGGCCGGGGCGATGACCTGCATGTTTCCGCCCGTGTCCCCGCCCGCGTAGCGCACGCGGAAACCACCGCCCGTGCTGCTGCTGGCGAAGGCTTTCATCACGATGGTGTGAAAGCCCGCGCCGAGGGTGACCGGCGCGGAGGTCGCCGAATCCGTGAGCGACTGCGTGCCGCCGCCCGTGTTCACGCTGATGACGGACACGCCGTCGATGACAAGCTGCGATTCGTCCTGCGCGGCGGTCTGAAAAGTGTAGGTGCCGCCGGAGAGGACATTGAGCAGGCCGGAATAGACGGCGAGCAGGTTCGCGCCGCTGGCCGACGTGAGAACCGCGGGGCGGTTGAAAAAAGTCCCGTCGGCGAGCAGCGCGACGGTGGTGGAAGCGGTTGGGATGGCCCCGTAGTTGCCCGAGGCGATGGTCGTCGCGCCGTTGTAGAATTTTGCCGACAGCGCGCCCGTCACCGCACCGGTGCTGCTCAGCGCGGTGATCGCCGGCGCGATTTGCAGCGTGGTGCCGGAGGCCAGCGAAATCGCCCCGGTGCCGGCGGGCTTGTTCGAGGTCCCGATGGAGGGCACGAGGCGCAGCGGGCCGGAGCCGAACGGGACGATGGTGCCGCCGGTGTAGGTGCCATTGCCCGTGAGGATGAGCACGCCGGGGCTGGTCGCGGATTTGGTGAGCGAATGCACGCCGCTTTGGCCGACGTTGTTCAGCGTGAGCGAGGAGCCGGCGGTGGTGAGATTCACCGTGGCATCGCCGCTGAGGGTCACGCTGCTGAAGCGCAGGCCGTAGCTGTTGCCGCCGGTGACGTTGAGCGTCTGCGCGCCGATGGCGAGGTTGCCGAGCGAAAGGTTGTTGCCGGTGTTCGCACCGTTGTTGTTCACATCAATGAGCCCGCTGGGCTTCGAGGCGTCGATGGTCAGGTCGTTGCCGTAGGTGATGGTGCCGTTGCTGCCGGTGCCGTTGTTGCGCACTTCGAGCGTGCCGCCATTCAGCGTCACAAGGCCGGTGCCGAGCACGCTCGACGTGGCTCCGCTGGCCCCGATGGCGCGGACGGCGCCGGTATTGATGAAGGTTCCGCCGGCATAGGTGCTGGCTCCGTTGAGGATGAGCGTTTGCGCACCGAGCTTGTTAATCCCGCCGTTGACTATGGCGGTTTCGATCGTGGCGTTCGAGCCGGCGACCGAGCCGGCCAGGTTGCCTTCGGTGTTCGTGGTCGCAACGGTGATATTGCGCAGGACTCCGCCGAGGTTGAGCGTGCCGTTGTTCGCCGCCACCGAGTAGGTGCCGCTGCCGGTAATCATGGCTTCGCGCCCGGTGTTGTTGGTCGCCACGCGGTTGTTGTTGAAAATGATGTCGCCGCCGACAATCAAGGTGCCTGCCGCGCCGGTGGCCACGCCCGTCACCCCCGCGGCGGTAGCCGTCGCAGTGATCCCGCCGAGCGTTTCCGTGAAACCGTTGAGATCCAAAAGCGCGGTGTTGTTGCCCACCGAGGTCAGCGCGAGCGCGGCGGCATTCGGCATCTGCTCATTGTTCAGCAGGCGCACGGTCACGGGGCCGGCGGTGGGATTAATGACCAGCCCGCCCGGCCCGACGCTGGTGTTCGGCACCGGCGAATTGAGCTGGAGCACGCCGTTGATGACCGTGGTCGCGCCGGTGAAGGAATTCGTGCCGCTCAGCGTGAGCGTGCGCGGCCCGGTCTTGGTCAGCGTACTGCCCGGCGCGACTTCGCCGATGTTGCCCGAGATGACCACATCCGCGCCGGCACTGGCGTTCTGCGCGCCGTTGAGCACCTGGTCGCGGCCGACGGTCAAAGTGTGCGCGCCATTCAAAGTGACCGCGCCAGCCAGCGTGAGCGTCTCAAAGCCGGTCACGCCGGTCACCGTCACAGCGGCATTGGCCTGCAAAGCCAGCGCGCTCGTGACTGTGGTGTTGGTCGCCGCGAGGTCGAAACCGCCATTACTCCCGAGATCCAGCACCGTCGAAATCGTGTTTGTGCCGAGGACGTTCGAGCCGTTGGTCGTCACCAGCCCCCCGGCCGGGTCGCCAATGAGTAACTTGTTGTTGCCGGTGTCGGCTCCTTGATAATTTGCATGCATGCCGCCGCCGCCGGTGCCTTGGCCGTATTTCACGATCACCGAATGCAGCCCCGCCGTGACCGCCTTCGTCCCGCTCCGCTCCGTCACGCCCTGGGCAAAATCATTCTGCACGAGTTGCTCGCCGTCGAGATAGAGCAGGCTGCCGTCGTCGCTCGACGTGAAAAACGTGTAGTTGCCGCCCGTCGTGATGTTGAGGATGCCCGTCCACAGTTCGGCATTGTGATCCTGATTGAAACCCGGAATCGGCGGATTTGGGATCGTGCCGTTGCCGTTGGCGAGGTCGATGGTGAGTTCGGTGCGCACGGCGGCGGGCGTGACCAGGCCGAAGTCGAAGCCGCCCACGATGCCGGTGCCGATCAGCGCGCTGCTGTAGTAGCCCGCGGTAAAGCCCATGGTGGGTCCCGCCACAAGGTTGGGCGTGGTGGTGACGACGAGGCTGCCGTTCACCGTCAGCGCGCCCGTGCCGAGCGCATTGCCCGAGCCGCCCACGACCGCACGAAGCTGTACATTCGTCGGCACGGTGATCGCCCCGCTCCACGCGGAATTGTTTCCCGTCAGCGTGAGCGTGCGGGGCGCCACGGGGTTCAGAATGTTCATGGCCCCGGTGCCGGAAATCACTCCGGAAATTTTGCCATTCGACGCCTGATTCGCGTCGTAGAAAAAGCGCAGTCCCACGGTGAAATTCTGCGCCGCCGTGATGGGCCCGCGGAAGACGCCGTTGTTTCCATTGTTGAACCCGAGGATCGCCGCCGACGTGCCGATGATGACCGCGTTCGGAACCACATTGTCGCTCGCCACCAGCTCGCCGCCATTGATCGTCACCGTCCCCGTGCCAAGCGCGTTCGTGTTTTGCGCCTCGATATAGCCGCCATTGAGCGTCCAGTTGCCGCTATAGCCCGTGTTCGACCCTTGGATTTGCAAAATTCCGTTCGCCCCGTTTTTCGTTAGATCGCCAGTGCCCGTGAGCCCCGCGGTGATGAAGATTTTCCCGTAATTTCCAGCCGACGCCATATCCAGCGTGCTCGCCGAGTTGACCGTGATCGCCGCCGTCGGGTGAATATCCGCCTGCGGAATCTGCCGGAGGGTTCCGCCATTGAGCACAATCGCCGTCGCCACATCCCCGCCGCCGGCATTGTATTCGAGAGTCGCGCCGGCACCCACCTGCACCAGGCCTGCACCGAGCGCCCCCAGATTCGTGGCCCGCACCGTCCCGGCCTGAATGTCCACAAGACCGGAAATGCTGTTGGCCTGCGTCAGATTCAGCGTGCCGCCGCCGGCGATAATGGCCCCGCTCGTTCCCGCCAGCGTCGAGCTGATCGTCGCCGTCGCCCCGCCCATCACATTCACCGTCGTCGCCCCGGCGAGCGTCAGCGTATTGCCCGTCACCGTCATCCCATTCACGTTAAAATTCAGCCCGCCCGCCGTGATCCCCGTCCCGAGCGTGACCGTCCCGGCCGTGCTGCCGAATTGCGCGATGTCGAGATTTCCATTGTTCCAAATCTGATCGATCCCAGCATTGTTCCAAAGCGGACTCGTCAGATTCCACGCGCCCGTCCCGCCGCTATTGCTGAGATCCGCTGCCGGATCCCAATTCAGAACGGTGGCCCGGGCGTTCCCGGCGAGGGCCATCGCCGCGGCGATGGCGAGAGACGAAGAAAATCGCGCCAGCGAAATGGCGAGAGGACGAACCGGATAGGCGTGATGAGTATGCATGGGAGGCGGATGTTTTGGGGGTGGATGCCGCCGGTCTCTCCGGCTGACAGGTTTTTGCTTGAAAAGCGGGGCGGCAGCAACAGCGGCAAATCTTGCCACACATTGAAACCTCAGAACTGTATTAAAGTCCCCCGCTTTACGTGTCAATAAAAGTATCGGCTTTTCTCCGCCAATCTGCCTTTTCCAAAGCTGAAACCGCCGGCGACTGCTTCACCCCATCCGCGCGATGAATCCCTGCAACTCCATTTCCGACTGCCCGGCGGGGATGGAAACTTTCACCGGCTTGGTTTCCGCCGCAGGCGAGCAGACGGCGGGCGCTGCGGCGCTGACGGATGCGAGGATGCGTTTCATTTTTTCGGCGCGGGTTTGGCCGGCGGGCGCGCTGGCAGCGCACCCCAGATTTCTTCGAGCAGCGCAAAAGTTTCCGGCTCCGCCTGCTTCAGCTCGCCGGTGACGAAGGGGTAGAAATCATTCGAGCCAAAGTAGGCTTCGGTCATCTCGGCGAAGAACTCCTTCGCGTTGTTCAGCGCGTAGTGCTCGTGCATCGGGCCGGGGCTGGTGAGGACCGATTTGTATTTCCCGCTGTCGCAAAATTTCTTCCACGCAGCAGTCACGCGCCCATCGTCAAAGCCGATGGTCTGATCGTGAAATCCGTGCGCCAGCTCGTGCAGCACGACCCACGGCATCCGGTGGTTTTCAAACGGCGAGAGAAACTGCTCGGCCTCGGGAATGTGGACGCACTTCGCCAGCGCCTCGCTGTAGCCGTGCGCCTTCAGCCAGCCGGCATCCGGGTGATACTGCATGATGCGCAGGTCGCCATAATTGAGATCCAGCTCGATTGTGATCGCGCGCAGTTTCGCGAGCGCCTTTTCCGGCACGACGATGGTGATGGCGACGAGCCGCGCAGTGAGCAGCTTGAGCGCGCGTTCGCCCACCGCGGCGGCGTCGCCGTGCAGCAAGCGGTCATCCACGCGGACGCTCCAGCCTTCGATGTCGCGCGTGGTGTGGGCCGTCGGGAGCGCGGGTGCATCGGCCGCTGCGAGCGGGAGGTTCAGCAATGCCAGGGCGGCAAGATGGTGAAGGAGTCGTTTCATCAAAGGCATGGTCGTGGGGTTGAGGTTATCGTGGCGGCGTTTTCATCGTGGGGTTTGCAGCTCCTGCCGCGTGGCGATGGGCACGTAGCCGACCTCCATGCCTTTGGGCGGTGTGACGATTTGGGCGGGGTCGAGGTCGGCGAGTTTGCCGACGGTCGGCGGCGCGAGGTAGTCGCGGTCTTTGGTCCAGGCGCGATGCAGCTTCTCCACGCGCGTCTGCATTTGCTCGCGCTCTTCTTTGGTCATGTCGGCATTGAGCAGCGCGGGCTGGTCGGCGAAGCGATACCAGTAGTAAGTCACCACGCTGCCATCGCCGAGTCGCGCCTTGAACGGGCCTGCCGCGGGGCCGGGTTTTTTCCAAGTGCTCCCGGCCTCGTCGGGGGTGACGCGCGTCTCCTGCGGCGGCTCTTTCGCGTGCTCAAAGCGATGCTGAGTGAGGCCGGAGTCTGCGGGCACGCTGGCGGCCGGCACCACTTGCCACTCGGGTTTTTTGCCGTCCGTGGTGAGGTGAAAATACTCGGGCAGCGTCATCAGCGGGCCGTTGGCGGTTGGCGTGCGCTTCACGAGTTGCTCGTTCCAGCGGTAGCCGTAGCTCAGCGGGTCCGGCGCGAAGGGCGTGGCGAATGATTTCCACGCGAGCGGCGCCCGGTTTTCCTTTGGCGTGTCGGGGGTGTAAATCTTCCACGTCGCGCCGCCGTCGCCGCGAAAGTTGTGCGTCGCGGAGCCCTGCGGATTGATCGCGCCGTTGGCAGGAGCGCCGCCGTCGAACCAGCGCTTCACGTCATTCCACAGCGCGTCCTTGTGGTAAGCGGTGACGCGATGCAGCAGCAGCGAAGTGCCATCCGCCTGCGCCGGAAAGGCCGTAGGCGCGACGCGGGCGTAGGTGCCATCTGCGGACTGCACGCTGGGCACATATTGCGTCTCCATTTGAATCGCTTTGTTCGGCTCCGAGGGGCGCGCATCCAGCAGCATCCCAGCCCACTCGGGGTTCTTGATCGTGGAGTGCGAAAAAAAGTAAGGCAGGAAGAAAGCCACCGGGCCTTTGAAGTTCCCGCTGTTAAAAAACAACGTCCAGCATTGCTCGCCCGTCGGCACGTTTGCGCCCGCCGTCGTCGCCTTGGCCGTAGCCAGCGGCAGCGCCAGGTAGCCGTAGCCGAAAAGCTGGCCGCAGGTGCCTTGCTTCAAGGCCACGCCATCGAGCGGAAACAGGAGCCACGGACTCAGCTGCGCCACGCCGTACAGGCCGCGCGGTTTTTCCCACGAGCCCGCGCCGTAGCCGGGGCCGTTGGCGATTTCGCCGAAGTTCGGAGCCACGCCGCCCATGATGAATTTCGGCGTCTCCGTGGGAAAATGCGTGTCGCGCCACCAGCCCAGTCCGCCTTCCACATCGGAGTACATTTTGCCCGCCGGCTTGGGGTCATTTTGCGCGAACATCCAGGTGCCAAACAGGCCGGTCTGAAAACGATGCCCCGGATACTTGTCCAACAGCGGCCAGGCCGCTGCATATACCGAGAAGCCTGCGTTGAAGGTCGCGGGCACCTTCTCATGCGGCACCAGGAGATAACCCGCCATCTCGCCTTGTTGCACGCCGGACTGAGGGCGCGGGGCGTTGGCGTTTTGCGCCGCCGCCCGCGGCGGTGCCAGCAAAGACAGCATGCCTTTGCCCAGCGCCTCACCGACTAGGAAATAAGTCTCCGCATTGCCAAACTCGTGATGCCCGTGGCCGGGGTTCGGCGAGTCCTCGGGCTTGCGCACAAAGTCATGCGTCGGGACGAAAGTAACATTGCCCTTGAACTCCTCGCGCAGCGCCGCCGCCGCCTGCGCCTTGCGCAGCTTGTCCCAGTCGCCCTCGGCCTGCACCCACGGGCCGGTCAGCTCGCCGATGACCACCGGGAGCTTCGGCGAGTTGAACTCCTTCCGCACGTCATGGATGAGGTTCACGAGATTCTGCTCATACTCCGGCACCGCGGCGGTCTTCGGCATACAGCCATCGTTCCAGCCTTGATACCAGACGAAGCCCGCGAGTTCGTAGCCCGCGCCTTGGTAGCTGGGGAAGTCGGTCTTCAAACTCGCCAGCGCCTCGCGCACCTCGGCGATCATCTTCATGTAATAAGGCCCGACCGCACCGCCCGACGACGGCGGACGGAAGTCCTCGAACAAACTCTTTCCGCCCCACGCCATCTTAATGAGCAGCACTTGGTTTTCAATGCCCTCGCCGATGACGTGGCCAAACTGCAACTCCGGCCCAAAGCGATGCGTGTCGCCATAGACCGAGAATCCGCAGGTGAGCGGCCCGGCGAGCAGCGGCCCGCGCTCGCGCCGGTAGCGCGCCCACACGTCATCGCGCACCGTCCACTGGCCATCGGCCCGGCGCAGATGCGCCAGCATCGCCGCCTTCGCCGGGTCTTGCAGCAGCATGGCCAGCGTGCCCTTGCCGCCATTGTAGTCCTTGCCCGTCAAATCAACCACCGCCTGCCCTTCCATGTTGGATTGGCCTGCCAGGATGAAGACCTTCACCGGCTTCGAGAGGTCCGCCGCACCAGCGGTCACGCCGAGCAGGAGAAGGAGTGGGAT
Source organism: Chthoniobacter sp. (assembly GCA_043758435.1). Taxonomy (GTDB): domain Bacteria; phylum Verrucomicrobiota; class Verrucomicrobiia; order Chthoniobacterales; family Chthoniobacteraceae; genus Chthoniobacter. The sequence goes on from JAYVNN010000012.1 coordinate 13,507, forward strand.
GATGAGTTTCATAGGATGAGCGTGAGACAGTAATGCGACAAAGACACGCTCCGCAGCGAAGACTCGCCTAAAACTCTCGCCCGTGGATTTTGCCGTTGTTTGTGCATTTTACGGCTTCTGCGATGCGTCGCGTTTTTCCTGTTCGACGAACATATCAATCTCCGCTTGGAACGTGCGGCGGAACATGGAGATGCTGAGGAGTAAAAGGGTGTGTTTCATGGTTGTTGTCACAGTCATGGCTGGGAAGCGGCGCTTGGCGCAAAGATGAGTCCGTCCACGAACTCGTTCGTTTTGAAGAACTCGGAGCCGCTCACTGGCTTTCCAGCGAGCGTGAGATTCTCGAAGGTGAGGTTGCGGATGCGGGCGTCGGCTTGGCCCCAGAGGATTTGGGGTTCACCGAGCACGCTGGGCGCGGCAATGGAGATGTTTTGAAAGAGGATGCCCGAGATCTCGCCAGGACCGCGCTTTCCCCCAGCTTTGGAGTAGGGCGGCGGCACGGTATTGCAGATGAAAAACTGCTGGAGCGTGGGTCTGGGATCCTCGATATTGATGTTGCGGAAAATGACGCCGGAGCCGCCGGGTCCATCGCCTTCGCCTCGCATGTTAAAGACGCGGCCGCCACTCCATTGGTGCCACGTAGCTCTCGAATAAATCACATCGCAGTCCTCCACGATGAGTTTCCGTCCGTCATTGTGCGGCAGGCTGCTCAGCACAAAAGACGAGCCATTCGCGTCGTTCCACAGCACGGTGCGGCGGATACCCAGGCCGTTCACATACAGCGAATCATCCTGGGTGCGGATGAAGCAGTCTTCGATCAGCATATTCCCAAATGGATTGATCCCGTCGCCATTCGCGCGCCATGTGAAAATTTTGGTCCACTTAACCTCGTTGGGATGCCCCTCTTTATAGGGACTCACCAGCATGAGCGAATGCGTCGCCGAGTCCGCGATGGTGATGCCCTCCACGCGCGTATCGGTGGTGCCCACCACCTCAATCGGACGATAACGTCCGTGTTCCTTTTCTGAAATCGCAGGCACAACATATTTGGGATGCGTCGTGCGGGCACCGGACAAAGTGCCGAGGCCGAAGATGCGGACGTGATGACCATCGCCCCATTTCCGGTTGGAGAGTGTGCCGTAAACCATCGCGTCTCCGGGGATGTAATACTGGCGGTTCGCGTGAAGCGGAAAAGCCAGCCCGACATCGTGAACACCGGGTAGAAAGTAGAGCGTGGTCCAAGGTCCGTCGGAGGGCGGAGCCTCGCCCGGTTTCACGGTCAGCACGCTGGGATCACCCGGCTTGGGTTTGCCGATCACTGGCGGGTTGGCAAACAGTGAGACGGTGTGAATCGGCGGCCCTTTGTAGCCTTTGCCGGTATCCTGCCCGTCCATCTGGCCATCAATATCAACGGCCACAAGACACGGCTTATCAAGTCTCACCAAAACCTTGCCATCCTTGACGGAGCAGCCGGACGCCTTGCGCTTCGGATGCACCGCTGCGGTGCGAATCGGCTGGCCGTTGACGCGAGCGATTTCCACCTCAACCGCACCGGCGGTTTCAAAGTTCACATAGGTGTGCGTCCAGCCCGCCAGATGGTCGAAGTAGCCATCCGTGTTCTTTTCGATGGTCTTGCAGGCACTTACCCAAGCAAAGGCGCTCTGCCACTCGCTGCCATCGCTGGCCGAGCGTACCCGCACTTTGTAATGCTCCGAAGCTGCAAGCCCCGGTACTGGCGGATAGACGACGACTTCGCTGGCAGCATGCACCACGGAGTGCAAAGCCAGGAGCAGGGCGGTGAAGAGTGTGCGGAAGGAGCGCATGGTTTTCATGTGGGTCTTTTGACTTTGAATGCGCTCATTTGCGGCGGATCACCGCGAGCCAGTCGTTCGCATCGGTGAGGTCGAGGTCGGTGCTGCCACCATCTGGCAAATAGACGAGGAAGAGTTCGCCCGCCTTGGCGAAGCAGAACTTCGAGTTGTCGTCCTTCGCGTTGCCGATGAGCGCATTGGCGTTGGCCATTTCCCAGAAAGGGATTTTTTCCGCGCGGAAGAAGTCGAGGGCGATGCGGCAGTAGTCCCAGCTTTTGTCACGACTGCGAAAGTCCTCGCAGACGAGATCGTTCTCCGGCAGGGCATAGCCGAAGTAGTATTCCACGCCCGCGCCGCCGGCATGGAGCGCGGCCGGCGGGAGCAGCGCGCCGAAGATGGCGACGAGGAGGAGGCACGCGCGCCGCATCGCCATGCTAGTCGGGTTCATGGGTTGGGCTTCTGCGGCGGGCGGTCCTTTTGATTGCTGCCGCCGGGGCCCCAGTCTTCGTCTTTGACGCTGGAGCCGGGAAAGACGGGTTCCTTCAAACCTTTGCGCCACTCGGCGAGCGACGCGGCGAGGCGCTGCGCGATGTCCGCCTTGTCCGCAGCGAGGTCTTTAGTTTCGCCGAGGTCGCTGGCGAGGTCGAAAAGCTGCGCGGGTTTACCGTCCGGCTCGATGAGTTTCCACGCGCCTTCGCGCACGGCGAATTCCTTGCCGCGCAGCCGCCAGAACAGTCGTTCGTGCGGCGGCCTTATTACTTCACCGGTGAGGTGCGGGATGATGTTCACGCCGTCATAGGGCTTGTCCGCAGGCATCGGCACGCCCGCCACGGCAAGTGCGCTGGCAAACACATCCAGCGAAATCACGGGCTGGTCGTAGGTTTTTTCCGCCGGGAGTTTGCCCGGCCAGCTCACGAGAAACGGCACGCGCACGCCGCCCTCGAAGAGCTGTCCCTTGCCGCCGCGCAACGCGCCGTTTTTCGCGCCGCTCGCCACCGGTCCGCCGTTGTCGCTGAAAAAGAAAACCAGCGTGCGCTGCGCCTGCCCGCTCTCGGCGAGCGCGCCGGTGATGACGCCGATGGCGTCGTCGAGCAGGGAAATTTGCGCGAGGTAGCGGCGGCGCTGCGCGTCAGGAATGTGAGCGAACTGCGCGACCCGCTCCGGTGTCGGCTCATGCGGCGTGTGCGGTGCGTTGAACGCGAGGTATAGCATCCACGGTTTCTTTTGGCTGCGTCGGATGAACGCGGCGGCTTCGTCGCCGAGCGCGGTCGTCAGGTGCGGTGGCGCGTCCTTTGTTTCCGCGCCGTTGCGCGTGAGCGGCAGCGTGTATTGACGGCCATTCGGCTCCCAGCCGAGGTAGCGATGCCCGCCGCCGATGAAGCCATACGTTTCATCGAACCCGCGCTGCCACGGCACATGCGCGGGTGAGGAGCCGAGATGCCACTTACCCAGCCACGCGGTCGTGTAGCCCGCCGGTTGCAAAAATTCCGGCAGCAACTTTTCCGTCAGCGGCAGCCCTTCGTTCGCATCGAGCGGGTCATAGACCGGATTGTTCTCATGCCCAAAGCGCGCCTGATACCGCCCCGTGAGCAACCCCGCGCGCGACGGCGAGCAGACCGGATAAGTAACATAGCCGCTCGTGCAGCGCACGCCCGACGCGGCGAGCTTGTCGAGATGCGGCGTGGGCACATCCTTCCCACCCTGAAACCCGGCGTCCTCGTAGCCCTGGTCGTCGCTGACGATGATGAGGATGTTCGGTTTCTCGGCGGCGCAGAGTTGGCCGCAAAGGAATGCCAGGAGCGCAAAAAAGATGGGGATGGTTTTCATTTTGCTTTCGGCCACGGCGGCAGTGCACGGAGCTGCGCTTTTAGTTCCGCGATGACGGCGGGGTGCTCGGGGTCTTTGGAAAGGTCGCGCGTTTCCTCCGGGTCGGCGTCGTGGTCGTAGAGTTCGCTGGTGCCGTCGCTCCATTGCGTGAAGCGCCAGCGCGCGGTGCGGACGCTTTGGCCGAATTTTTGCGGGCCGCGGGTGACGAGCGTGAACGCGGCGGGCTTGTGCGCGCGGGTCGGGTCTTCGAGCACGGGGCGCAGGCTTTTTCCGGCGAGCGGGTGCGGTGCGGTCACTCCGCAAAGTTCCACGACGGTCGGGTAAACGTCCACGAACTCGACGGGCGCGCGGAAGGTCTCACCGGCCTTTGCGCCCGGCGCGGCAATGACGAGCGGGGCGCGGCACGAGCGGTCGAAGAGCGTGTTCTTGTTCCACCAATTGCGCTCGCCGAGATGATAGCCGTGGTCGCCGAGGAAGATGATGATGGTGTTGTCGCCAAGCTTGAGCCGGTCGATCGCGTCGAGCAGCCGGCCAACCTGCGCGTCCATGAACGACACCCCGGCGAGATACGCTTGCAGGAAACTACGGCGATCATCGTCGGTGAATTTCGCGAACGTCTCGGCCCAGTTGCCGGAAATCGAGAGCGGCGCGGCGGCGGTCATTTCCGCCGGGTCGCGGTAGATGGGCAGCGTGTCTTTGGGGTAAAGGTCGAAGTATTTTCGCGGCGCGTGAAATGGGTCGTGCGGACGATGAAATCCCGCCGCAACCATCCACGGTTTTCCGCTCACGCTGAGTTCCTCCATCGAGCGAATCGCCGCCGCCGCCGTCTGCGCGTCGGGCTGGTCGTCGTCGGGGCCGTCCATGATTCCGACTTCGCACCACGGGAGTTTGCCGTCGGTGAGATTGCGGATTTCGCCCGTCGGTTTGGCGGCGATTGGCGGGGCCGTGCTGGCTTTGTCCCACGACTTTCCGACATCGAGCCACGCCTCGCGCTGACCTTCGCCGGTGTTCGCAGTGTGATAGATTTTCCCAAACGAATGAGCCGTCCATCCGCCCTGCCGGAGGAGCTGCGGCAACGTCACCACGTCCGGCCATTTGTCGCGGAAGAAGTCCTGATTTTCCACGATGCCCGTCTGCTCACAACGCAGCCCCGTGAGTAGCGAAGTGCGGCTGGGATTGCACACCGGATACTGCGCAAATGCATTGGCAAAGCGCACGCCCCGCGCCGCGAGCCGGTCGAGATTCGGCGTCTTCGCCAGCGCCTGCGTGAAGACCCCGCCGGTCGCGCGAAAGTCGTCGGCGATGATGAGCAGGACGTTCGGCTTGCCGGCGGCGTGGAGTGCGGTCAGCGGAGCGAGCAGCACGACGCTGAAGAGTTTGAGCGGAAGTTTCATGGAAGGTGACGAGGGCGAGGCTACCAGCTGCGCGTGCGCGTCGGTGAAACGCGTGCTCTCGTGTCGAGGTTCGGCGTGGGGATTTTCGAGTCCTTGTTGTAACAGCCGAGGTCGCCATAGCCGAGGTCGTCGGCGAGGATCAGGACGATGTTGGGTTTGCTCTCCGCCGCCCGCAGCGGCGCGAGGCAGGCGAGCAGGAAAATGACGAGATGAATTGAGGCGCAGGATTTCATGCCTCGAACTCCTGCAAATACTCGCGCTTCTGTTCGTCGGTCATATGGCCGTCGGCATTCGCGTGGTTTTTGTGTTTCGAGTTTAGGAAATGGCTCATCTGGCTCACCTTTTTCCGCTTCTCGGCGATGGCTCCGAGTTCCTCGGACCCAAACGGCGCGGTCGGCACGGCGACGACATTTTCATTTTTCGGAAAGCTGATGAATCGTCCCGTGCAGCGAGCGCTCCACGGTCGCGCCGCCGGGGGCGCGGAGGCTGGTGGCGAGTTCGTAGCACATCGTCGGCGCGAGCGTGGGGATGGCGAGCATGATGGTGCGCCGGTCTTCGCTCAGGCGCGCGGCGGCGATGGCGAGCGGGTGTTCGTCGTAGTGTTTCGAGCCGTAGCTGGCGCTGCGTTTGAGTGACCAGATTTTCATCGCGAAAGCGTCGGGCTTTACGCCGGCGGGATCGAGCGGGTCGCTGAAAGTCACGGTGAGCGCGCCCTTCGCGGCGTGGACGGCGAGGGGGACGTGCGCGGGTTTTTCGCTGCGGCGGATGCGGTGGAAGCCGCCGGGCGCGGTCGCATTTCCAGCCCACGCAAACATGCCGCAGGTATAGAGCGCGCCGTCCGCGGCAAAGCGTCCGCGCATGATGCCGGTGGCGAAGGCGGGCATCGGCAGTTCGCACACCGCGCCCTGCCACTGGCCAGCGATTTCTTCGTTCGGCACGATGAACGCGCGGCCCGTGCCGTAGCTGAGATTGAGCAGGCTGCCGCCGAGATTACCCCACGCATTTTTTGGCACCCACACGAGTTCTGCCGGGTTGCGGTCCTTGTCGTTCGTGATCCACACCATCGGCTGCTCCATCGCGGAATCGGCGGTGTCGGTGACGCTCGTGTAGCCAAACATGTTTCCGTAAAAGCCGCCGGGCTTCACGCGGTTGATGCGGTTTTTCGGCGTCCAGAAACCCTCCTGATCGGTGACGAAAAACGTGCCGTCGTCGTTCAGGCACACGCCATTCGCGGCGCGGAATCCCGTCGCCAAAATATCCGTGTGCGAGCCGTCCGCGCTCACGCGCAGCAGGGTGCCGTGGTGCGGCACGACGGAGTCGAGCGCGTGGCGGCCCGACTTTGCGTAGTAGAAATTGCCCGCCGCATCCGTCTGGAGGCCCATCGCAAATTCGTGGAAGTGCTCGGTGACTTGCGCGTCGTCGTTGAAGCACTCGATGAAGTCCGTCTCGCCATCGCCATTGAGATCGCGCAGGCGCACGAGCTGATCGCGGCACGTCACAAAGAGATCGTCGCCGCGAAACTTCACGCCGAGCGGCTGGAACAATCCCGTGGCGATGCGCCGCCAGTGCAGCGCGGCGGGCGCGGCGGCCATGATGCCATCCACGCGCCACACGTCGCCATTCCACGTCGCAACGACCGCGGCGCTTCCGTCCGGCGTGAAATCAAAACCGCCGGGCCGCATCCAGCTCTGCCACGGATTCTCGACGGGCAGCGGGAAATTATCCGCGACGAAAGCGCCGTCATTTTTCCCCGCTTCCGAAGTCGTCGTGACTTCCTGCGCCCAACGCTGCGGCCCGCCGTGCGTGAGCGTCGCGAGGTCGAGCGCGGCAGTGTTCGCCTTCGCCAACACGTCGAGCGAGGCCGCATCCACGCGCGAGATGAAGAGGCGCGTCTTCGCGCCGCCGGGCAGCGACGCGATCCAAAAGCCCGCGTCGTTTTTCAAAGTGCCATCGCCGATGATCGCGACATTCACCGTCTCCGGCGCGACGCGCAGCAGCAGCGGTTTCGCCGCGACGGCGACATTCAGCGTTCGCGTGAAAACCGGCGTCGCGCCGTAGTCGAGCCAGCCCGGCGATTCGAGCACGCGCACGCCGCCGATGCTCGCGGCGATGACGGCGCGCGTGCCGTGCAGATACATCCCCTCGAAGCGCGCCCACTGGCGTGGCAGCGGGCCGTAGTGCTTGCCGTCTTTGCCGACTATGCGCGCCTCGTCGTCCCATTTCCCCTCCGGCGAAGCCCAGCCGGGGCCGACGGGATTGACGAACTGCCGCTCGCCCGTCAGTCCCGTGTGCGTGCCGTGGCTGCCGTCGAAGGCGATGCCTTTCCAGTCCACGAAATCGCCCGTCGTCGCCGCGGCCACGCGCATTGTGTCGTGATCGTAGATCATCCACGCGCGGCCTTTGCTCACGCCGCCGGGGCCGTCGTCGAGCCGGATGGCGATGCCCTTTTGCGCGATGTTTCCCGGCGCGACTTCGAACGTCCAAAACAGCGCGGGGCCGAAATCCATCCGCTGGTATGGAGGTGCCGAGCGATCTTCTTTTTCCGCCTCCGCACGCACGAGTCCGCGCGGCAGCATGGACAAATACGCGGGCGTGATTTCCACAAACTGCGATGCGTTGTGCGGACGCAGGAACGTCTCGCGGATGTATTGGATCACCGCGTATTTTTGCGCCGTCGTGTATTGCGGCTGCGGCACCATCTGGCCGAAGCCTTTCGTCAAAGTCGTGAACATCGAGAGCGGGTCCGCGCCGTTTTTGAACTGTCCTTCCGCAAAGCGCAGCGCCGTCGGCAGCGAGCCGGGCTGCTCCTTCGTGCCGTGGCAGACGACGCACAGCGTTTTGTAAATCGTCGCGCCTTCCGCGAGCGTCTTCTCGTTCCAGCCACCCACGATCTCCGCGTGGTCGCTGCGCTCCAAAGCCTGCATCCAGGCCGCTCGCACGGTCACGCCCGCCGCCGGCTCGATCACCGGACGCCCACCGCCGCTCGCCGGCGTGTGGGTAAAGTCCGGCGTGTTCGCGCCCGCGCCGTCGGCTTTGAAAAGCAAACCAACCTCCGCGTCCGGCAGTGCCCGCGACCACACGCGCACGCTGGCGATTTTGCCTTTCGCAAAATCCCCCGCGAAATCCGGCGCAGCGCGTCCGACCTTGAAAACATGCCCCGCGAGATCCGCCTTGGTGTGCGCTGCCTTCTCCGCGACGACCTTCCCATCGAGCCACAGCCGCGCCGTGCCGCCGCGCAGCGTGAGCACGGCGGTATGCGGCTTGCCGTCGTCCACCGCGCCACCTCCCGTCATCGCGCCGAGCCAGCCGATGTCATACACGAGCCGCCCGCCGCGGATGAAAAGCGCCTTCGCCCCCGCCGCCCATTTCTCCGTCGGCGCGCATTTGGAAAACAACGTCCCGCCGCCACTCGTCTCGAACTTCGCCACCGCCGTGAAGTCCCCGCCGAGGTCGAGTTTTGCGTCGGGAAAATCCGCCGCGCCATTTTGCGCGAGCGCCGCAATTTCCTCCGGCCCACGCACCAGCTTCCCGCCCGACCACACGCGCAAGACCGGCGCACCCGCCGCCGGATGCTCGACCGCCACATCATGCTCCACGCCCGCCAGCGGCACGGTGAAATCTTTCCCCAAACGCACCGCGCCGCCACCCGGCGTGGAAAACTCGACATGCAGCCGGAAGTTCAGCGGCAGCTCCGCCGCATCGGGCGGCACCGCATCCCGCGGCTGCGTGGCGAGCGCGATGGATGCAGTGAGGAGAATTGCGGCGGCGATTTTCATACGATGTGCGTTTGCAAATTGGGGCATCACTTCGCCGGCGCGGCGGCGTCTTCCGGCAGCGGGCGGCGCATTTGGATGCCCCATGTGCCGTCGAGTTTTCGTTGGGCGACGATGAGTTCGTTTTCCGTCACGCGCACGACCATGAAGTCGCCGGTGTCGCTTTCGCCGCGCGCGGTGGAGCCGTCGTGGATGGTGAGCAAATCATGCCACGGGGCAAAGGATGCGCCGTGCGAGTGGCCGTTGATGAGGCACGCGACGCGGTAAGGTTTCACGACTTCGTAAAAACGTTCCTTGGCTTCGATCTGCCACCAGTCCGCGTTGCCGCCGACCCATGGAAAATGCTGGAAGACGATGACGGGCCGCCCGCTGGTGCCGACGTGTTTGGCGAGGTCGTCGCGCAGGAAATCGAGCGCGCCCTCGGGGTCGTGCTCGGG
>JAYVNN010000013.1:0-7903 GCA_043758435.1 Chthoniobacter sp.
GCGCGACCAGCTCTGGCAGCGCGTCCAGCGAAGTCGCAGCGTAGCCCGTTACGCAATCCCCGCTCGAAAACAACGTCACCTCATGCCCGCGCGCTACCAGTTCATTGATCAGCAGCTTCATCATCAGCTCGATTCCCCCCATAAGTCGCCGGCGGGATGCGCGTCCACAGCGGCGAGACCTGCGCGATGCCGAGACGAGAGTTTTTCAGCATGTCGGTTGCGGGGAAGGGCGGGCGATGCTACCTCCCTCGTCCGTTTCGCCAAGTCCCGATCTTTCGTCCGTATGAAAAAGCACCTTCTCGCTCTCAGCCTCATCCTTTCCATCGGCCTCCTCGCCCGCGCCGAAGAGGAGATCAAGGCCGCCAAAGCCATCCCCGTCGCGACGCGCGACGTCACCACCCAGCTCCAGATTTTCCTCGACCAGCAGCTCTTTGGCCCCGGTGCCATCGACGGACGACCCGGCGAATTCGTCGGCAAAGCCCTCAAACGCTACCAGCGCGCCCACGGCCTCCCCGACACCGGCATCCTCGACGCCAATATCCCCCTCGATTCCGTCTTCCCCGTGTACACTTTTTACACCTTGAAAGCCGAGGACTTCAAATGGGTCGGCGAAGTCCCCAAACAACCCAGCGAACAAGCCAAAAAGAAGCAGCTTCTTTACTCCGACATCCTCCAATTCATCGGCGAGCGATACCACGTCTCCCCCGACTTTCTCCCCAAGCTCAACCCCACCCTCAAGCTCGGCCAACTCAAGCCCGGCGACACCCTCCGCGTTCCCAACGTCGAGCCCTTCGTCATCGAAGACATCCCTCCGCAAGGCTTTCTCCCCGAAATCGCGGAATACAAAGAACGCGTCATCAAAATCCACCGCGGCAACAAAATGCTCGAGCTTTACGAAGGCGAAAAACTCCTCGCCGCCGTCCCCATCACCCCCGGCATCATGGGCGGCGGGCATAAGGAAACCCCGCCGGGAAGCTGGAAAATCCTCGGCATCGCCACCTCGCCCACCTTCCGCTGGGACAAAGGCGTCCTCGAAGAAGGCAAGCGCAGCGAAACCTCCTACCTCCTCCCCGCCGGCCCCCGCAACCCCGTCGGCGTCCTCTGGATCGGCCTCAACAAACCTGGCATCGGCATCCACGGCACCAACAGCCCCTGGAACATCGGCCGCACCGTTAGCCACGGCTGCATGCGCGTCGCGAATTGGGACGTCGTCCGTCTCTCGAAGCTCATTACCAAAGGGATGACCGTCGAGATTCAGTAGCGCGACTACTTACCCATGCGAACCACGATGTTCACAAAGGGCATCGACAGTGCGATGGCCGCGAACGCCGCCAGAAAAGTCAGCCACAACAGCGCCACGCCCGCATAGACTGCCACATGCGTCGGTCCCGGCTGGCGCTTCCACGTCCATCTCAACACCACGAGGGCAAGCGAGAGAGAAAGCCACGCCGGGGCCGTTGAATTTTCCAGCATCCAGCGCGACACCGGCGGCAGCGGACGCCCACCGAGCGTATCATTGAAGATATGCCGGAACGCCCATCCCACGAGCCCCCACGCCACGCTCCCCACCACTACCGCCGTCGTGTAAAGCCAGATCGCGATCTTCATTTTCCTCCCGCTCGTACCGGGTATTTACCTCCTCCGCCAGCGCATTAGTACCGTACCGCCTCGCAGCACATCATCGTGTTTGAACGCGAATCGGATAGCCCTCAAAGCGGCTGGCGGAGCCTGTTTCCAAGGAAATTGCGAGGTGCGGATTTAATACGTGTAAGTATCTTTTGACATCGCCCGCGTTCGTCCTTAAAAACTCCAGACTTTCTCTCGGAAAGACCGCCGCACACCCGCCCATGAAGTCCTCACTCCTCTCCGCCGTCACCTTCACTTTCACCCTCGCCGCCGTGTCGCTGCATGCTGCGACGAAGGAAAAACCTGACAAGACCGCGTCACCGGAAAAAGGTGATGTGCATGGCTGGCTCGACTGGCGCGGGCCATTCCAGACCGGTGTGTCTTTGGAAAAAGGTCTGCCCGAAAAAGTGGACGTGAAAGCCGTGCTGTGGACGGCGGATTTTCCGGGGCAAAGCGCGCCCGTCATCGCGAATGGCAAGCTCTACATCATGGGCTTTCTCGGCGAAGGGCCGGACTTGCAGGAAGGCGTGGCGTGCTTCGACGCGGAGACCGGGAAGCCTTTGTGGAAGCAGCTCTTCAACGATTTCCTCAGCGACATCGTCTATCTGCGCTACTCCACTTCGTGCCCCGCGGTGGATGCGGAAACGGGCAATGTGTACACGCAAGGCAGCCAGGGTTTGCTCACCTGTTTCACCGCCGACGGCAAGCTCCTCTGGCAGCATTCACTGATGGAAGAATTTGGCCGGCTCACCTTCCCGAACAACCGCACGGCCTCGCCGCTCATCGACCACGAACTCGTCATCACCCGCGGCATCACCTCGTCGTGGGGCGCGCACGGCGCGGCGGGCGACCGCTTTTACGCCTTCGACAAAAAGACCGGCGAACTCGTCTGGTCGAGCGCGCCCGGCGACCGGCCGCAGGACAATACTTTCTGCCATCCGTGGCTGAGTTTTCACGACGGCAAACGCGTCCTGTATTCCTCCGGCGGCGACTCCACGCTGCTCGCGATCAATGCCCGCACCGGCGAACCGCTCTGGCGCACGCCGGTCGCGAAAGCCGGCGCGAAGGGCGGCATCAATGCCTCGGTGGTGGAGCACAAAGGCCGCATCATCGTCACGCACGAAAGCGAGAACCTCGACACGAGCGACGTGGGCCGCATGGCTGCTTTCAAAATCCCCGAAGGCGTGAAACCGCCGACTCCGCAAACGCCGCAGATTTTCCCGACCAAGGAACTCGAGCAGTGGCGCAACCCCGTCGGCGCGCTCGCGAGTTCGCCCGTGCTCGTCGGCGACCGCATCTACCAGGTCAACGGCACGGGCGAACTCTGTGCGATCGATGCGAATGACGGCAAAGTTTTGTGGAAGAAAAAACTCGGCATCGAGCAGCGCCAAAGCTCGCCCTTTTACGCCGACGGGAAGCTCTACATCGCCATGTATATCGCCGCCGCGGGCGGTGATGCGAAGACCGCGGGAGCCACCGAGACCGTGGGCGACGGCGAGCTTTACATCGTCAAACCCGGTGACCACGACGCCGAGATTTTGAGCCACACCGTCCTCACCGGCAAATGCTACGGCTCGCCCGTCGGCTACAACAGCAAGCTCTACGTTCAGACGGAAAAAAAGCTCTACTGCTTCGGCAAAAAGGGCGCGAGCAAAGGCCTCGCGTCCGCGCCTGAGCCCGAGAAATGGCCCGCGCCTGGCGAGAAAAAACAGCTCCAGATCATCCCTTACGAAGTGCTCCTCCAGCCCGGCAAAACGCAGTCCTTCCGCATCCGTGCGCTCGATGCGAACGGCTTCACCGTCGAGGAAAACGTCGATCCGAAAACCGCGAAATGGGAGACCTTCATCCCGCCGACCGCGCTCGTGAAAGCGACGATGAAAGCAGCCTTCAACGCCGACGGCGTGCTCGCCGGCGAGGGTCCGTCCGCCGGGCAGTGGAAAGCGACCGTCGGTGAAATCAGCGGCTTCATCAAAGGACGCGTCGTCAGCGCGCTGCCGATCAAGCAGGACTTCGAGGCGGTTGAACTCAAGGAAACCACCGGGCCCGGCCTGGGCAAAGAACCGCCCGTCCTCACACCCGCCGAACCCGGCAAACCCGCGCCCGCCACCGGCCCCACGAACTGGAATGTCATCGAGGAACCCACGCCTTTCTCCTACCCGCCGCTCTGGTGGAACAGCGCACGTTTCCGCTTTGAAATCCGCCAGGCTCCCGGCGATGGCAGCACCAAGGCTTTCTGCAAGACGATTGATAACAAGCTGTTTCAGCGCGGCACCGTCTTCATCGGCGCACCGGACATGAGCGGTTACACCATCGAGGCCGACGTGATGAGCGAGGGCAACAAACGCAAGATGAGCGAAGTCGGCGTCGTCAATCAGCGCTACGTCATCGAACTCAAAGGCAACGCGCAGCAGCTCGAAATCGCCTCGAACCAAGAACTCTACAAGGATCTTCCGCACAACGTCCCGTTCAAGTGGTCGCCCGGCGAATGGTACCGCCTCAAGGCCCGCGTGGACGTGGCCAAGGACGGCAGCGGCACGGTGCGCGCGAAGGCTTGGAAAAAGACCGACGCCGAGCCCGAGGCCTGGACCCTCGAGGTGCCCGTCAAGACCGCGCACACCCACGGCTCGCCCGGCCTCTTCGGCTTTTCCCCGCAAGAGCAGCGTGCGTGGATCGACAACATCGCCGTTACTCCGAATAACTAAATTTCCACCAATCTCCGACATGAAATCGCTCCCGCTTTTCACCCTCGCCTGCGGCCTCGCCGCACTCACCGTTCACGCCGAAGACTGGCCCCGCTGGGGCGGCAATGATCCGGGGCGGAACATGTATTCAACGGCCAAGGGGCTGCCCGATAAGTTCGGGCCGGTGAAACCGGACAAGCAGGGGCACTTCACTTTCGCCTTCAAGCCAGGCACGGAAGACGTGGACCTCAGTGGCGTCGCCAACGTGAAGTGGGTCGTGAAACTGGGCTCGCAGACCTATGGCAACCCAGTCGTCGCGAATGGTAAGATCTTTGTTGGCACCAACAACGCCGCGCCGCGCGACCCGAAGTACAAGGACGACCGCTCCTGCCTCTATGCCTTCAACGAGTACAACGGCGACTTCCTCTGGCAGCTCGCCGTGCCGAAGCTCGCCAGCGGCAAGGTCAACGACTGGGAATACCTCGGCATCCTCGCCTCGCCCAATGTCGAGGGTGGCAAAGTGTGGGTCGTAACCAACCGCTGCGAAGTCGTGTGTCTCGATGCCGAGGGTATGACCAATGGCAACCAAGGGCCATTCAAGGACGAAGCGAAGTATCTCGGCGGTCCAGGAAAGCCCTCCATCGAGCCGGGTCCGAAAGACGCCGACATCCTCTGGCGTTACGACATGATGGATGAGCTTGGCGCCTACCCGCACAATGCCTCCAACTGCTCGGTCATCACGCTGGGCGACAAGCTGTTCGCCTGCACCTCGAACGGTCAGGACTGGACGCATGTGAATGTTCCGTCGCCGCAGTCGCCGTCGTTCATTATGCTCGACAAAAACACCGGCGAGTTTCTCGCCGAGGACGACGCCAAGATCGGCACAAACATCAAGCACGGCCAATGGACATCGCCCTCGCTCGGCAAAGTGAATGGCAAGGATCAGGTCTATTTCGGCGGCGGCGACGGCATCCTCTACGCCTTCGGCACTGAACCGGTTAAAGAGGGGGATTCCACCTTCATGAAGAAGGTTTGGTGGTTCGATGCCGTGCCCGAGGAATACAAGAAAGACAAAGCCGGAAAACTCATTAAGTATCCCGCTGCCGAAGGCCCGAGTGAGATCAACGCCACGCCCGTGTTTTACAAAAACCGCGTCTATGTCGCCATAGGTCAGGACCCCGAGCATGGTGAAGGTGTGGGCCGCCTCGTCTGTGTTGACGCGACTAAGTTGGGCGACATTACCAAGTCGGGACTTATCTGGGACTTCAAGGAAATCCACCGCTCCATCTCGAGCGTCAGCATCGACCCGGCAAACGGCCTCCTTTTCATCGCGGACTTCAGCGGCTTCCTCTACTGTCTCGACGCCGAGACTGGCAAGAAGCAGTGGGAATACGACATGAAAGCCCACATGTGGGGCAGCACCCTCGTGGTCGATGGCAAGGTCTATCTCGGCGACGAAGACGGCGATGTCTGCATTTTTGCTTCGGACAAAAAGATGAAGCTGCTGAGCGAGGTGAACATGGGTGCGCCGGTCTATTCCACACCCATCGTGGCCAACGGTGTCATGTATGTCGGCACCCAGACCCATCTCTTCGCCATCGGCGAAGGCGCGAAGCCGGTGGAGCCTGGCGCAAAGCCGGACGAGAAAAAATAACAGGCGGCCGGCCCGGCGGCTGCAGGGGTGCTGCCAGCTTTCCCCACAGCGGCGCGAACGACCGATTATTAAATTAGCGCCGACGCAAGATTCAGGCTGAGCGCGAGGATGACGGTATTGAAGACAAACGAGAGCAGGCCGTGGAGCAGCGCGGTGCTGCGGATCTGGCGCGAGGTGATCTGCACATCCGACACCTGGCAGGTCATGCCGATGACGAAGGAAAAGTAGGCGAAGTCGAGAAAGTCGGGATGTTTCTCACCGGGAAAATCGAGGCCCGTGCCCGCGGTGTCCTTCGGCTGGCCGCGCGTGTTGCGGTAAAACATGTGCGCGTAGTGCAGCGTGAAAATGGTGTGCGTCAGCGTCCAAGAACAAAGCACCGTGGCGACGGCGAGAATGGCATGCGCCGCCGCGCGCTCTCCGCTCACGCCTTTCGCCGAGATGAGCAGCGCGCCCACGGCGAAAAGACTGGCCAGCGCCGCGCCGATCACGAGGAGAAAAATCGCCGTGCGACTGGAGTCGTCGAGCTTCGCCGTGTTCACGCTCGCCCGCGCCTTCGCACCGAGGATGCGCATCCATGCGAAGGCCACGGACGACGCGGCGAAAACATCCCACGCAATCAGCGCCCGCACAGGCAGATGGAAACGCCACGCCATCCCGAAGCTGATGCCGGCGAGCAGGAGCGCGGCGAAAATGCGGTGGTGCGCGTCGAAGCCGACGACGCGGCGGATGAGGGCATTCATGCGGATGGAATTACGCGAACGGCGGCGGCGGTCAACGGCTCTCGCGCGCTCCGCTTTCCCTACGCCATAATCGCCTTCACCACTTTGCCCGAAACATCCGTCAGCCGGAACTCGCGCCCAGCATACTTGAACGTGAGCCGCTCGTGATCGAGCCCGAGCAGCGCGAGGACGGTGGCGTGGAGGTCGTGGACGTGGACGGGATTCTCGACGGCCTTCGCGCCGTAGTCATCGGTGCTGCCGTAGCTCAGGCCACCGCGGACGCCGCCGCCCGCCATCCACATGGTGTAGCCCTTGGCGTTGTGGTCGCGGCCGTCGGGTTTACGGCCATCGGGCGTGCGGCCAAACTCGCCGCCCCAGATGACGAGGGTGTCGTCGAGCAGACCGTGCGCTTTCAAATCGGTGAGCAGCGCGGCGATGGGCTGGTCGGTGGCGCGGCAGTTTTCGGAAAGTTTTGCGTGCAGGTTTTGGTGCTGGTCCCAGCCCGCGTGGCAGACCTCGATGTAGCGCACGCCGGCTTCGGCGAAGCGCCGCGCCATGAGGCACTGGCGGCCAAAGTCGTCCATCGGTTTCTCGCCGATGCCGTACATTTTCAGCGTCGCGGCGGACTCCTTGGAAAAGTCCATGACCTTGGGCACTTCGGTCTGCATGCGGAACGCTAACTCGTAACTTTCGATCACGCCCTCGACCTCGCGGTTGCCGGTGCTGTCGGCGAGCAGTTCGCGGTTCATCGCCTGCACGAAATCGAGCTGTTTGCGCTGCTGCGCGGGCGAAAGGCCGGGGTTGCGGATGTTGCCGATGCTGGCGTTGCCGAGGTCGGCCTTTTGCTCGCCGAGCCGCGTGCCCTGATAGACCGCGGGCAGAAACGCCGCGCCGAAATTTTGCGCGCCGCCGAGCGCCAGCGGCGGGCTGATGGTGATGAAGCCGGGCAGATTTTCGTTCTCCGTACCGAGACCGTAGAGCGCCCACGCGCCCATCGACGGGCGGATGAACTGCGAGCTGCCGGTGTGCATTTGCACGAAGGCCTGCGGGTGGTTCGGGATGTCCGTGTGCATGCTGTGGATGAGGCACATTTCATCGGCGTGCTTCGCGACATTTGGGAACAGCTCCGAAATCCACAGCCCGCTCTGCCCGTGCTGCGCAAACTGAAACGGCGAGCCGAAAAGTTTCGCGCCGCCGCCCTTCGCGTTGCCGGGTTTGCCGTT
>JAYVNN010000014.1:0-7826 GCA_043758435.1 Chthoniobacter sp.
GGAGAATCTGGCCGATGCTTTGCGGATGGTTCTGGAGTGCAATCGTGAACTGGCGCGCGAGCAGGAGCCTGCCGAGAGCCGCCGGGAGACGATGGAACTCGCGGCTCTGTGAAGCTCGCGGATCTCGAACGCCACCTGCGCAGCCACGGCTGCGAACTTTACCGCGAAGGCAGCAAGCACTCGATCTGGTGGAATCCAGCAACCCGCAAGACGACGAGCGTGCCGCGGCACCGGGAGGTAAAGGACTTCACCGCACGCGCCATCTGCCGCCAGCTCGAAGTAGCAATGCCGCGGGCGTAAGCGGGATGATCGCGTTGACGCGGCGAGGCGCGGCGGACATCTTGCGCCCATGAGTACGCTCGCTGAAATCGAAGCCGCCATCGCGCAACTGCCGCCTCCGCAGTGGATGGAAATCCGCCGCTGGATGGATGCGCATGTGCCGACGGTGACAACGCCCGAAGCCCTCAAGGTGTTCCGGCAGTTGCAGGAGGAGGTGCGGCTGACGGCGGAAGGTGCGGCGGCTTGGAAAGATGCGGTGGCGGATGCACGGCGGTAGAGGCTCACCGGAACGCGCGACGTGATTCACCTCGACACGAACTTCCTGATTGATGCGCTCGTGCCCGGCAGTGCGCAGGAAGCGCAACTCGTGGGCTGGCTGGGTGCAGGCGAGACGCTGGGAATCAGCGCGCTCGCCTGGGGCGAGTTTCTCTGCGGGCCGCTTTCTCCCGCGGCAGAGGCGCTTGCGCGAAGATTTTTCCCGGATGCCGAAGCACTCGAACGCGCCGATGCCGAGAAGGCGGCGGAACTTTTCAATCTCACGGGCCGCCGCTCCAAGAGCTACGCGGACTGTTGCATCGCTGCCGTGGCCATCCGCGCCCAAGCGCCGTTGGCGACCAGCAATCGGGATGATTTCAGGCTGATGGTTCCGCACGGATTGGTGCTGGCCTAACGGGAGCGCCGATAAAGTGCGGGTGTCCGCGCCTTCGTGAGTCTCTACTTCTTCTCTCCTGCCGACGGCAGATTCGGCACCAGCTTGGGGTCGTATTTCGCGCCGGCGGAGACTTGGATGAGGGTCATGCGGATTTTGGTGGGGAAGAACTTTTCGGGGTCGGGACGGGTGTGGGCTTTGGTGCCGGTGCCGTCTTTGATGACGAGGTCCATTTGCTTGATGCCTTCGCTCCAGACGATGTCGTCGTTTTGCCAGAACTTGGTCATGGGGATGTCCTTCTCATACACGCCTTTTTCCTTGTAAGTGTCGGTGCCGATGCAGCCGTAGCCGTGGTTCTGGCCCTTGTTTGGGATGTAACAGACGCTCCACTGCGTCGGCTCGCTGCCCGCAGGTTTCTCGATGATTTCGAGGCGGACATGCACGGTGCCGTTGCGATAATCCACGGGCGCGGTCCAGTCCTTTGGGCGCTGGGCGTTGAGTCGGTCGCCTTTGATGTAGTAGTGCGACTGGCTCGGCTTGGCGTTGTCGGCGTCGGCTTTGGTGAAGGGAAAGGTCACGTCGAAGAGCACGAACTGCTCGGCGCGGCTGGAGGTCGCGCAGGCGAGGACGAGGAGGAGTGAAAGGAAGGTGGCGCGGTTGAGAAGGGTCGGGAGCATGGCGGGGATGTTATGGCGGCAGCGTTCCTGGAACAACAGCAGCACGAATGTTTCGCGCGGCTCCCTCGGCTTTGGCTGGCGAAGATTGGGTTGCCTTTGCGCGCCGCGCTGCGCGAAGCTCCGCGCCCACTCTCCACGCAATCCACCCCTCCACTCCTCCAATCCTATGGGACGCCAATGGCTCCAAGCTAAACGTGAAGTCGCCGGCCTGAAAAAAGGCCAGATGGTCGGCAAGATGGTCAAAGAAATCATGGTCGCATCGAAGCTCGGCGGCCCGGAACTCGACGGCAACGCGCGGCTTTTCGCGGCGGTGGAAAAGGCGCGGCGGGCGAGCGTGACGCGCGATGTCATCGAGCGCGCGATCAAGAAGGGCGCAGGGATCGGCGGGGAGAAGCTGCTCCTGGATCACATCGTTTTCGAGGGCTACACGCCGCACAAGGTGCCGGTGATCGTGGAGGTGATGACGGACAACAATAACCGCACCGCGCCGGAGATGCGGCTGCTTTTCAAAAAGGGTCAGCTCGGCGCGCCGGGGTCGAACAAATTTCTCTTCGACCATGTGGGGCTCGTCGAGGCGCACACTCCCGAGGCGGCGGCGGACATCGAGGGCGCGGCCATCGAGGCGGGCGCGCAGAATGTGGAGCCACTCACGCACGCGGAGAATGACGACATCCCCGAGGGTGTGACCGGCGCGCGGTTCATCGCCGAGCGCGCGGACCTGCACGCGGTCTCGCAGTGGCTGGCGAAAAACGGCTGGACCGTGGTGACGAGCGAGCTGGGCTACGTGGCAAAAAACTTCCCCGAGCTGACCGAGCAGCAGCGCGCCGAGGTCGGCGAGTTTCTCACCGCGCTCGACGACAACGACGACGTGCATCGCGTCTGGGCTGCGCTGAAGTAGCGGACACTCCGAGAGCGCCGAGCTGTCGGGGAAGCTGGCAGCTTCCTCTACAGCTCGCGCGTTTTCCCCACCCCGCGCAGCAGCGGCAGGGCGATGCTCCACGCGATGACCACATGCAGCAGGATGATGACGTGGAAGTACGAAAACGCCACGCCGCCGGGCAGCACCAAGCCACCCCACGCGCTCGGGAAATGATCCTTGATCCACCCGCCCGCGAGCGCTCCGCACGCGCCGATCACGCCGACGGTGGACCAGTGCACGGCCATCGCCACCGTGCGCCCGGCGCTGCCGGTGAAGACCTGCGTGAGCCGGAGCTGGCAGAGCTGCACGCCGCCGTAAAAACCGCCGATGACGAGCGACGCCGCGCCCATCAGCACCACCGGCTGCGGCACGAGTCCGACGAGCGGGAGCCGCCACCACGCGAACGAGGCGAAGAGCCACGCGAGCGTAAAGACCGGCCCGACCGCCATCAAAAACAGCGCCACGCCGCGCGCGCCGTAGCGGTCGATGCGATGCCCGATCGCCGGCGCCCAGATCATCACCCCGAGCGCCGAGGCAATGATGAGCCACGACGCCTGCGTGTAGGTCGCGCCGAAGTTTTCCTGCAAGTACACGACGTTGAAAAAGCCGGGCGTGCTGTTCGCGTATCCGGGCATCGCGAGCGCGGCCGTCCACGCGCCCATCGCCAGCGTGAGGCGGCGGAAATCGCGGTCGCGCATCGGCGCGGCGAGCCTTTTCCAAAAGGAAATCCCCGGCGCGCTCCGCGTCGGCACCGGCTCGGCCACCGCGAGGTGCACGGCGATGTCCGCCACGCCCGCGAGCGTGGCCACGCCGAAGACCAGCGAGAAGCCGAGCAGCGCGTGCGGCGCGTGATTCCAGAAATCCAGCGCCCAGCCGAAAGCCAGCGCCGCGACCACCATGCACACCGCGAGCAGCCGCGCGCGCACGCCCCAGAACCGCCCCGCGCGTGCCGCCGGCAGCAGGTCCGCCATCCAGCTCAGCCACGGCGCGGTGCCCGCCTGCCCGAGCGCCTCGCTCACGCCGAGCACGGCGATGAGCAGCACCGGCCACCACACTTTCCCCTGCGGCCAGACCCACGGCAGCAGCGCCGGCACCAGCCAGAGCAGCCGGTGGGTGATGGCCACCACCGCCCAAAACGGCTTCCGCCTTTCCAGCCGCTCGACGAGAAACGCCGACGGAATCTGCGCGAGCAGCGCGAACTGCCGCACCGCGCCCATCAGCCCGAGCTGGAAACCCGTGGCCTGCACCGCCTGGAGAAAAAGCGGCAGCGGCGTGCCGTAGGCCGCGCCGATCCAAAATGTGCCGAAAGCGCCCGCGACGATGTTTAGCCACATCGAGCGCTCGACCGCGCGCTCATGCAGCGCGGCCGGGGCGGCGGGTGAAAGCGGTTCGGGCATCAGACCAAAGGCCAAAAACTAAAGACAAAAAACCAAAGACCGCGCCGTTCAGTCTTGGGCCTTTGGGGTCTGGTCTTGCGCCTTGCTCAATACGGATGCGCGATGATGCGCCGCTCCGGGTTCGTCGCGCCCGCCGCCCTGTAGATGTTGCCCGGCGAGACGCTTTTCAACTCGTAGCCTTTGAGGACAAACTCGGGATAGAAACCGTTGCTCGCCGGCTCATAGACTTTCTGGCCGGAGAAGTCGCCGAAGATCTTGTATTCGTAGTTGTTGTCGCTCCCGATTTTCCCCAGCTCGCGGTCGGGTGCGAGCTTGGTGTTTTCGTTCAGCATCACCATCACGGCTGCGCTCCACGGCTCGCCGGGTTTGCGCACCCAGCCCCAGAATTTGTAGTCCACTTTGTAATAGCGCCGGCCGATGTAATAGCTGCCCGGCGGCTCGCCTTTGATTTCCGCGAGCATGGCCGAGCGCGCCCCACCCTGCGGGTCGGCGGTGGCGCAGCCGCTGAAAATGACGAGCGTGCAGACGAGGGGCAGGAGCGCGAGGAGACGGCGGAGGATCATGGAGTGGTGGCGGCAGGGATGCCGATTTTGGCGAGGAAAGGGACGAGCCATTCGGCGAGCGCGGCCTCTTTCAGCGACTCGGGTTCGGGGATGCTGCCAAAGAGCCGCCAAGCCTCGGTGTGGCCCGCGCTTTCACCCGGCGCGAGCGTGCGCAGTGGCGAGAGGGTTTCGAGTTCGAGCATGTGGGCGTTGGAGAACGTCTCGAAGTTGCAGCCGAAATCGGGATACGTCGCGCCTTCCTCAAAGTGGACGGTCTTGATGAAAAGCGCGCTGCGCATGAGGTAGCCGACCCAGCGCATGCGATGCCGCAGGCCGAGCTTCGTCGGCGGCGTGTGCGCCGTCTGCCGCAGCGTGATGAACTCGCGGCCCCAGCGCCAGCGGTCGTCGGACGTGTCGGTGTACGGCCAGAGCACGAGCATGCGGTTCGGCAGCAAATCGCGCGGATGCTCGCCGAGCGGCGGATGCGGGATGATCTCCAGCCCGCCCGGTTCCATGACCGTGATCGCCCACGTCGCCAGCGTCGCCGGCTCCGCGCCGACATTCGTGGCGCGGTGCCCGAGCGTGACCGCCGAAGTCTCCGCGGCGAGTGTGATGGTCAGCTCTTTTTTAATCCCGCCCACGATGCTTTCGAGCCGCACGCCATCGGGCAGCAGCTCGGACGTGACCGGCACATTGTCCGGCAAATACGTGCGCTCATTTTCCGGCGAGAGCCAGAACCGGTGCCCGCCGCGCGCCACGAAATGATCCTCGCCGCTCTTGCCCAGTTCCTCGGCGTTCGTCTTGAGCACGTTTTTTCCACCCGGCAGATGCTGGTAGGAAATGATCCGCGGCCCCACGTCGAGCGTGACGATCAGCTCCGCGTGTTCGTTGGCGATGCGCAGGCAGTTGGTCCAGCCGCCGAATTCCGTTTTTTCAATTTTCATCGGTTTGCTTTCTGACTTTCGCGAGCAGCGCGGGCTGCCGTTCGAGCTGCCGGGTCAGCGCCTCGATAGCGCGCAGGGTCGGGGGGCTGATGTGGTGTTCCATGCCTTCGACATCGTGATAGATGACCTCGTCATCGAGGCCAAGGAGTTTGAGGAAATCCGTGAGCAACTGGTGCCGCCGCGTGATGTTCCGCGCGAGCGCCTCGCCCGCCGTGGTCAGCACGAGGCCGCGGTATTTTTCGTAGTTCAGCAGCCCCTCGGCATCGAGCCGCTGCACCATGTTCGTCACGCTCGCCTGCGAGATGCCCAGGCTCTGCGCGATGTCCACCACGCGGGCGTAGCCCTTCGTATTGATGAGCTCGAGGATGCGCTCGAGGTAATCCTCCACGGCCTGCGAGGCGGCGGTCGGGGCGGTGGCTTTGGCGGAGGGCATCTTGAGGTGAGGCTAGGAGGCCGCGGAAAGCGCGTCAAGGAAACAGAATTTTGGCCGTTGACACATTTCTAGGAAAGCACAATAAAGTTAGCCCAACCTAATTTCGTGCATGCCCACCTCACCCGAACCCGCCCTCGATCCCGCGCCCGCCGACGGCTGGCGGCGGCCGGGCGAAGCCTCGCTGCCCGAGGTTTTCCGCTCCATCCCCGTGCCGCAGGGCGCGTCATTTTGGAAAAAAATCGCCGCCTTTGCCGGCCCCGGCTTCCTCGTCTCCGTGGGCTACATGGACCCCGGCAACTGGGCCACCGACCTCGCCGGCGGCGCGAAGTACGGCTACACGCTCCTCTCGGTCATCCTCATCTCGAACCTGATGGCCATCCTGCTCCAGCACCTCTGCGTGAAGCTCGGCGTCGTCACCGGCCGCGACCTCGCGCAGGCCTGCCGCGATCACTATTCCCAGCCGGTCTCCTTTGCCCTGTGGGTGCTTTGCGAGGCCGCCATCGCCGCCTGCGATCTCGCCGAGGTCGTCGGCTCGGCCATCGGCCTGCAGCTTCTTTTCGGCATCCCGCTCGTCTGGGGCTGCATCATCACCGTGCTCGACGTGCTCATCGTCCTCTTCCTGCAAAACAAAGGCTTCCGCTACGTCGAGGCGCTGGTCATCGCCGTCATCGTGACCATCGGCGGCTGCTTTCTCGCCGAGCTTATTTTCGCCAAACCCGACCTCGGTGGCATCGCGCTCGGCTTCATCCCATCGGCGGAGATTTTGAAAAACAAGGAGATGCTCTTCGTCGCCATCGGCATCCTCGGCGCGACGGTCATGCCGCATAATCTCTACCTCCACAGCTCCATCGTGCAGACCCGCAACTTCGAGCGCACACCCGCCGGCAAGGCCGAGGCCATCAAGTTCGCCAGCATCGACTCGACCTTCGCGCTCATGTTCGCGCTCTTCATCAATGGCGGCATCCTCATCCTCGCCGCCGCCGCCTTCCACTGGACCGGCAACCAGGATGTGGCCTCCATCCAGGACGCCCACAAGCTCCTCACACCCACCCTCGGCGTCGGCGTCGCCAGCACCCTCTTTGCGCTCGCCCTCCTCGCCAGCGGGCAAAACTCCACGCTCACCGGCACACTCGCCGGCCAGATCGTCATGGAGGGTTTCCTCCGCATCCGTCTCGCCCCGTGGCTGCGCCGCCTCATCACTCGCGCCATCGCCGTCGTCCCGGCGGTCTGCGTCATCGGCTATTTTGGCGAGGGGAAAACGACCGACCTGCTCATTTGGAGCCAGGTCATCCTCAGCATGCAGCTCGGCTTCGCCGTCATCCCGCTGCTCCTCTTCACCGGCGACCGCACGAAGATGGGCGCGTTCGCGAATCCTTTGTGGATCAAGATCCTCGCCTGGACCTCCGCCGCCATCATCGTCGTTTTGAACGTGAAACTCCTCTTCGATTTCTTCGCTCCGCAATCCTGGCAGGACACACTCGGCTTCTAAAAAAATCACCTCCCATGTACCGCAAAATCCTCGTCGCCCTCGACACCACCGCATCCGATCAGGAGCTGCTTCCGCACGTCACACAGTTTGCGCTTCTGACAAAAAGCCAGCTCCTCCTCCTGCACGTCGCCGACGGCTGGGTCGCCCGCAATTTCGACCAGCTCAACCTCGCCGAATCGGAGGAGATGCAGGCCGACTGGCGCTACCTCGAAGACACCGCCGCCCGCCTCCGCGCCGAGACCAGCCTGACCGTCGAGACCCGCCTCGCGCTCGGCAGCCCGCCCGCGCAAATCCTCAAAGTCGCCGAGACGGACGCGTGCGATCTCATCGCCTTTGCCTCGCACGGACACCGCCTCGTCGGCGACATCATCCACGGCAGCACCATCGAAGCCGTCCGCCACAAGGCTCACATCCCCATCCTCGTCGTCCCGCCGAAAAAGTAAGGCGGGACTCCCAATCCCGAGCGCAACGGGGCCACGATGGCGGGAAGCGAAAAG
>JAYVNN010000015.1:0-22528 GCA_043758435.1 Chthoniobacter sp.
CCGAGGCCCGCGTTGCGGAGGACGTAATCCACGCCGAACTGGACTTTCCCGCTGACGTTCAGCTCGCCGATGATGGCGTGGATCATGACCTGCGGGATGCGCCGATCGAGCTGGTCGAGCAGCTTGAAAATCTTTACCCGCACGTCGGCGTTGCCGATGACGATGATGGCGTTGGCGTTTTTGTCGGCGATGATCTTGGTCGTGCCGACGATGCGCGCTTCGGGCTTGGTTTCAGCCTCCTCGGTGTCCAGCTCCGAGCCCCCGCTCACACTACTACCCCCGCCGCCGCCGCCGCCGTTCTGGCCGAAGCTGCTGCTGTTATTGCCGCCGAGAAGGCTGCTCCCGCCGCCGGTCCGACCAGTGTTCTGGCCTTGCCGGGTGGTGCCGCCGGCGCCTGCCGCGCCGCTTTCTTCCTTGGCGCCCGGCTCGCTGATCGCTTTGACCACGACATCGAGCACGTCGTTGGCGGAGATGTATTTCAACGGGCGTGACACGGGCTCGCCGAACTTCACGCTGGTGTCGAATTCGTGGATGAGCTTGGAGATGAATTCGATCCCTTTTTTCCGCGCGATGATGTGGATGCGGTTGGTGCGCACATCGGCGGTGAGCTTGATTTTGCCGGCGACGATGGAGTCTTCGGAAAGCGCGCCGCCGCGAATCTCGACGGTGTCCGGCGCGGTGACGGTGGCGGTGGTGCCGCCGGGCAGGGGAGTGCCGTCGGGCGTAGTGGTGACGGGGCGCGGCACCTGCACGGCGCGCGGGGCTCCGGGCGCCGTCGTGCCGGCGGCGGCGTCCTTTTGAAAAATGGAGGTGAGCTTTTCGAGCACGTCCTTGGCGTCGGCGCGCTCGAGGGTGACAAAGGCGCTGAAGACTTCTGCGGGTGGGACATCGACCTCGCGGATGATGCGCAGGAGGCCGCGGAGGACGGCGGTGTTTTCGGTGATTAGAATCGCCTGCGATTTCGGAAGCGGGGTCATGTCGTTGAACTGCCCTTGGGATGGCACTACAAATGTCGCGAGCAATTGCTTCAGTTCGACGGGGTCGGCGTAGTCGAGTTTTTTGATGAAGGTGATGACTTTCTCGCCTTCGGGGATTTGCAGTTCGTCGGAGATGATCGGGATCGCGGCGCTGCGCGGGTTTTTGCCAAAGATGACTTTGACGACATCGCCTTTTTCCGCCGGGACGAGGGTGTAGCCGTTGAGGAGGAGGCTGATTTCGATGATGCGGATGGCTTCCTCCGCCGGCACTTCGCCGACGACGGCGATGATGATGGGCGAGTTGAGGATGACCTGATTGTCGTAAACCAGCCGCTTTTTCGTGATGGTGGCGTAGGCGTCGAGCACGCCTTTGAGGTCGGTGATTTGCAGCCGCACGGTGCTCGGCGCGGCACCGGGGGTCTGCGCCGCCACGGGCACCGCGACGGGGGCGGGGACTGGCGCAGGCACGGGCACGGGCGCGGGAACGACGGGGATGGGATTCGGCACCGGCTGGGGCACGGGCGCATTTTGCGCGAGGGCGGTGGCAGCGATGGCGAGGGTGAGGACGAAGGCCGGGGTAGAGCGGAACACGAGGGGTTCAGTAGCAGCGCGGGGTGGGGTGGTCAACCGTGGGCGACAGTGCTAGCTTCTCCGCCGATGCAACGCCGCGCCGGCTTCACCCTCCTCGAAATTTGTCTCGCGCTCTTTATCAGCCTGCTGCTGATCACGCTCGCGGTGCCGAGCATCGTGGCGCTGCTCGCCGAGCAGCGGTTGAAAAGCTCGTTCGAGGAGTTCGACGGCTTCGTCCGCACGGCGCGGGAGCGGAGCATGACGGAGCGGCGCACTTACGCGATGAGCTGGGCGGAGGATGGCATCGTGCTCGTGCCGGTGGAGCGGCGCGACACGGACGACCCGAAGGCGGAGCCGGAGCGGTTTGTCTTTGCGCAAGGCGAGACGTTTGCGCTGGAGCGTCCGTCGGCGCTGATGAAGAAGCCGCCGGGCGAATGGATTTTCTGGCGGAGCGGACTGTGCGAGGAGGCGCTGGTTTCCTTTGCCGGCGCGGACGGGAAGTGGAGCGTGCGCTACGACCCGCTGACCACCCACGCCACGTTCCTCGACTCGGAGGTGAAATGATCCGCGCGATGAAAAACGCGGGGCACAGGAAAGAGCGCGGCGTGATGTTGCTGGAGGTGCTGCTGGCGGTGATGATTTTTTCCATCGGCGTCATCACGCTCGGGCGGTGCGTGAGCAATTGCATCGCCGCCGAGCGGCTGAAAGAGGAGGACGCGCTGGCGCGGCGGGCGCTGGAAAACCGGTGGGCCGAAGTCGAGTCCGGCGCGGTCCCGCTGAACGCGGGAAAGGCCGGGCCGACTTCGAGCAGCGAGGAGCTGAAAGGGCCGTTCGCCGGGATGACGATGAAGATGGCGAGCGTGCCGGTGCTGAAGAAAAATGAAAAGGAGGAGAAGATCGAAGGCATCTCCGCGGTGACGCTGACGGTGGTCTGGCAGAGCGGCGGTGAGGAGCAGTCGAAGGAACTGATTTTTTATGTCTATCCGCGCCAGAAATAAAACCGCGCACGGCTTCACGCTGCTCGAGGTGATGCTCGCGACGATGATCGTCGCGCTGCTCACGTCGGTGCTGTTCCGTTTCGTTTCCACGAATTTGCAGGCGATGAAAGACACCGCGGAAATACAGGACGAGCGCGAATCCGTGCAGGCCGTCATCCGCTTTCTCCAGACGCAGCTCGCCGACCTGCCGCGCCGCGAAAACAGCGCGCTGCTCGGCAACCCGTTCAAGATCCACGAATTCTCGAATGACGAAATCATCTGGCGCGCGCACGCCGGTCAGGGCGTGCTCACTGCCGCCGCGCCGGGCGAATTCCGCGTGACGCTGACGGTGCAGCCGGTCGAGAGCAAATCCGACGTGCTCGAACTCGGCCTGCGCCGCGAACCGATCACGCCCGAGGCGCGTGCCGACGTGGATTTTTTTGCGCGCGGCAGCGGGCAGAGCAAATACAACTGGGTCTCGCTCGTGCGCCCGATGGTCGGCTTCGAGGTGCGCTATTTCGATCCGCGCCTGAACGCCTGGCTCGACCGCTGGACCGACCAGACCACGCGCCCGCAGCTCGTCCGCGTACGGCTTTGGAAAAACGCCGACGACCCGCCGGTCGAAGCGATTCTGCCCGTGCCTTCGGCGCAAATGCAGCAGCCATGAAACGCCCGCCATTTTCCACCCGCGCCTCCGCGCTCCTGCTCGTAATGTGGGCACTGATCGTTTTGTCCGGCGCGGTTTTCGCGTGGGTCGCCATCGTGCAGAGCGAGCTGCAGCTCCACGCCGACGCCAACCGCGACGTGGAGGCGCGCGCCATGGCCCACTCCGGGCTCGCGCTCGCGCTGCATCCGCTCGTTTCGCAAAAGACGCCCGCTCTGGAGGAGGATGTCGCGCCCGACCTCGGCTACAAAGTGCGCATCGTCAGCGAAGGCGGGCGGCTGAATGTGAACTGGCTGCTCCGCGGCGAAGAACCGCGCAAGCTCGCCATTTTGAAGCAATGGCTCGAAACGCGCGGCCTCGATTTCCAGCAGCGCGAGATCTTCGTCGATTGCCTGCTCGACTACGTGGACAGCGACAACGTGAAGCACCTCAACGGCCTCGAAGACGAAGGCGACTACCACCCCGCGAACCGCGAACTGACGAGCGTGGAGGAAATCGCCGACGTCGCCGGAGCCGAGCCGCTGGTCTCGCAGCCGGGCTGGAAAGACGACCTCACCATCGACAGCCAGGGGCCGATTGATCTCATCGCCGCGCCCATCGCCATCCTCCGCCTGCTCCCCGGCATCGGCGAGACGCGCCTCGCGGCGTTTGTGAAATTCCGCCAGGGCAAGGACGGCCTCGACGGCACCATCGACGACCCGGAATTCAAGAGCCTGCACGACATCCAGGTTTTCCTCGGGCTCGGCGACGCGCAGTTCAAGGAGATCGGCGGCCTCGTCATGCAGAAGGATCCGACGATGCACATCACGAGCGAAGGGCGCTCGGGAAATGCCTATCGACAAGTCGAAGTCGTTGCCCGAAAAGCCGCGGGCAATCCCCAAATCCTTTCCTGGAAAGAATGAAAAAAAACGCCGAGGACATCGCGCTCCTCACCCCCGATGCCGACGGCTGGCGCCTGAGCCTCGCCGGGGGAGCCGCGCAGAAAATGGCCACGCTCGGCGAAGCCGCCGCCGCGCTAACCAACGGCACCCGCGTCCACCTTGCACTGCCCTGCCAGGCCGTCCTGCTCGAGCGCATGACTCTGCCCGCCACGGATCGCGATGAGCTGGCCGGCATGGTGCAGCTCCAGTTGGAAAAGACGCTGCCGTTTCCCGTCGAGGGCGTGTCGTCGGATTTCGTCGTCGTCGAGTCCAGCGGGAATGAATCCACGCTCGTCTCCGCCAGCGCGCAGCACACGCAGCTCGACGCGCTCTGCGCTCCGCTCCGCGCGCGTGGCCGGCTGCCGGAAAAAATCACGCCCTTTCCCATGCACATCGCCGCCGCCTGCCCGGTGGATGAGACGGTGCTCGCCGTCTATCCCGAGCAGGGCCAGCTCGTCGTGGCGATTTGTGAAAAGAGCCGCCTCGCGTGGACGCACGTCCTCCCAGCGCCCGATGCCGAATCGCTGCGCAGCGCGCTGCCGCAGATGCTCCTCGCCGCCGAGATGGAAGGCGTGCCCGTCGTTTTCTCCCGCGTCCGTCTCGCCCAGGAATGCGCCCCGCTCGCCGAAGTGCTGCGCGAATTTTTTCTCCTGCCCGTGGAGTTCGCCGCCTTCGACGGACTGCTCCCCGAGCCCGATGTGAACCTCGTCCCCGCCTCCTGGCAGGCCGACGTGAACCGCGGTGCGCGCGCCGTGCAATGGCGGCAGCGCCTCATCGCCGCCGGCGTCGTTTACCTCCTCGCGATTGTCGCCGCCTTTGCCTACCTCGCGTGGCTGAAAGCGCAGGTCCGCAAAATCGACGTGCAACTCGCCGCCGCGCTGCCCGTCGAGAAATTCGTGCTCAGCCAGGAGGTTCGCTGGCAGGCTCTCGCGCCCGCCATCGACCCGCGCCGCCACGCGCGCGAGCTGCTTTACCAGATCGACCGCGATCGGCCCGTGGACGACCTCCACGTCACCCAGTTTGTCCTCGATGCGAAGCAGTGGTCTATCATCGTCGAGGCGCCGTCGGCCAACCTCGCGCTCAACTACCTCACTAAGCTCCAGGAGGAAAAGGAACTGGACGCTTTCAAGATCGACGCCCGCGGGCCGCAGCCGCTGCCCAACGAGCACTCGCAAATCACCATTTTCGGAAACCCATGAGCGGCCCGCTTTCCACCCGCGAAAAAACCCTGTCGATCCTCGTCGGCACCGTCGCCTTTCTTTTGGTCACGTTTTTCGTCACCGATTATTTTTTGAAAAGCAAAGCACGCCTCACGGCCGACCTCGTGGCGAAGGCGCGGCAGGTCAAAGCCATGCAAATGCGCAGCGCCGACAAGGCGGTGTGGGAGCAGCGCGCCGCGTGGCTCGCGGAGAAGCAGCCGAAGACCGGGGACGAAAAGCGGGCCGGCGTGCAGTTGCAGGAGCAGATCAAGGAACTGGCGAAGAAAAATTCGGTGCTGCTCGAAAACCCGATCATCCCCGAGCCCGCCTCCAAGCCGTATTACACGGCCATCGGGTATAACATCCAGACCAAGAGCACCTGGAAGGAACTGATCGCGTTCCTCGGCGAATTGCAGACGCCGGAGCAGTTCATCGCCTTCGACTTCGTGAAGCTGACCATCGACGCCGCCGACCCGACGAAGATGCACGGGGAATTCAAGATCGCCCGCTGGTACGCGCCGAAGTAAATCCCCGCCATGCTCCTCTGGCGCGCGAAACTTCCCGACGACTGGCTGCCGAAAATCCGCGCCAACCTCGCGCCCGTCCTCATCGACCACGCGCACCTCGAACGCAAAGCCGCGACCTCCGCGCTCAACCTCGAAAAATATGTGGAGCTGCACGATCGTGTGCGTGAGCTGAACGCCATCGCCATCGAGGAACTCCAGCACTTCGACCTCGTCCTCGGCCTGCTCCGCGAGCGCGGCATCGCCTTCACCAATCCGCAGCGCAGCCCGTGGATCAGCGGCATGATGCAGGCCGTGCGCAAAGGCCGCGCCGAACAGGTCATCGACCACCTCACCGTCCTCGCGCTCATCGAGGGCCGGAGCTGCGAGAAATTCCAAATCCTCGCCGACGGCGTGCGCGACCTCGACGCTCCGCTGGCGGATTTCTACGCGAGTCTCGTGGAAAGCGAGGGCAACCATTACGCCACCTATCTCCTCATGGCCCGGCGCATCGATGAAGCCGCGGCAGACCGGCGGCTCGACCATTTTCTCGACCTCGACGCGCAGCTCATCCGCGAGCCGAACCCGCGGCCGATGCTGCATTGATGCGGGTTGGCGGGCGCGCGCTGTAGGGGAAGCTGACAGCTTCCCCTACAGCCGCGCCGCTTCAGCCGCAGCGGCCGGCAGTTCGAGCAGGGCGATTCCTCCGTTTTGCTCGGTGAAATATCTTTGCGTCCACGCGCTCGGAAAAAGGACGCCGGGCAGGCCGCCACTGTCGTAGGCGAGGCGGCATCCGGTGGGGATTTTGAGGGCGGTGGTCTCGGTGCCGGGCGGGAGCCAGCGGAAACATTCCCAGCTCGCGTTTTCGAGCCGGCTGGGTGCGCCGTACTCGGCTTCGAGCCGGTATTGCACGACCTCGAATTGCAGTGGGCCGACGGCGGCGAGGAGCGGGACTTTTTGCACGGAGTCGCGCAGCTCGAAGACCTGCACGACGCCTTCCTGGAGGAGCTGTTCGACACCCTGGCGGAACTGTTTGAATTTTCCCGGATTCGGATTTTGCAAATACGCGAAGCACTCCGGCGGGAAGCGCGGGATTTCGTCGAAACGAATCGCGGGGTCTTCGGTGAGGGTGTCGCCGATGCCGAATTCATTGTGCCCGACGAGGCCGATGACGTCGCCCGCGTAGGCTTCATCCACGGTCTCGCGCTCTTGCGCGAAGACTTTGTGCGCGCTGGAAAGTCGGACGCGTTTGCCGGTGCGCTGGTGGGTGACAAACATGTCGCGCGTGAACTTGCCGGAGCAGATGCGGAGGAAGCCGATGCGGTCGCGGTGGCGCGGATCCATGTTCGCTTGGATTTTGAAAACGAAGCCGGAGAAGGCGGGTGCGTCGGTGGGGATTAACACCTTTTCGCCGCCGCGGTCGGCGTGCCGCGGCTGTGGGGGCAACGAGCGGGCCAAGAACGCTTCCAGCAAAAGCTGCACGCCGAAGTTGTTCATCGCACTGCCGAAAAAGACGGGCGTCTGCGTGCCGGCGTGGACTTTCGCCTCGTCGTAATCGACGCCGGCGATGTCGAGCATTTCGAGTTCTTCGCGGGCGCGGGCGTAGTCGTCGGCGTCGAGCTTTTCGCGGATCTCGGCGTCGTCGAGTCCGCTGACGGAAACGGGCGCGCGATAGGCGCCCTGCGGCGTGCGCTCGAAGAGGTGGACCTCGCATTTCTGCCGGTCATAGACGCCGCGAAATGACGGGCCGGTGCCGAGCGGCCAGTTGACCGGGAACGCGCCGATGCCGAGGACGCGCTCCAGCTCATCGAGCAGCGCGAGGGGATCGCGCGTGGGGCGGTCGCACTTGTTCATGAAGGTAAAAATCGGCACGCCGCGGCGGCGGCAGACCTCGAAAAGTTTGCGCGTTTGCGGCTCGATGCCTTTGGCCGCGTCGATGACCATGACCACAGCATCCACGGCGGTGAGGACGCGGTAGGTGTCTTCGGAAAAGTCTTTGTGGCCTGGCGTGTCGAGGAGGTTGATGCGGTAGCCCGCGTAGTCGAATTGCAGGACGGTGGAGGAAACGGAAATGCCGCGCTGGCGTTCCAGTTCCATCCAGTCCGAAGTCGCCTGGCGCGCGTTTTTTCGCGAAGTGACCGAGCCGGCGAGCTGCACCGCGCCGCCGTAGAGGAGGAGCTTTTCGGTCAGCGTGGTCTTGCCCGCATCGGGGTGGGAGATGATGGCGAAGGTGCGGCGGCGCTGGATTTCATCAAACATGAGAAAGGCGCGGACTGTCGGGCAAAGGTTACGGTGGCGCAAGCGGTTGGCGCGGTTGCGGCATCGCAATTGCTAATCTCACGGGCAGTTCCATCGCTCCGACTTTTCCACCCAAAATGCCCACGCTCCGCATCAAGCTGCCCAACCACTCGGAAGTGAATCATCAGCTTTCCGGCGAGCTGATTACCATCGGGCGGCGACCGGACAATACGATCCAGATCGTGGATCGGGCGGTGTCCGGGCATCACGCCGAGCTGATCGGGGCGGACGGGCATTACCGGCTGCACGATCTGGGCTCGACGAATCTGACGTTCGTCGATGGCGAGCCGGTCACGGATTTTCATCTGCACCAGGCGTGCCGGATCGCGTTTGGCACGGTGGAGTGTTTTTTCGATCCGCTGGCCGCGGCGACTTCCGACGAGCTGCTGACGCGGGAGCAGCTCGAAAAGGACGCGGATTTTCTCCGGGCGGAAAACGCCGAGCTGCAGGCCAAGCTCACGGCGCAGCAGCGGCGGGTGGACATGCTTTCGAGCGCGCGGCTGGTCACGGGGCGCACGGATTCCACGCCCTCGGCGGCGGCGCAGGACACGCTGCGCGCGGTGGCGAGCGAGCGCGACGATCTCCGGCACTCAAACGCCGGCCTCAAGCTGGAGCTGGCGAATCTGCGCGAAGAGCTGCTGGCCGTCAGCCGCGAGCGGGATGAGGCGCGGCGGGCGGCCGAGCATTTGCAGATCGAAAAAGTGGGCCTCGCCCGCGAACTCCAGGAACTCCGCGGCACGCGCGTGAAGCCGGTGCCGCCGATGAACGGCGCACCCATCCGCCCCGCGCCCAAGCCGGGGGCGATGACTTCGCGCGACCCGTCCTCCGCGCTCACCGCGCTCGATCCCAACGCCACGCAGCGCGTCACGCTGCCGCTGGGCCCGCTCTTCCAGCCGATCGCCGCCACTCTCACACCGCTGCGCGCCGCGCTCGACCGCGTGAGCGGCGTGCCCGACGACACGGCTTCCCGCGCCGAGCTGATGGCGCTGGCCACACAGCTCGTGGACTGCACGGCGGGGCTGGACGACCACCCGATCGCCCGCGTGGCGGCGTCCGTGGAGGCACTGCTGCATGAGCTGCTCGCCAGTCCCGACGCGATGGAAACCGCGACCACGCGGACGGTCACGCAGGCGCTCGAACTGCTCGCGCGCCTCATTGAGCCGCGCCATGTCGAGCGGGCCAAATCCCTGCCGCAGGCCAGCGTCCTCGCCGTGGATGACGACGCAGAGATGCTGGCGATGCTCGTGACTTCACTCGAAATGGCCCAGCTCCAGACCACGAGCTGCGCGGACGCCGGCGCGGTGCTGGCCGAGGCGATCGGGCGGAGCTTTGACCTCGTGCTCCTCGACTATGATCTCGCCGGCAGCTCCGCCCACGAGCTATGCGCCCAGCTCCGCGGGCAGACCGCCTACCGGAAGACGCCGATCATTTTCCTCACCGGCGAAAACGCCGTGGAGCAGCGTGCGCAGGGGAGCCTGAATGGTGGGAGCGACTTCATGGCCAAGCCGGTGAACACCACGGAGCTGGCCGTCAAAGCGCAGACATGGATTTTGAAAAACCAGTTCGGGCTGCTGTAGGGCGGACGCAAAAAAATCCGCGCCGTGTCAAAGTTTTCATTGAGCGCAAGCTAAAATTACCGTAAGAGCGCCGCCAAGTTTCACTGAAACTTCCCGTCCTTCCTCCTATGAAAAAAACCTACTCTCTCGCCCTTGCCGTTGGTCTCACGTTCGCTGCCTGCGAAGGCTCGAAGCAGAAAACCACCTGGCAGAAAGTGACGGAAACCCGGCCCGACAAAGTGGCCGCCGCCGATCCCGGCGAAGCCTACACGAACAAGCTGCACAAGGTGCTGGCGGCGGACAAAGTCGAGCACAAGGTGGTCACCTATCAGTACCGCTATCAGACCCGGATGCGTGACGAGGCCGTGGGCACGCACTCCGCCGTACTCTACAAGGACAACTCCGACCCGCGCAATCCGTGGTGGCTCATGGACGAGCGCCTCGGCAAACCCGTCTGGCTCCCCGGCGAGGATGTGAACAAACAGGTCGCATTTTACCTCCGCCGCAATGTGCAGGTGCTGGAGGAGAAGCAATTCACCGGCGGCGAACCGCAGCCCGCGGAGACGATGGTGGCGAAAAACACCCCGGTCGTTCCGCTGGGCGAGCCTGCCGTCACCCGCATCGCCAAAGCGAAAAAGACGCCCGCCCATGAGACCGCCGTCGCGCAAGCTGCGCCCGCCGCTCCGCAGACCGAATCTGCGCCTTTCATCCGTCCCGCCCGCTTCGCTCCGGCGTCCGGCGGCGTGCCCATTCCCTTCACCAAACCCGAGCCGGCGGAATCGCACTACGACGATATTTTCCGCCGCGCCCACGGCACGGATTACGATCCCTCTAGCCCGATCGACCGCCGGAAAATGGAGACGATCAAGCACGCCTTCCTCGACACCCGCGAACCCGCGGCGACGCGGACCTTCTAGCCGTCGGGTCAGCTCGGAAAGGAGGGCCCGCTCTTGCCGGCAAAGACCGGGACACGCAGATGCGGGCCGAGCGGCGATTTTCTGCCATGAACTACACCGCTGAAAGCCCCACTGAGCCAGGTTATTACTGGCTGAAAAACGGCGAGATCGAAGAGATTGTCGAGATTTGGACTGATCTTGGGGAGACCGAGCGCCACCTTTGGATTCATCGGTGCGGAGACGGCTGCGGTGCGGAGATCGCCAGCGTGAATGAGGGCCAGTGGGCTGGCCCGATTCCCAAGCCCGCCTAAACCGCGATCGGCGTGTATTCCCTGCCTGACACCACCGCACATGGGTGACAAAAAGCTCGACGTTATAATCGTCGGCGGTGGGCCGGCGGGGCTCAGCGCGGCGCTCGTGCTGGGACGCTGTATGCGGCGTGTCCTCATTTGCGATGCGGGGGAACCGCGCAACGCAACCGCGCGCATTTTCAATGGATACCTGTCTCGAGATGGTTCGACGCCGGGGGAGTTTCTGCAAATCTGCCGCGACCAACTAACTCGTTACGAGACTGTGGAACTCCGCAAAGCCAAAGTCACCAGCGCGCAGCGCAATGACAGGAGCTTCACGGGGACGCTGGAAAATGGCGATGTCATCGAATCGCGAATGTTATTGCTGGCGACGGGCGTGGTTGATGAGTTGCCGCAGATCGAAGGGTTCCGCCGGTTTTATGGCAAGTCAGCGCATAGTTGTCCGCTATGTGATGGCTGGGAACATCGGGGTGAGGGGGTGGTCGTCACGGGTGGCAGTCAGGAAGCCGCCGATCTCGCGATTGAGATGCTGCTGTGGAGCAAGGATGTAGTGCTCTGCACGAACGGCCCGTTGCAGTGCGATAGGAAATCCCGGAAACAATTGGAGCGCGGTGGCATTCGCGTCATAGAAAAGCCCATCTCGAAACTCGAAGGCACGGGTGACTTGCTCGCGGGTGTGCGTTTCGCCGATGGTGCTTTTCTTCCTCGCACCACGCTCTTCTTTTCGCCCGGCCAACACCAAAAGTCTCCACTGGCTGAACAACTCGGCTGCGAGTTTTGCGATGAGGATAATTTCATTCAATGCGATGAAAAAGCGGCGACTTGCATTCCGGGCCTTTACGCGGCGGGGAACGCGAGCCGGGGAGTGCAGATGGTGATCGCGGCCGCGGCAGAGGGCGCATTGGCGGGCATAGCTATAAATAACGCACTGCTCGAAGCTGATGCTGACACCGGTGAAATTTAAGTTGCCGCGACATCCAACGCCCATGTCTTCAAACCCGCCGCCGACAGCTCCACGCTTTTCCGCAGAGCCTTCGAGCCTCCGAAAAATCGAGATCACTGTTTCCTGGGTCACGATTATAAAAGTGCTGGTAGCGGCGTTGCTGAGTTACCTCGCAATCGAACTTTGGCCGTTGCTTTCGCTTCTATTACTCGCGCTGCTCATGGCCATTACCCTTTTGCCAATCCTCCATTGGATACGGCGTCGTGGCTGGCCGGATTGGATCGGGATTCTGTTCATTGGGCTTTTGCTCTTTGTCTCCGTCGCCTTGTTCGCTGGCATTCTCATCCCCACCGTCGGGAATCAAGGCGCGGAGATGATTAAGAAACTGCCGTCGTTCCAGCAGGAGGTTGTCGGCCGGCTGCCAGGGCCGCTCCGCGATGCGGCCAACAAACTTTTCGAATCGGCATCGTTCTCCAATCCCGAGCCTTTGATGAAACAGTTTCTCTCCTGGGGAACCGTCGCCGTTCAGGGCCTTGGCGAATTCCTGCTTGTGCTCGTCCTCGCGGTCTATTTGGTCGCGGACGGGGAGAGAGTATATCGCTGGCTCTTGGCGTTTCTGCCCGAGGTGCATCGGAAAAAAGCGGGCACCGCTTCACTGGAAATTGCCACAGTGGTCAGCAGTTACATGATCGGGCAATTGATTACTTCACTGCTCTGCGGAATCTATGTCTTTACGATCCTCAGTGTTCTTCATGTCCCCAATGCGGCTTTGCTGGCTGTCATCGCCGGGGTCTTCGACATTCTGCCTCTCATCGGATTCTTTCTCGCCATCATCCCTGCCTTAATCGTCGCCGTCGCCGTATCACCGGGCACAGCCGGCGTGGTGCTCGTGCTTTACGGGGCTTATCATCTTGTCGAAAACTACTTCATTGTGCCCAAGGTCTATGGCAACCGCCTGCGGCTTTCTACTCTCACCGTGTTGGTGTCCTGCATGGCGGCTGCATTGGTGGCTGGGGTGGTGGGTGCGATTGTTATTCTGCCTATCGTGGCGTCCTATCCCATTATCGAACGGATCTGGCTGCGGCGGCACCTGGAGGCGGACACGGTAAGCAAACACGCGCAAATCGACGCAGAAGAACATCCGTCGGCCTGACCATCGCGCGGCTTCGCGGGGTTAGTCATTTGGTCAGATCGAGAATCTCGCCTGAGCCGACGGCAAAAACCCGGTCACCGCGAGATGGGCGGATCGAATGGGTGCCGGTGAAGCTGCCGAAAGCCGGGAGGACGGCGCAGGTCTGGCTGAACCAAAAACACGGGACACGCAGCCCACCTCCGAATTTTTCGCGCAGTGAAATGGCGGGATGGATATGACCCGCCAGCACATGGCCGCCCGCGCTGTCTCTCGGCTGATGGCAGAAGGAGAAGGGCGCAAGACTCCAGCCGTCGCGGACGTTCTGGATATTCCAACAGGCGGGAGGTGCGCCGGATTTTTGGTCGTGATTGCCGGGGACCAAGACAATTTCCAACGCGGCTTTTTTCCGGCACCACGCGGCGACTGTCTCCATCATTTCGGGCTGAAGGCCGGCGGCGGAATGGAAAAAATCGCCGAGGATGATCAGGCGCTGACTGCGGTTTTCGGAGAGCAATTCATCGAGACGGTCCAGATCGGATTTAGTGGTGGATTCCGGCACAGGAATGCCGGCCATGCGGAATGCGGCCGGTTTCCCGAAATGCAAATCGGCGACGATGAGGCTGGCCGTGCGCGGCCAGGCGATGGCTTTTTCTGCGAGCAAAATGAGCCGCTCGCCGGCCCATTGGATTTCGAGGCTCATCGCACTTTCTCCCGTGCCGCGGCGGTTTCGAGCTGCTGCGCCATGCGTTTGACGCGCTCGGCCCATTTTTCGGTCGTGACATTCGCCTGCACAAAGGACGCCCAGAGCGGAAAGGCGAGGGGCGTGAGACGCTCGGTTTCGACGAGGACGATTTTCATGCCGGTGACTTCGCCGATGGTGGTTCCGAGGCGGCTGATTTCGAGTTGCCGTTCCAGCACCTCGCGGCGCGCTTGGTTGAGCAGGAGATTCTCCGGGTCGTAGCGCGTGAAGACATCGTAGAACAGTCCGCTCGAGGACTGAAGCTGGCGCGCATTTTTCCCGCTGCCGGGGTAGCCTTGAAAAACCAGCCCGGCGATCCGCGCGATTTCGCGGAATTGCCGCCGCGCCAGCTCGGCGGAGTTCAGGCAGGCAAGCAGGTCTTCGAGGAGATTTTCTGGCGCGAAAATCTTCCGCCATCCGGCTTCCGGCAGCTCAATGGGCGTGGCGGAAAGAAGCGCGAATCCATAGTCGTTCAGGGTGACGGCGATCGAGGCGGGGACTTGCCTGGAGACGCGGTGCGCGATGAGCGCGGCGAGCCCCTCATGCACCAGCCGTCCGGCGAACGGGAAGATGAAGTGGTGCACGCCGTCGCGCATCGGCACGCGTTCGATGAGCAGTTCGTCCGGCTCGGGAATGCGCGACCAGCGGTTTTGAATTTCGAGGACCGGTCGCACGGCCCGCATTTCGCGTCCGGTGAATTGGCCGCGCCGCGCCTCGGACAGTTTTCTCCGGACGACTTTGGCGAGCTGCGAGGAGAGCGGCATTCGTCCGCCCATCCACTGCGGCACGACGCCGGAGAATTTTTTGGTGCGGCGGACATACGCGGTCATGTCGCGCACGCGAACCAACTCCAGGGCGTGTCCGGCGAAGGAAAACTTCGCGCCCGGTTTCAGGCGCCCGATGAACGACTCTTCAATGGTTCCGAGCATCGGCCCGCGCAGCACGCGCACGGCCATGGCGCTGTCGCTGGTGATCGTGCCGATGGACATGCGGTGCAGCTTGGCGATGAAGTCGTCGGGCACGGTGAAATCGTCGCCGGAAATTCTGACGCGGGAAAATTGCGGGTAGGCTTGGAGCGTGGCTCCGCCGCGGGTCACGAAATCCAGGCACCACTTCCATTCCAAGTCGGTGAGATCGCGATAGGCGTGGCTGGAACGAACCTCGGCGAGCATCGCGCCCTCGCGAAAGCCGCTGCCGAGCGCGACGGTGACGAGGTGCTGCACGAGCACATCCAGCGGGCGCTCCAGGGGGATGCGGGACTCCAGTTCGCGCGCCGCGATGGCTTCGCGCACGGCGGCAAACTCGACCAACTCCAGCGCGTGCGCGGGCGCGCAGACGATCCGGCTCACCGCGCCGGGCCGATGCCCGCTGCGCCCGGCGCGTTGCAAAATGCGGGCGACGCCTTTGGGCGCGCCGATCTGGATGACCTGCTCGACGGGCGAGAAATCCACGCCGAGGTCGAGGCTCGCGGTGCAGACCACGCAGCGAATCGTGCCAGCGCGCAGCCGCGCCTCCACGGCCTGCCG
This sequence comes from Chthoniobacter sp., assembly GCA_043758435.1. Taxonomy (GTDB): domain Bacteria; phylum Verrucomicrobiota; class Verrucomicrobiia; order Chthoniobacterales; family Chthoniobacteraceae; genus Chthoniobacter. The sequence continues at coordinate 15,212 of JAYVNN010000015.1, forward strand.
GACCTGGCGGTCGATGGAGCCGTGATGCAGCGCGATGTCGTCCACCCATTCCGGTTTGGCTTCGACCAGCGCGCGAAACCAAATCTCCGTTTGCGAGCGGGTGTTGGTGAAGAGCAGCGTGGTTTTCGCCTGCCCGAGGCGCTCGACGACGGCGGGCAAAAGATTGAGCCCGAGATGACCGGCCCACGGAAATTTCTCGAGGTCAGCGGGGATGAGAGTCTCGACCTCGATCCGCTTTTTCAAATCACCCGAGATCAGCTTTGCCGCGCCCATCTGGCCAGCCAGCACCTGCAGCGCCTCCTCCAGATTCCCGAGCGTCGCGGACAAGCCCCACGTTTTCAGATGCGGCAGCCAGGTGCGCAAACGAGCCAGGCAGAGTTCCGTTTGAATACCCCGCTTGGTGCCGAGCAACTCGTGCCATTCATCCACGATGATGGTGCGGAGCGACGCCATTTTTTCCCGCGTGCCGGGGTAGGAAAGCAGCAGCGACAAGCTCTCGGGCGTAGTGACAAAGACCGTCGGCAGCCGCTCGCGCTGCCGGGCGCGCGCTGCGGAAGACGTGTCGCCGGTGCGCAGCTCGACGGTCCACGGCAGAGCGAGATCGGTGATGGGCGCGAGGATGGATTGCGCAGTGTCATTCGCGAGCGCCCGGAGCGGCGTGATCCAGAGCAGGCGCAGCGGAACGGTTTTTGGCCAGGCCGAGGGCTGGGGATTTTCCGTCAGCCATTCGATCAATGGCGGAAGGGCGACGGCGTAGGTTTTGCCGGTGCCGGTCGGCGCGTGAATGAGCCCGCTGTGGCCTGCCGCAGCGGCACGCCACGCCTCGCGCTGGAATTTGAATGGCGTCCAGCCGTGGCCCTTGAACCATCGGAGAAGCCGCTCCTCGCCGGGCGCGTTGGGCCGGGCGTTCACGTCGGATCACCTCCGAAGTTGGCCAATGCCCGGAGGGTTTCCAGCGTGTCGGCGTCCGCGGGTTTCTTGTCGTGCCGCCAGCGCTTCATCCGCGGAAAACGCACGGCCACGCCGGCCTTGTGGCGGGTGGATTTTTGAATGCCCTCGAAGGCCAGCTCGAAGACCAGTTCCGGTTTCACGGTGCGCACCGGGCCGAATTTCTCCGTCGAGTGGCGGCGCACAAACGCATCCACCTCCAGAATCTCGGCGTCGGTCAGACCCGAGTAGGCTTTGGCGATGGGCACCAGCCTGCCCTTTTCCCACAGGCCGAAGGTGTAGTCGGTATAAAGGCTGGCGCGTCGGCCGCTGCCGCGTTGCGCGAGGATCAAAACGGCGTCGATCACGAAGGGCTCGATCTTCCATTTCCACCAGTCGCCGCGCGGGCGTCCGACCGCGTAGGGCGAGGAGCGGCGCTTGAGCATGAGCCCTTCCACGCCGCGGGCGCGGGCGGTGCTTTGCAGCGTGGTCAGGGCCTGCCACGACGGGGCGTCCACGAGCGCCGAGAGGCGCAGCGGAGATTTTGTTCCGAGGGATCGGGGTTCTGGTTCCAATCCCGGCAGCATCGGTGTCGTCGCATGTTCGCGCGGCGCGGGAAGGTGTTCGCCCGCCGCGGCGATGAGCGCTTCGAGGCTGCGCCTGCGAACGGCGAGCGGCTGGGCGCGCAGGTCGGTGCCGGCGAGTTCGAGGAGATCGTAGGCGACGAAGGCGATGGGGAAATCGGTGCGGGTGCGCGGCGCGACTTGTTTCCGGCCCAGCCGACGCTGGAGCTGGGCGAAAGGGAGCGGGCGGTCCCCTTTCCACGCGAGGATTTCGCCATCGAGGACCGTCCCATCCGGGAGGAAATTTCCCGCCTCGAGCAGTTCGGGAAAAGCGTCGGAAATCATTTCGTCGCCGCGCGACCAGACGAGCGTCTCTCCGCCGCGGCGGATCAGTTGCGCGCGAATGCCGTCCCATTTCCATTCGACCAACCACTCGCTCAGCGGCCCGAGCTGCCCGAGGCTTTCGCCTTTGCCCACCTGGAGTTCGAGGGGCGACGCGAGATAGAACGGGTAGGGGCGAGCGACGTCGCCCGGGGTGTCGCCCATGATTCTGACAAAGTCCTCGGCGGTCGGTTTCCACCCGCCCATCACGCGATGCGCCATCACTGCGGGCTCGATTCCCGCGACCTGGGCGAGCGCCCGAATGACGAGGGTGCGCGCCACGCCGGTGCGGAAATTTCCCGTGATGAGTTTGTTCCAGACGAACCGCTCATTCACATCCAACTCGCGCCACGTCTGCACCAGCAATTCCCGGCGTGCGCCCTCCGGAAGCGCCTTCAGCGGCAGCAGCCGATGCTCCACTATTTCCGTGAGCGAGAGCGGGGCAGCCTCGCCGGAATTTGTGAGCAGCAGCGCGATCGTCTCCGCCGTGTCCCCGACGGCGGCGTGGCATTCTTCGACGAGCCAAAGCGGCAGCCCGGTTTCCGCCGCCGTCCATGCCCAAAGACTTTTCGTGGAGACGGCGCGCGGCCACGAGCGCCCGGAGAGAAATTGCAAGGCCCACGCCGCATCACCCGGCCGGGCCTCGCGGAAATATTTTTCCAGCGCGGCGACCTTTTCATTCGTGCGCGTGGTCTGATCGAGTGCGCAATAGAGTGCCGTGAACCGTTTCATTCGATCGGCAGTGGCGCGCTTTCGGCGTCGTCTTCCTTTTCACTCTCGAAGTGCGTTTTCACCGCCGCCGCTTCCTTTCCATTTTCGCGCAACCACCGCACGAGCGGCCCCGTGGAGCCGTGCGTGGCCCAGACACGTCCAGCGCCCGTGGCTTCGATGCTGGCGAGCAAGCCCGCCCAGTCCGCGTGATCGGACAACACGAACCCGCGATCCAGCGAGCGCCGCCGGCGCGGGCCGCGCACCTGCATCCAGCCCGAAGCGAACGCGGTCGAGACATCGCCAAATTTTCGCAGCCACGGCGAGTTGTCCGCGGAGCCCGGCGCGATGACCAGCGCCTTGCCGCGCGCAGCTTTGGCTTTCTCCAGGTCCGGCGATTCGACGGGCGGAAATTTCACGCCCGCCTTTGCGTAAATATCCACGAACTTCCGCACCGCGCCGTGGACAAAGATCGGGCCGATGCTTCCGTCCAATCCGGACAGCACGCGCTGCGATTTGCCGAGCGCATAGGCGAAAAGAACGCTGGTTCGCTCCTTCGCCTGATTCTCGCGCCACCAGTCGTTGATTTCAGAAAATATCTCCGCCTGCGGACGCCAGCGATAGATCGGGAGAGCGAAGGTGGATTCGGTGACAAAGGTGTGGCACCGCACGGGCACGAACGTCCCCGAGATGCCGTCGGACTCTGTCTTGTAATCACCGCTGATGACCCAGATCTCGCCGCCCTGTTCGACGCGGATTTGCGCTGAGCCGAGGATGTGGCCCGCGGGATGAAGCGAAACCGTCACCCCGTTGCGCACGATCCGCTCCCCAAAGGAAACACTCTCGATGCGCGCGGTCGCGCCGAGCCGTTCTTGCAAAACGAGCCGGCCCGGTTCGGAGGTGAGATAATTCCGCGAACCCCCGCGCGCGTGATCCGAATGCGCATGGGTGATAACGGCGAAATCCACAGGGTGCCAGGGGTCGATGTAAAAATCGCCCTTCGCGCAGTAGAGGCCATGCTCAGTGTTTGTGATGAGCATCGGGATAATCTTCAAAGTCTGCAGTGCTGTGAGATTACGGACGCATGCCAGCATCGGACTATCCTGTTGTTGCGGCCTTGCAAATTTGTCCCACGCGCAAAGTTTTGCCTTTCCAGCGCAGAGAGAAAATCTGCGAGCCAGTGAAGGGATTTGAACCCTTGACCTGCTGTTTACGAAACAGCTGCTCTACCCCTGAGCTACACTGGCTTTTCGGGAGTCCGAAGGGCGGTAGGTATCGCAGATATTTTTCGCGTCGCAAGCGCGGTTTTTCGCGTCTTCCGAGCGAAATTTCCTCAGTTCCACAGCGCCTGCAGGTCGGGGTCGAGCCGGGCGTTTTTCTTGATCCCGGAATTCATCTGGATCGCCGTATCAATGCACTCCCGCGCCTGCGACAGGTCGCCGAGCCGCGCCTGGTAGCAGGCGAGATTGTAGTGCAGGATGCCCGTGCGCCGGATCCACTCCGGCGCGGCGAGCAGCGCCTGTTCGGCGGCGGCGTCGCGTTTCATCTGGTGGAGTGCGAAAACCCGCTGAACGGTGAATTCGCCTTCGTCCGGGTGCAGGCGCAGACCGCGGGTGGAGAGGGTTTCTGCGGTGATCCACTTTTTCAGGTGCAGGAGCACGCGGATGCGGGCGAGGAGGACCGGGGAGTCGTCGTGTTCGGCGGACTCGATGGCGTCGAGTTCCCCGAGAGCTTCTTCGGCGAGACCGAGGTAAAGGTAGCCGTCGGCGGCGCGGAGGGCGCGTTGCGTCTCGGCGGTGTGCGGCTGCGGATTCTGGCTTAGATACAGCATAGTCGAAGTTCCTTTCTTCCAGACCTCAGACGAGACAATGCGGTTCGATATTCGCCACCGGGAGCCATCCAGCCTTGCGGCAGATTGGCGCGTCGGGGGCGGGCGCTTTCGGCTCGGCTGGTGGTCTGCTGGCGTGTCATCGAGCGTAGTTTTAGCATCGCATGTGCCACTGGGCTTTCCGGGGGAAAGACAGGCTCGCCAGCAGGGCGAGGCGTTGTAAGTCGCGACGTTTATGTCCGCCGTGCGGCATCGTGGGTCGGCGTGTGAAAATCAACGGCTCCATGTCCGGCGGCGCAGCCAGATGTCGAGCGGGAGGAGGAGGAGGGCGGCGATGAGGAAGTCGTCGGTGAGTTCGCGGTGGTGCATCGTGGGCTGCGTGGTGCGGGCGAAAATTTCGCCGGGTGTGGGCGCGAATTTTCCGCCGCCGAGTGTGGCGAGTGAGCGGAGAAGTGGCTCATTGGTTTCCGTGCTGAGAAATTCGCGAGGGTAGCTGCGGGTGTGGCCGAAGACGGTGCCGCCGTCGGGCAGGTCGGGGGAGCTGACGGAGAAGATGGACGTGCCTTCCGGCGGCAGGTCGAAGGACGAGCGATAGCTGCCGGGGGCTTCTTGCGTGGCGGCGAGGGTTTGGGTCGCGCCGTCGGGGCCGAGCATGTTCACGCTCACGGGCATCTGGTTGCGGAAGGAGCCGTCGGGCTTGATCACGTCGATCGAGATTTCGAGGTGGTCGGCGATTTCGCGGGTGGTGATTTGGAAAGTGGCTTGATCGGATTTGCGCATGAGTCCGCGCACGAATTGCGTCCAGAATTTTCCGTAGCCGGGCCACGCCAGCCACTCGGCGGCCCAGCGCGCTTTGGCGTCGCTGGTGAAGGCGGCGGTCTGGCCGAGGCCGTAGCGCCAGGTCGCGAGGAGCGGTTCGCCGCGCTCGGTGGTGAGCAGGATTTCCGCGGTGGGTTTCGGCTTGGTGGCGTTGTAGCCGAGGAGGAGCGGGGATTGCGTCCAGTCGAGGCCGGCGGTGATCGCGCTTTTGCCCGCGGGCGTGGCGAGGAAGGGTTCTTCGACGAGGCTCGATTGCGCGACCTTCATCGTCTCGGTGCTGAAAATCTGCGGCAGCGTGGTGGCGTCGTCGGTGAGGTAAAAGCGGCCGTTGCCGCGCTCGGCGAGCTGGCGGAGAAAGGGCGTGTCCTTGTCCTGCTCGGTACCGAGGGCGACGACGGTGGTGGTGATTTTCGCGGCGAGCATGGCGGTGGCGAGGTCGAAGGAACTGCCCGCGCCTTTCGCGCCGTCGCTCATTTCACCGGCGGATTTTTCCTCCGCGTCGGCGGCGTCGGAGAAAAGGATGAGGTGCTTCACGCGCGCGGGGATTTCGCGGAGCTGCTGGAACGCCTCGGCGAGCGACGTGTAGATGTAGATGCCGCCGCCGCCTGCATTGATCGTCAGGATTTTCTGCTCAGCCGCGGCCTTTGCGCTGAGCTGCTGGAGCGGGACGACGACGTGCGGGCGCACATCAACCGCGGTGACGCCGAAATAATCCTTCGGCTGTAGCGCGTTCATCGCGAAGACCGCGCCTTGATCGGCGAGCGAGATTTTCGTCTGCCCGGCGACTTGCGCGGTCATCGAGCCGGAGCGGTCGAGGATGACGAGCACGGCGACGCTCGGCACGTCCTGCCGGTCTTCGTGCTCCATGCGGACGGGGAGCATCTGCTCGATGGGCGTGCGGTAGTAGCCGCCGGTGCCGAAGCTGTTCTCCCCGCCGAGCATGGCGAAGCCGCCGCCGAAGTCCTGCACCCAGCGGCGGTAGAGTTCCATCTGCTCGCGCGCGAGGTTGAGCGCGGAGATGTCGCTGAGGAGGAAAAGGTCGAACTGCTGGAGGTCTTCGAGCGTCTTGGGCAGGCCGGCGGGGCCGCGTGTTTCGACGACAATTTTCTCGCGGCGCAGTGCGTCGGCGAGCGTGCGGACCTTGGTTTCATCGGCATCCACGAGGAGCACGCGGGGCTGGCCGCGCAGGCTGGCGGTGGCGGCGGCGCGGTTGTTTTCGGCGATGGTGTCGAGCGCGGGGACGACCTCGACTTCGTAAGAAATGAAGTTGCCGTCGGCTTTGAGACTCGGCGCGCGGAATTCGTTGTCGCCGGGCTTCAGTGCCATGTCGCGTTGCTCGATGAGAAATTGATTTTGGTACAGCTTCACCTTCGCGGTGGTGGCGACATTGCTGTGAATGTGCGCTGTGAGATCGAACGGCTCGCCTTGCTTGAGCCGTCGCGGGACATCGACTTTTTCGACGAGCACCTCGGGCGCGGACTCATTGTGCAGCGGGACGGCGAACAGCTCCACGCCTTGCTTCGCGAGCCGTGCGGCGGTTGGCGCGGCGTGCGCGGCGGTGTCATTGCCGTCGGTCAGCAGGACGAGGCGTTTGGTTTTTCCGGCGGGAAAAATGGCGCTCACGAAATCGAGTGCGCCGCCGATGTCGGTGGATTTACGATCGGTGAGCGCGGGCCAGTCGTTGGTGAGTTTGGAAGTGGCGAGCGGCGGCTGCCAAAGCTCGGCGTTTCCGGCAAAGCCGATGACGCCGGTGACATCGCCCGCGTGCTGCGCGGCGAAGCTGGCGGCGATGAAATCGCGCGCTTCGTTTTGCGCGGGTGCGGAGATGCTGGCGGATTGATCGACGGCGAAGATGACGGCGAGTTCCCGCGAGGGCAGCAGCCAGTGGAGGCCCGCCAGTGCAAGGACTAGGAGCAGCAGGAGGAGGGTGCGGACAGCGAAGCAAACGCGGCGCTGCGTGGGCGTAAAGTCCGCGAGGGAGTGGCGCTGGGCCCACGCGAGGAAGGCGATGACGAACGCGAGCGCGAGGAAGTGCGGGTGCGTCAGCTCAAGCATGGCGTGGGGAAACTCCGGGGAGCGCGCGCGTCCCGC
>JAYVNN010000016.1:0-7751 GCA_043758435.1 Chthoniobacter sp.
CATGCGCCGCTCGCTCGAACCCGCTACGCGCACCGCACTCGCCACCGCCGGGCGCAAACGCGCGGCCGATTTTTCGTGGGACAAATCCGCCGCCATCCTGCGCGGCGTGTACGAATCCCTCGCCAGTTGAGTCTCGCGCAAGACGTTCCTGCGTGGCGCGGACGCCCTCGTCCGCGACGGTCCGGCGAACGCCCCCGTTCGCCGAGCCGCAGCGAGCGAGGCGCTCGCTGGACGACCGCGGACGAGGGCGTCCGCGCCACGCCGCCGCGCGCTTTCTGAAAGCAAATCGCATCATTCTCCTCGCCTGACCTGCCTATGTTTTTCCGCCATCCCATCGCCACCCTCGCCATCAGCATGCGCCCCACGTCCGGCCCGTGGGGCGGAAGCAGCATCTTCGTCGCGCAGCTCCGCGATTTCCTCACCACGCGCGGCTGGCGCGTGCGCTTCGACCTGCACCCGGACGTGGACGCGATCATGGTCATCGACCCGCGCGAGGACCTGCAGTTCAAGACCTTCGGCCTGCGCGAGATCGCGGCCTTCAAGGAGAAGCATCCGCGCGTGCAGATCATCCATCGCGTCAACGAATGTGATCAGCGGAAGGGCACCGACTGGATGGACAAGATGCTCGCCGGAGCCAATGTCCAGGCCGATCTCACGGTCTTCATCTCCGAATGGCTGCGCGACTATCACACGCAGCGCTGGTTCGATTCCGCCCGTCCGCACACCGTCATTTACAACGGCGCACCGGCCAAGTTTTTCCACCCCATCGGCGCGGCGCGCTGGCGCGAGGGTGAGCCGATGCGCGTGGTCACGCATCATTGGTCGGACAATCCGCTGAAAGGCTTCGACGTGTATGAGCAGGTGGATGCGCTCATCGCCGAGGGCGCGCTGCCGGGTTTCGAGCTGTGGATCATCGGGCGCTGGCCGAAGACGATCACTTGGCGGGCGGCGCGCACCTTTCCACCCGCCGCCGGACGCAAGCTCGGCGAGCTGATCCGCCAGGGGCATCTCTACCTCACCGCCACGCGCTGGGAGCCGTGCGGCATGCACCATGTCGAGGGCGCGCAATGCGGGCTGCCGCTCGTCTATCACCGCGATGGCGGCGGCGTGGTCGAGGCGGGGCTGCGCTATGGCGTGGGCTTTGATTCCGATGTGAAAACGGCGCTGCTCGACGCGCGCGAACGCTACGGGGAATTGCGGCGCAAGCTCCTCGCCGCAATGCCTTCCGGCGACCGCATGTGCCTCGAATACATTGAGGCCATGCAGGCCGCGCTCGTCAGTCGGTGACCCGATGCGGATCGCCTTTCTGCTGCTGCGGCGCCTCGTCCGCCTAGACGACATGCGCGCAGGCCGCGCGCCGACGGAGTTCGCCTACGGCGCTTTGGAAATGGCCGCGCGCGGCGATGTGGAGTGCATCGAGATCGACCCGTACGGCGCGCACGGCTGGCTCGACGCGCTGCCGGGCGTGAAGCTGGTGCTCGGGAAAATGGAGCTGCGCCACCTGCGCCTCGCGCAAGGGCTTTGCGAGCGGCTGAACGCGTTCGACTGCGTGGTGTCGATGTGCGCGAAAACGGCGTCCGCACTTGGCTGGTTCGCACGGCGCGGAAAGCTGCGTCCGCCCATCGTCGCCATTCGCTGCGGCGTCATCAACGAGCGCCTGAATCCGCTCGCCCTCACCGTGCAACGCGCGCTCGTCCACGCCAGCCACTCGGTCCTTTTCGGCGAGGGCGAATACCGTCCGTTCCTCGATGAATTCAAACTGCGCGAGGATCAGGTCACGGTGAATCAGTTCGGCGTCGATGCCGGATTCTGGCGGCCCGGCGGCGAGCGCGGCGACTTTGTGCTTTCCGTCGGCAATGATCCGCAGCGCGACTTTTCCACGCTGCTCGATGCGGCCTCGGCGATCCCCGCGCCGATTCGCATCATCACCACGCGCAAACTGCGCGAGCCGCTGCCCGCAAACGTCACCGTGCAGCGCGGCGCGCTCAGCAGCCGCGAATTCACCGACGCGGAACTGCGCGACCTCTATCAGCGCGCACGCTGCGTCGTCACCCCGCTGCGTGAGACCTTTCAGCCTTCCGGGCAAAGCAGCACGCTCCAGGCGATGGCCTGCGGCACGCCTGTCGTGCTCACCCGCACGCGCGGCCTCTGGTCGGCGGCGATGATGCGCGATGGCGACAATGTTTTGCTCACCCCGTCCGCTGACAGTGCAGCGCTCGCAACGAACATCCGCCGCTTGCTCGACGATCCCGCTGCCGCGGAAAAAATCGGCGCAGCCGCGCGTGCGACCGTGGAGAACGAGGCCAGCATCGGCGCTTTTGCCGAGCGGCTGGAAGCGACGTGCCGGCGCGTGGTGGGGGGCCGCGCGCGATGAGCCAGCCGCTCCGCGTCGGCTTTATCATCGACGGTCGCGTGCCGTCGCTGGCGAGCGTGGCGCAGCGGAAAATCCGCCCGTGGGAATGGCTCCTCGGCTGCCAAACCAGCTCCTCGGTGGGCCGGATGCGCTTCGGCTGGATCGCGCGCGAACTCGCCGCGCAGGGCGTCAGCTACAGCTCGTATCACCCGCTCCGCCGCTACGACGCGGTCGTGTTTCTCAAAAGCATGAGCGACGAAGCGCACCGGCTCGCGCAGGAGCTTCGCGCCAAAGGCACGCGCGTCATCTTTGATGTGAACGTGGACTATTTCACCCCGGCGGAAGGCACCTTCTACTACCGCGAAATGGCCCCGAGCGCGGAGCAGCAGCGGCAGGCCGTGGCGATGGCCGCGCTGTCCGACGCGCTCATCGCCGACTCCTCGCACCTCGCCCGCGCCTGCGCCGGGCACCATGCGCGCGTCCGCTGGATTCCCGACAATGTGGACATGAGCCTCGCCCCGCCGCGCCGCGCGTGGTCGCGCGCGGGCAAGCTCGACCTGCTGTGGAGCGGCGAGGCGGTGAAACTTTTCGAGCTGCTGAGCATTGACGAAGTGCTGCGCGAATTCGCCGGCCACATCCGGCTGACCCTCGTGACCGGCAGCCTCGCCGCGCTCGACCGCTGGCTGCCGCCATGGCGCGAGCGTTTCGAGTCGCTGCTCGGCGCAGTCGAACATTCCGTCGTCCCGTTCGACTCGATCCCGCGCCTGCTCAAACTCTACGGCCATGGCGGCGTCTTCATCTCCCCGCGCTTCCTCGACAACACCTACAACCTCGGCCATACCGAATGGAAAATCGCGCTGCCCATGGCTTGTGGCCGCATGGCGCTCGGCAGCCCGCTGCCCAGCTATCTCGATGTGGCTGAACGCTCGGCGGGACACGGCCTGCGCATCTGCCACGACGCGGCGCAGTGGCGGGAAAATTTCGACGCGATCCTGTCTGACCGCTTCGATTTCGAGAGCGAGGAAAACGCCGCGCGCGAAGTTATCGCGCGCCATTACAGCACGCCGGTGGTCGCGGCGGCGCATCGGCAATTCGTGGAGGAGATTTGTGGCTGAACGACGCATCGCCTTTGTCTATATCAAAGGCCGCCTCGCCCGGCTGCCCGAGGTGCGGAGTGGGGCCTCGCCGACGGAATTTTTCTACGGCGCAATTGAGCTCGAGCGGCAGGGCTGGCAGATCGAGCACTACGAAATTGACCCCGATTCGCCGGGCGATTTGCTCGCCCGCGCGCTGGCCCATCTTTTTCCGCTGAGCTGCCGTCCGGTGAAAATGGATCCGCGCCTGCTCACCCGCGGCGCGGCGCTCGCGGAGCGGCTGAACGCGTGCGACTGCATCGTCGCCACGGCGGGCAACATCGCCTTCGCGCTCGCGCTGCTTGCGGAACTCGGGCGCATCCGCCGTCCAGTCATCGGCATCCAGTGCGGCGTGCTGAACTACCCGCACAACTTCATCCGCAAGGCCATTTCCCGGCGGCTGCTCGCGCGGATGCACAGCATGCTTTTTGCCGGCGGCGAGTTGGCGGAAATGCGCGCGTTTTTCGACCTGCCGGCGGAGCGAATCGTTCCGAACGAAGTCGGCGTCGATCTCGATTTCTGGAAGCCCGGCGACGGAGCGAACGGCGACTACGTGCTCGCAATCGGGAACGACGGGCAGCGCGATTACGAGACGCTGCTCCGCGCCGCGCCGCACATCGGCTGCCCCATCCGCATCATCACCCGCCGCACGCTGCCGGAGCCGCTCCCGCCAAATGTGACGCACATTGCCGGGAGTTGGCATGGCCGCGAACTCGATGACGCCGCACTGCGCGACGTGTATTGCGCCGCCCGCTGCGTGGTCGTGCCAATTTGCCCGACGCTCCAGCCTTCGGGCCAAAGCGTGACGCTTCAGGCGATGGCTTGCGGCACTCCGGTCGTGCTTACGGAAACTGCGGGCCTGTGGTCGCGCGACGCGCTCGAGAGCAGCGACAACATCCTGCTCGCGCAGCCGGGTGACGCGGCTGATCTCGCGGAAAAAACGTGCCGCGTTTTGCACGACGGCAAGCTGCGCGCCCGGCTCGTCCGGCGCGGTTTGGAGACGGTGCAAAGCCACGGCGACATCCGGCATTTTGCCGCCCGCGCGGCGGCGCTTATCGAGCGCTGCGCTCAGCAATAAAAATCCTGTCATTCTGAGCGGAGTTCCGTGCGGGCGAAGGCGGGACGGAACGGAGTCGAAGAACCTCCAATATCCCGTGGGCGAAGGCGGCGGGAAAACACGAGCTGCTTCACCCACTGCTTCCGCCCACGAAAAGATGGAGGTTTGCCGCTGCCCACCTACGCCCACGCGGCGTCTCGCAGACTCGACTTTCGACTGCGCTACGCAAAGCCTCCGCTGCGCTCAGGATGACAGGTTTTTGGATTTTCCTCCGACCACCCCACCGCCAAATCTCGACACTCCCCAACTGCCCTACGCACTCTCCGCACGAATGAGTTCTCCAAATTTCCCCGAAATAAAGACCGCGGCTGAACCCGCCGTCGCTTCGTCAGCCAGCGGCTGGCTGCAAAGCGCCGCCAACGCGGAGTGCCGGGAGCGTGTGTGGAAGCTCGGCCTTTTGACCGGCCTGAAAGCCGAGGACGACGGGATTTACGCGCCGGCGAATTTCGAGCGCGCGCTTGTGCTCGACCGCCTGATCCAGCTCCGCCAGCCGCGGCGCATCCTCGAAATCGGCACCGGGCGCGGTCTCGGCTGCCTGAGCATGGCGGCGTCCGCGCGGAGCCACGGCATGACCGTGGAAATTACGACGCTCGATCTTTCTCCGCCCGACCTGCGCATCCGCTGGCCCATCGAAATCGACGGCCAGCGCCAGGTGCTCGACGCCAGCCGCCGCGAAGTCTGGGGCCGCCACATCGACCCCGCGCTCACCGCCGTGGTGCGCGAAGTCGCGGGCCTGACCACGCGCACGCTCCCGGCGCTCGTCGCCGAGGGGCGGCCGTTCGACCTCATCTTCATCGACGCCGGGCACGACCTCTATTCCGTCGTCCACGACCTCGCCTACAGCACGAAGCTGCTCGCGCCCGGCGGGGCCATCCTCATGGATGACTTCGCGCCGCTGGAGGAGTTCGGCCTCGGGACGTGTGTGGTCGCGCCACAGGCCCGGCGGTTTTTTGGCAAAGTCGAAATCTTCCCCACGGAAGGACTCATCTTCGGCGGCGCCGTGCAGCCCGAGGCGCCGCGCGGCATGGTGCTGCTCACCGAGCCCATCGCGCAGGAAGTCTCCGTCAGCCGCGCGCGGCTGCTCGCGTGGCGGGCGGCGGAATTCATTCTCCGCCTCTGCCACGCGCCGCAGTTTTTTCCGCTGCGCACCACCCGTCCGTGATCGCAGATCGTCTGGCCCGTCTGCTGCCGCGCTCGGTGCGCCGCGTCCTGCGCGCGCCGGTGGAGGTGCCGGCACGGCTGTGGTTCCGGCACCGGCTGCGGGCCGCGGATTTCCGGATCGCCACGGGCGGCCCGGTGCTCAGCTACGGCGCGGCGCTGCCGCCAAAGGCGGGCGCGCTGGTGCAGGGCGGGCGCGTGAAGCTCACGCATCTCGACCGCGCCTTTCCGGCGCGCGCGGATTCTTTCAATGTGCTCTACCTCGTGAGCAGTGCGATCCCGCCGCACGCGCTGGAGTTGGTGCGCTTCGCGAAGGAGCGCGGCGTGAAATTTGTGTGGAATCAAAACGGCGTCGCGTATCCCGCGTGGGCCGGGCCGTTCACGGCGGATGTGAATGACCCGATGCGCGCGCTGCTGCTCGCCGCGGATTACGTCGTCTATCAAAGCGCCTTTTGCCGCGCCTCCGCCGACCGGCTACTCGGCTGCGCCGCATGTCCGGCGGAGGTGCTGTTCAATCCCGTGGACACCGCGCTCTTTTTCCCCGCCGAAACGCCGCCGCCGCTCACGGAAGTCCGCCTGCTCGCGATGGGCACGCACACCTACGCCGACCGCGTGCTCGTCACGCTGCGCTGCCTCGCCGAGCTGCACCGCACCGGCCGCGCGGCCCGGCTGACCATCGCGGGGCCGATGCAGTGGGCCGGTGCCGACGAAGAAATCCGGCGCACGATCAGCGACTTCAGCCTGCGCGATCACGTCACCCTGCGGCCCGCCTTTTCGCAAAGCGAGGCGGCGGAAATGTGCCGAGCGCACCACGTCCTGCTGCACCCGAAATACATGGACCCGTGCCCGACCGTGGTCATCGAGGCGCTCGCCTGCGGGCTGCCCGTGATCGGCCCCGCGAGCGGTGGTCTGCCGGAGTTGGTGGATGCCGGCTCAGGCCGGTTGCTGCCGGTGCCGGAGGATTGGGAGCACATGCACTCGCCCGATCCCGCGGCGTTGGCCGCGGCGGTGAGCGAGATAGCTGTGGACTGGCCGGGCTTCAGCGCACGGGCGCGGCAGCGGGCACTCGCGCTGTTTCGCGCGGAGCCGTGGGTCGCGCGGCATGGCGAAATCTTCGAGCAATTGCTCAAAGCGAAAACGTCCGCATGACCCGCCGCACTCACATCATCCTGTGGACGCTGGGTTATGCGGCCCTCGGGAGCGCGATCTTCTACGTCGGCGCGATCCTCCCGATGCAACTCGGGCGCAAAGCCGAAAGGGCTGCGGACAAGGCGCAAAAGGCCGCGGACGGGGCGCGGATGAAATTGGAGAAGGCGGCGTGGCGTGAGCCGGATCAGTCCGTCGTCGCGCGCGCGGGGATGCCGAATCTGCGCGCGAAGCTCGCGGCGCATGCGCCGGTGACGGTCGCTTTCCTCGGCGGTTCGATCACGAAGAACGCGAGTGAGGGCGGCTTCATCACCGAAGTGGCGAGTTGGATCGCGGCGCAGGCGGCGGGTGTTCACGTCGAGACGGTTAACGCCGGCATCGGCAACACCGGCTCCGATCTCGGCGCGGAGCGCATCGACGCCGATGTGCTCAGCCACCGGCCCGATGTGCTGTTCGTGGAATTCGCGGTCAACGACTCCGACCGCGAATGTACGGCGGACATGGAGCGGATCGTGCGGAAAACGCGGACGGCCAATCCGCAGACCGACATCGTCTTTCTCTACGCCGTCATGGATTGGACGCTGCCGCGGCTGGAGACGGGAAAGTTTCCGCCGTCCGTGATCCGGCATGAAAAGGTGGCCGCGCATTACGGCATCCCCACCGTCGCGCTGGGCTACGAGGCGGCGCGCAAAATCCGTCTCGGCGAATGGACATGGAAGAATTTTCCCAACGACGCCTGCCACCCCACCGCCGACGGCTACGCGAGCTACAACCGCGACCTCGCTGCCGCGCTCCCGCTGCTGCTCGCCACGCCAGCGCCCGTGCCGAATCCGCTGCCGCCGCC
>JAYVNN010000017.1:0-7688 GCA_043758435.1 Chthoniobacter sp.
GGGCGACCCTTACGAGTTTTACCACGAGGAGGAACTGACGACCGGGCCGGAGTGGAAAAAATTCGAGTTCGCCTTTACGCCGGCGATGGATCTGGAGGCGTTCATGATGTTCATCGTGCGCGAGGCGGGCACGGTGGATCTGGCTGGCTTATCCGTGGCGGAGAAGCCCTGACGCTGCGGTAAAAAATCGCCGCCTACCGCCCGTCGCGATAGTCGTCGCGCACGCGGTCGCGGTTTTCGTCGCGGTTTTCGTCGCGGTAGCGTTCGCGGTCGGCCTGCGCGCCTTTGCCGGTGACGAAATTCTCGAGCTGGCCGCTGCGCTTTTCAAAACGCTTGCCGATGCGGTGGAAGAAGTCGCCGACCCCGCGGAAAGATTCGCCGGATTGCGAATAGCCGTCGCCGGAACGGACGGGGCGGCTATCCTCGTAGCGCGTAGCGCGGCCATCGTCGTAACGCGGCGGCGGTGGCGGCGGAGTGCGGCGGTCATCGAGAAAAGTGCGGTCGTCCGCGACGGGGCCGCGCGCGGTCGGGCGGCTGAATTCTTGACGCAAAATCGTGCCCGTGTCGGCGGCGATGTCGATGCTGCCGGCGCGGCCGAGTTTGCTGTCCGTCAGCTCGATCTGCCACACGGGCGCACCGCCGCCGGAGCCGCTGTGGAGGACGTAATCGGCATGATCGAAAGGCGCTGCGGCTTTTTGCGCCTCCTGATTGGCGACGGTGAAAGCGCCGTCGGAATCGAGATTGAGCTGCGCGAAATTCATCGCCCCCCCCGCGGTGCGCCCGGCGGCGGGGGTGCGCTCGCTGATGATCTTGCCACGCTGCACCTCGACCTCGCGGACACCGCCGCGGGCGCGCGGTTCGTCGAGCGTGATCTTCCACACGGCGGGCTGCGGCGAACCGGCGCGGCCGCGCAGTTCGAGCACGCGGTTGAGCGCGTCCTTGCCCTGGCTGTGGCCGACCACGCGGAGGGCGTTGTAGGCCGTGTCCTGCGCGGGCGCGGCGAGGGCGAGGATGAAAAAGAGAACGGAGAACAGGGCGGTCTTCATGGCCGGGGACGATGCCGTGCAGGCGCGGATTTTACCAGCGCATTTGAGCTTTATTCGCCGCGCATCCTCGCGCATGACTGGCCCGGTCATGCCCGCTTCCGTCGAATCCCTCGAACGCCAGCTCAAGGTCTATAAAGGTCTCGTCGAGGTCAGCGCCCTCATCAATGGGATCACCGATTCACGCGAACTGCTCCCGGCGATTCTCGCCGTGGCGCGGCGCGTCATGGAGGTCGAGGCGGCGTCGCTTTTCCTCACGAACGCGAGCGGCGACCTCGAACTCGCCACCGCCAGCGGCGGCCCCGGCATGCCCGAGGGCGCGGCGAAAATTACCGTTCCCCGCGGGCGCGGCATCGCCGGCTGGGTGCTGGAAAAAGGCGAGCCGCTGCTCGTGCCCGACGCCTACTCCGACGTGCGTTTTTTCCCCGACATCGACCGCAAGACCGGCTACCGCACGCGCTCCATCGTCTGCGTGCCGCTGGCGCGGAAAGGGAGCGTCATCGGCGTGCTCCAGGTGCTCAATCCGATGGGCCGCGAGGCTTTCGACGAGGGCGATCTCGAAGCCTTCAGCGCCTACGCCACGCTCGCCGCCACGGCCATCGACAAGCTCCGCACCATCGAGCGCCAGCGCGAGCAGCAGCGCGTGGCGCAGGAGTTCGCCTTCGCGCGGGAAATCCAGGCGAGCTTTCTCCCGCAGTCGCTCCCGCAGCTCGCGCACGTCCACTTTGCCGCCACCTACCGGCCCGCGCTGAATGTCGGCGGCGATTTCTACGACGTGCTCGAACTCGGCCCGGACGAAATTTATTTCGTCGTCGGCGATGTCTCGGGCAAAGGCATGCCCGCCGCGCTGCTCATGGCGCAGGCGCTGAGCATGCTCCGGCTCATCGTGAAGCCCGGCCTCTCGCCCGTGACGGCGATGGCGCGCTGGAATGCGATGCTCAGCGGCCACACCATCCGCGGCATGTTCATCACCGCGCTGCTCGGGCGGCTGACCGTCTCGACCGGCCACGCCGAGCTGTGCAGCGCGGGGCACTGTCATCCGTTCCTTGCGCGCGCGGACGGCAGTTCCGTCGAGGTGAAAATCGCCGGCTCACCGCCGCTCGGCCTGCTCCCTGAGCTGCCCGCGCGCTCGCACTCGCTCACGCTCGCGCGGCACGAGTGGCTCGTCGTTTATACCGACGGGCTCGTGGAATCCTTCAACGCCAGCGGCGAGCCGCTCGACAACGCGGGCGTCACCCGGCTGCTCGACCGGAAATTTGGCAGCGCCAACGATGTCATCGACGCGCTCAACCGCGGCGAGCTGGCCCACCGTGCGCAGGCCGAGCCGCACGACGACCTCACGATCCTCGTCTTCGGATTCCCATGAAGAGCGAAATCGAATTTGCCAGCCACCCCGGAAACCTCGCGCTCGTCCGCGATTTCGTGCGGCAGTTTTTGAAGCCGCTCGCTTTTTCCGACATGGAAAAGGATCTCATCGTCCTCGGCCTCGATGAAGCCTGCACCAACGTCATCCGCTACGCCTACCACCACGAGCCGAATGAACTCATCTGCCTCGTCTGCGAACTGCTCGACGAAGGCGTGCGCTTTCACCTCCGCGACTTCGGCGCGCAGGCTCCGGCGGAAAAGCTGCACGGCCGCCCGCTCGACCTCATCCAGCCTGGCGGCCTCGGCATCCACCTCATCCGGCGCGCGTTCAGCCAGGTGGATTACAATTTGAAAAAGGCAGGCACCGAGCTGGTGCTGGAAAAGCGCTTCGACCACACGACCGGGAAGTAAGACCCGGATTCAAAAGCCTGTCATCCTGAGCGGAGTTCCGCCGCGGGCGAAGGTGGGGGCGGAACGCAGTCGAAGGACCCCGGCGGTGCGGTCACGCGCAGCACGTTTTCGAACCGCCGGGGTCCTTCGACTGCGCTGCGCCCGCCTTTCCGCCTCCGCTCCGCTCAGGATGACGCGCTTTTTTGGAATCTCGGTGAACTCTACGCTCGGAAAAAATCAGGCACGGCTCGGGAAAAGCCGCGCGTGTTCTTCGATCAAGTAGCGGTCGGTCATGCCGGACAGGTAATCGCAAACGGTGCGGTGCAGGCCGTCGCTGGCAATCCGCTTCGACGTGGAATCGCCGAGCAGCGACGGCTCCGCGAGGTACGCCTCGAAGACATCTCGCAGCAGCCCGCACGCACGCTGGTTCGCCCCGGCCACGCGCGGATGATAGTAGAGATTTGCGTAGAGAAATTTCCGCAGCGCGCGGTTCGCGTGGAGGAGCGCATCGCCGTAGCGGATGAGCGGCTGCGGCTGGCGGCGCACCTCGTCGGCGCTCGCGACGTTGGCGGCGGCGATGAGTTCCGCGCTCGTCGCGATCACATCCTGCACCTGCCGGTCGATGATGCAGCGGATCACGTAACTGCGCAGATCTTTGCCGGCCAGCTCGGGAAAATGCGTGCGCACTTCCTCGTAACTGTGCTGCCACGCGGCCTGCTCGGCGAGCTGCTCTGGCGTGATGAGATCGAAGTCGAGCCCATCGTCGAGGTCGTGGCTGTAATAGGTGATCTCGTCGGCGAGATTCGCGATCTGCGCTTCGAGCGAGGGGCTGGAGAACTTCTGCCCGTCAGCCTTCGCCGCCGGCGGCGGGTCGTAAAACTTGGCGTGCTTTTGCAAACCTTCGCGCACTTCCCACGAAAGATTCAGCCCGGCGAAGCGCGGATATTTCTGCTCGACCACCTCGACGATGCGCAGGCTCTGCGCGTTGTGATCGAAACCGCCGTGCCCGCGCATCAGCCCCTGCAGCATCTCCTCGCCGCTGTGGCCGAAAGGCGGATGCCCGAGGTCGTGCGCGAGCGCGATGGCTTCGGCGAGGTCTTCATTCAGCCCGAGCGCGCGGGCGATGGTGCGGCTGATCGAGGCGACCTCGATGGTGTGCGTGAGCCGCGTGCGCAGGTGGTCGCCGGTGCCGTTGAGAAAGACCTGCGTCTTGTACTCCAGCCGCCGGAAGGCCCGTGAATGAATGATCCGCGCGCGGTCGCGCTCGTAAGCCGTGCGGTGCGGATGCGCCGGCTCGGGATGGGTGCGACCGCCGGAGTCCGCGGCCTTTTGCGCGTACGGCGCGAGCGTCTGGCGCTCCTGATCTTCTCGCTCAGCGCGCGTGCGGATCATGGCTTTCCGTTTTTCGCTTTCTCGATCAGCTCCCGCTCCAGCCGGCGCTTTTCCCGCCGCACTTCACCGCGCACTTTCGCCATGTCGTAAAGCGCGAGCAGCACGGCGAGCAGCGTGATCCACCCGCACCCGATCCAGTATGCGAGGAAGATGAACGGATGCTCGCGGAGCAGCGACCACAGAAACGTGGAGCCGGCGAAAAGCAGCACGAGGGAAATGAGGACGGTGTAAAACATCAGCGTGCGCCGGGCGCGCTGATCGCGGATGAGACCCTTGCTGACTTGGATGATGAACTTCGGATTGTTCACGGCGGCGGAGTTTTGGCGGTGGGTGTGGCGGCGTCGAGTCTGTGGTGATGCGAGCGCCCGCTCGCAACTGTAGGGGAAGCTGGCAGCTTCCCCTACAGTTGCGGCGTGCCGCCGCTACACGTACCGCAGCGGCTCGTCGGACGCGGCGATGAAGCTGTGCGTCACAAGCAGCGCGCGGAATTTTTCGATGCCGGCTTTTTCCCGCACGCCGAGGTCGAAGCGGATGTGCTCGGTGAGGTAGCGCCCGGCGAGAGCGGGATCATGCGCATCGCTGCGGACGATTTCCGCGAGGTGCGCGAGGCCGTGGCGTTTGAGCGCGCGGAGTTCGTTGGCGATCGCGGGCGCGTTTGGCAAATCCGAGCGGAGCAGCCAGGGCGCATAGACAAAGGGCAGGCCGGTGCAGCGTTGCCATTCCGAGCCGAGGTCGAGGAGTTGGTGCGCGCCGGCGTCGCGTTCGCGGAAGTCGATGGCCTGATTTCCAATGAGGAGCACGGCGTCGGCGTGGGCTGGGAAGGCTGACAGTTCCAGCAGTTGCGGGCGCAGGCCGTGGTACTCGGCGAGCAGGACTTGGAGCAGATGGACGGACGTGAGCGAGGCGGGATCGAGCGCGATGGTGCGCACTTTTTCCAATGGCCCGCGGTGCGCGAGGAAGACGCTGAAGACCGGCCCGTCGCTGGCAATCGCCACTCCATCGGCGAGCAAATAGCGCGGGTGGCGCAGCGCCTCGAAGACCGGCACGAGCGCCACGTCGAGCGCGCCGTTCGCGAGGTCGCGCGCGAGGCCGGAGGGGTGGTCGAAAACGACGGGGCCGTCGTAGCCGTGGATGAGTGGCTTGGCGTTGAGATACTGGACGCAGCCGACGCGGAGCGCGGAAAGCGCGGGGTAGCGGGTCACGCGACGGCGAGTTCCGGCGCAGGTCGGTGCCAGGTGGGGGCGATGCGGCGGTACCACGTATCGCGCTGCATCGGCTCGCGACCGGCTTCGCGAATCGCTTTTTCCAAAGCCGCGCAACTCTGCTGCTGCGGGGTGGTCGCGCCGGCCATGTGGAAGATTTTCTCCTCCATGATGGTGCCGTGGAGATCGTCCACGCCGTAGTTCAGTGCCTGCTGCGCGAGCGGCAGGCCGAGGCTCACCCAGTAGGCGGTGATGTGGTCGAAGTTATCGAGATAGATGCGGGCGACCGCGAGGTTCTTGAGTTCCTCGAAGGCCGTAACGTGGCGGAGGTTTTGCAGCACGCCGGGCCGTGCGCCCGCGGCCTCGAAGGCAAACGGAATGAAGCCGGTGAAGCCGCTCGTTTCATCCTGCCACGTCCGCAGGCGGCGCAGGTGATCCACGCGCTGGGCGATGGTTTCGATGTGGCCGTAGAGCATCGTGGCCGTGCTGCGCATCCCCATTTCGTGCCACGTCCGATGAACTTCCCACCACTCCTCCGCACTCTCTTTGCCGCGGCAGATTTGGTCGCGGATGGACTGGTCGAAAATCTCCGCACCTCCGCCGGTGATCGCGCACAGCCCGGCCTCGCGGAGCTGCTCCAAAGTTTCGCGCACGGACTTTTTGAAGACGCGATCCGCGAGGTGGCGAATCTCGACGGCGGTGAAAGCCTTCACGAAAAAATTCGCGTCGAGCGACCGCAGGCGGCTCACGAGTTCGAGGTACCACTCGGCTTTCAAAGTCGGGTGCAGCCCGCCGACCATGTGAATCTCGGTGATGCCGATCTTCAGCCCTGCGCGCGCCTTTTCCACGATCTCGTCGATGCTCATCTCAAACGCGTGCGCCTCCCGCTTTTTCGCGCCGAACGCGCAGAACTGGCACGAGAGCAGGCAGTGGTTCGCGTAGTTGATGTACTGGTTGTGAATGTAGGTCGCGACGTTCCCGTTTTTCCGCTCGCGCAAGATGTTGGCGATGGCGCCGATGCCGTTCAAATCGTTCGAGCCGTAGAGCTGCACGGCCTCCGCATCCGTGACCCGGCAGCCCGCCGCGACGCGGTCGAAAATGGGGCGCAGTTCAGGCGAGAGGAGCTTGGCGGTCATGGGTGCGGCAATGTCTTTCAATGGAGTACGTTACGGACTGAGGGCAAGGCAAGACGCCTTTGCCAAAGGACGCGCGGAGGATGGAAAGGCGGGAAACTAATTGCAAGGACGCGGGTTCGAGGGGCATCGTCCGAGGCCCGACCGTTGGCCGTGTCCGGGCCGAAAACGTCCCCACTTTTCCATGAGCCAAGACCCCACACCTGAGCCCGACGCCGCGGCGCAGGACCTCGTGTGGATGGCTCGCGTAAAGCTCGGCGACACCGAGGCGCTGCGCGCGCTCATCGAGGCCCACCAAGGCCGCATCATTGGCACCGTGGCGAAGATGCTCGGCGACGCGGCGGACGCCGAGGACATCGCGCAGCAGGTCTTCATCCGCGTGTGGAAAAGCGCCGCGCGCTACGAGCCGACGGCGAAATTCACGACGTGGCTTTTCAAGATCACGCGCAACCTCGTCTTCAACGAACTCCGCCGCCGCAAGCGCCACCCCGCGCAATCGCTCGACGCCGTGAACACCGACGACCGCCCCATGCAGGCGCCCGACCACACCGTGAAAGCGCCCGACACCGCGCTGCTCGACGAGGAGATGCAGCGCGCCATCCAGCAGGCCATCGACGAACTGCCGGAGACCCAGCGCATGGCCGTGATCCTGCGGCGCTACGACGATATTCCGTACGAGGAAATCGGGGAAATCCTCGACCTGTCCGTGCCCGCGGTGAAGAGCGTCCTCTTCCGCGCGCGAACGGAGCTGCGGGAAAAGCTGAAGCGCTATCTCGACGCCTGATCCGGCCCGCATCAGACACGGTCGCCTTGTCTTCTCCCGTCTCCTTCGCCAGTCTCCGCACCGTGGCCACGGCTGACCTCAAATCCTCTCTCGAGCAATTCGCCGCCTTCGCGCGTGCGCTGCAGGGCGACGAAAAGAGCGAGGCGCAGGGTTTTCTCGAACGCTTCTTCCGCGCGCTCGGCCATGCGGGCGTCATCGAGGCCGGCGCGACCTTCGAGTTTCGCGTCGCGAAAAAGCCGGGCAGCGCGCAGTTGGAGCTGCTCAAAGGCGAGGCGGCGCGAAAGAGCAGCGGCAAGAAATTCGCCGACCTGCTCTGGCCCGAGCGCGTGCTCATCGAGATGAAATCGCGCGGCGCGAAGCTGGAGCGGCATTACGACCA
>JAYVNN010000018.1:0-7687 GCA_043758435.1 Chthoniobacter sp.
GTCCGAAAACGTGCCGTGCGTGAACGAACCGCCGGGGTCCTTCGACTGCGCTGCGCCCGCCTTTCCGCCTCCGCTCCGCTCAGGATGACACGCGTTGGAGTTTTCGTACACTCTCTAATAAACCCGCCGCGCGCCGCTTGCTCCTCTGCATCCCAACCCGCATCCTGCCTCACCATGAAACTCAAATCCCTCTCTGCCCTTCTCGCCTTCCTCGGCTTCGCGTCCTTTGCCGAGGCTGATCCGCTGGCCGTGGGGGCCGCCGCGCCGGAGCCGAGCGCCGTGGATCAGGACGGCAAGACGGTGAACTTCAAGGACGTGTACGCGAAGGGAGCGACGCTCGTTTATTTCTACCCAAAGGCCGACACGCCCGGCTGCACCAAGGAGGCGTGCAGCATCCGCGATGGCTGGGGTGACTTGCAGAAAAAGGGCATCCAGGTGCTCGGCGTGAGCGAGGACAAGCCGGACGCGCAGAAGAAATTCGCCGAGAAATACAAGCTGCCGCACACGCTCATCGCGGACAGCGAAGGCACGGTCACGAAGGCCTTCGGCGTGCCGGTGACGCTGGGTTTTGCGAAGCGCCAGAGCTTTCTCATCGTGGACGGAAAGTGCGTCTGGAACCAGCTCAGCGCCTCGACGGAGAAGCAGGCGGAGGACGTGCTGAAAGCCTTCGACGCGCTGCCGAAAAAGTAAGGCACGTCGTTTCGCCGCGGGGCGCGCGCCCGCAGTTGACACCGCGGAATCCGGGCAGAATTCTGGCCGGGCGATTTTCCCCTCCGCATGCCCGCAAAACCACCGACACTATCCGAGACGCACATCATCGGCCCCGCCACGCGCGAGTGGAAGGTGCGGGCGCAGGAGTGCCCGCCGCTGGCGGGGCATCACATCGCGCATGTGGGGGTGGCGGATGCGGCGGCGCCTTATGAGATGGTGCGGATGGATTTGAGCGGGACGTATCTGCTGTCGTGCTCGGGCGGTCGCGGGCGCATCCTGCTCGACGGGCGGTGGCAACTCTGCCGCGAAGGCTGGGCGTGCCTCGCGCCGCCGCACGCGCTGCTGGCGTTTCGCGCGGAGGCGGGCGCGCGCTGGGAATTTTCGTGGGTGCGCTATCAGCAGCCGCCGGAGCAGAAGCCGATCATCACGGCGTCCTCGCCGGCGCTGGCGCGGTTCGATCCGCGGCCGCTGCGCGCGGCGGTGCAGGGGCTTTTTGCGGAAATGCAAAGCCAGACCGCGCCGATGACGGTCACGCACTGGGTCGAGCTGATCCACACCTACGTGCTCCGTTTCGCCCGCCCGTGGCAGACCGACGACCGCCTCGGGCACCTCTGGGAATACGTGGCCGCGCGGCTCGGCGAGCCGTGGTCGCTCGACGCGCTCGCCCGCCACTCGCACCTCAGCGCCGAGCATCTGCGCCGCCTCTGCCGCCGCGAGCTGGGCCGCAGCCCGATGCACCAGGTCATCTACCTCCGCATGCAGCTCGCGGCGAAACTGCTCGCGACGACGAACGACAAAATCGAAACCATCGCGAAGGCCATCGGCTACGAAAACCCGTTCGTTTTTTCGACTACGTTCAAAAAGTGGGTCGGCTGGCGGCCAAGCGATTACCGGGCGAAGCAGCGTTAGCGGGCGACGGCGACGGCGAGTTTGTGGCCCTTGAATTTGATGCCGTTGAGCTTTTTCAAAATGAAGGTGGCGCTCTCGTCGCTCACGTCCACGAAGGTCTGGCGGTCGCCGATGTCGATGCGGCCGACGACTTCCTTGGGCAGCCGCGTGGTGCCGGCGATGACGCCGACGAAGTCGCCGGGGGCGACGCCCTGCTCGTTGCCGAGATTGAAGGCGAGGCGCACCATGCCGGGCTCGTGGGAGACGGGTGAGGGCTCGTCGCGCTTGGTGCGATGCGGCTTCGCGGGTGGCGGGCCGGAGAAATCGCGGTCGCGCGGCGGCGGTGCGGAGGCCGTGCGCGCGCGGGAGACGGGTTCGTATTTCGGGTAGTCGCGGGCGGGGCGCGGGGCGTAGTCGCCGCCGCCGTGGGGCTCGCGGAATTCGCGGCGCGGGGCGCGTTCCTCGATGATGGGCTGGGGCGCGGGTTTGTCGCCGCCGAGGAGGTGGATGAGGGCGCTGGCGATGTCGGTGGGCGAGTGGCCGGCGGTGAGGAGCTGGTCGATCGTCGCGTCCTGGCGCTTGTAGTCGCCTTTTTCCAAAGTCTCGCGGAGCGTTTCGAGAAAGGCGTTGGTGCGCTTTTCCTCGACCTCCTCGGCGCTCGGCACTTTCTCGCGGCGCACCTTGCCTTTGGTGAAGCGGATGATCTGCTCCATTTTCCAAATCTCGCGACCGGCGACGAAGGTGATGGCACGGCCGGTTTTGCCCGCGCGGCCGGTGCGGCCGATGCGGTGGACGTAGTCCTCGGCGTCCTGCGGGAGGTCGTAGTTAAAGACGACTTCGATGTCGTCCACGTCGAGCCCGCGCGCGGCCACGTCGGTAGCGACGAGGAACTCAAAGCCGCGCTTTTTGAACTTCGCGACGACGCGCTCGCGCATCTGCTGGGAGATGTCGCCGTGGAGTTTGTCGGAGCTGTAGCCGCGGGCCTTGAGATGGTCGGCGAGTTCGTCGCACATCATTTTGGTGCCGCAGAAAATGATGCCGTATTTGATGTCCTGGAGATCGATGAGCCGGCAGAGCACCTCGAGTTTTGAGCGGCGGTCCACTTCGTAATAAACCTGCTCGATGGCGGGCACGACCATGGCCTGCGCCTCAATGCGGATGTTCACCGGGTCGCGCGTGTAGTTTTTGATCAAATGCCGGATCGGCGGCGGCATGGTGGCGGAAAAGAAAACCGTCTGCCGCTCGGCAGGCGCCTGTTTCAAAATCGTCTCAATGTCCTCGCGGAAGCCCATGTCGAGCATGCGGTCGGCCTCGTCGAGGATGACCATGGCGACCTGGTCGAGCTTGAGGGTTTTGCGGTCGAGGTGATCCATGACGCGGCCCGGCGTGCCGATGATGATCTGCGCGCCTTCGCGCAGGCCGCGAAGCTGGCGGTCGTAGGATTGGCCGCCGTAGATGGGCAGTTCACGCACGCCCTTTTTGAATTGCGCGAGCTTGGCGACTTCCTCTGCGACCTGCATGGCCAGCTCGCGCGTGGGGCAGAGGATGAGGACCTGCGGGGCGCGGAGGGTCACGTCCACGCGCTCGATGGCGGGGAGGGCAAAGGCGGCGGTTTTGCCGGAGCCGGTCTGGGAAAGTCCGACGATGTCGGAGCCGGCGAGGAGTTTGGGAATGGTCTCGGATTGGATGGGCGAGGCTTCCTCAAAGCCCATCTTCGCCGCGGCCTTGAGGGATTCCGGCGAGAGGCCGAGTTCGGAAAAAAGTTTCTTCTGCATCCGGGCTTCTAGCCCGCAGGTGGCGCGGGGGCGAATGGAATCGGCGGGCGACGCGTAACTGGAGGGGAAGCTGGCAACTTCCCCTACAGTTGCGCGTCGCCGGAGTCTTCGCCGGCTTCGAGGAGGAGCTGCTGGAGACCGCCGAAGAAGTCCACGAAAAGGCGCGCGAGGGTGCGCGGCTGGAGGTCTTCGGGCGGGCGCTGGGTCATGGTTTTTTCCGTGAGGTCGTAGCGCGCGGCGAGGGCGAGGCGGGCCTGGTTGAGGGCGATGAGCCACGGTTCGACATGGTGGACGGGGACGCGCAGCGCGGCGTCCGTGCCGGGGCTGAGCCAGGAGCCGACGAGATCCATGCGGACGATTTCCACTGCCGAGGCAAACATGGTGCGGAGTTCGGGGAGGACGTGCTCTTTCCAGTCGTCGTCGAGGGCGGGCTCCGCGCCGCCGGTGAGGCTGGCGGCGAGCCGCTCCTCGGCGGCGGCGCTGCCGCGCGGGTCGGCGGCGGCGGCGAGACGCCAGAGGATCTGGCCTTCGAGGAAGCCGATGCCGGTGATTTCGAGGGTGTCTTCGTCGAGGAGGCGGGCGCGCATGATTTTAGAAACTCGGATCGGGCAGAAAAGGAACCGCAGATTACGCTGATGACGCCGATTTTCTAAACTCCTATCCGCGTCATCAGCGTAATCTGCGGTTCCTTTTCCCTCCCATCCGGGTTCCGGCACAGCCTCTCAGGAAGTGCGCTCGATGGTGGCGAGGAGGAGCCAGCCGTGGAGCTGCTGGACGTAGAGTTCCGCGCGCTCGCGTCCGCCGGTCCAGACGATGGAACGGCCCTGGCGGTGGACTTCGAGCATGTGCTTTTCCGCGCGCTGTTTCGAGAAGCCGAAGACATTTTGAAAGACCTGCGCGACGTAGCTCATGAGGTTCACCGGGTCATTGTGGACGACCACATTCCACGGCGTGTCGAGCGCGTCCTCGGTCTCGGTTTCCTGCTCGACGAGCGTCCCGGCCACGGTGCGAAAAGCTATCGCACCGGTGCCGTGGCCGGAACGGCGGCGGGCGTGGCCGCCGGTGCGGAAACGGGCGCGGGTGCGGCGGCGGGCATCAGCATATCCTCGAGGCTTCTCATCCAGGCGCCGGCGTCGGGATGGCTGGGATATTTGCGGACGATGTTGAACATTTCCGTGGCGGCGCGGTTTTTCATGCCGAGGCCGGAGAGTTCGCTGGCGCGTTTCCAGAGGAGCACGGGCAGCTTGAGCGTGAGGAATTTGTCGTGCTCAAACTCGAGCTTCGACCGCGCGGCGTTGTCGCCGTCCCGCTTGATTTTCATGTCCCAGTACTCGAGCGCCCGCTGGTCGTGCTGGAGGCGGAATTCGGGGAGAATGGTCTGCTCATAGATACCGTCGAAATTTCCCGGCGTGCCCTCCCAGCTTTCCATTTTCACCCACTCGCCGAGTTTCAGCCACTGCACGACCATGCTCCCGCCGAGCGCTTTGTTGAGAATGCTGTCGTGCATTTTTTTGACTTCGCCGTCGTTCGACTTCTTCTGCGCGCCGTGCTTGCCGTCGTTCTTTTCCTTCTCGCGCTTGATGCTGTCGTCGAGGCTTTCGGCCGCGGCCTGGTCGGCGGCGAGCTCCTTGGTGTAGTTGATCAGGGCGGGGACGAGGTCTTTGACGGGCGTGCCGGAGGAGCGCTGGAGGGTGAGGGCGAGGTATTGGAAATAAAGCCGCGCGGCGTTCTTCGCTTCGCTTTCCTTGAGCGCTTCGCCCTCGCTATCGCGCCAGGCGCGGAAAGCGGTGGCCTCTTTCGTCTGCCCGTCGAACTGCGTGGCCATGACCGCTTTTTCCCATGTCGCCACGGCGCTCTCGCCACTGGCGGCGGCGGCGGCGATTTCCTGAATGGCCTTTTGCTTGTCGGCCTTCGTTTTGACGGCGGTCGCCTCGCGAAGCTGGCGCAACTGCTGGAGCATCTCGCCGATGTTCACGGTCTGCCCGTCCTGCGCGCGGGCGCAGGGCACGGCGAGCAGTGCGGCGACGAGGAGGGCGAGGGAGCGGCGGGGAGGAGTGGAGGGATTCATGGGGTGTGGATTTAAGGTGAAGGAAGGAGCGCGAGGCAAGCCTGCAGGATGCGATCCTGCGTCCGGTGCATGCGGGCCGCGGCGCGCGGGGTGTCGTCCTCGTAGCCATTGAGGTGGAGCAGGCCGTGGACGGTGTAAAGGGCGAGTTCGTGCGCGAGCGGGTGGCGGTACTCGCGGGCGTAAAGCTGCGCGGTCGGCGCGCTGATGACGATTTCGCCGTGGGCGAAAGTGATGACGTCCGTCGCGCCGGGGAGGCCCATGAACTCGCGATGCACCCGCGCGATGACGCGGTCGGAGACGAGGGCGACTTCGATCTCGGGGAGTTGCATGAGGGCGAAACACCGGTCGGCGGAATGTGGCGCACATTTTTCCAGCGCCATCTCGGCGAAGAGCCGCAGCCACGCGAGATTCACGGGCACCGCGCGCTGGCGGTTTTGGACGTGGATTTTCACGCCGCCGAGACGGGCGGCACGCTCGGGCGCGGCGCGGGGATGGGCGTGTCGCGGCGCTCGCTGCGGTCGCTGCGGTCGCTGCGCTCGGGCCGTTCGGTGCGGCCGCTGGGATAGGCCACGCGGCTGTGCATCATGCTTTGCAGGGTGTGTTTGAAACTCTCGGCCACCTCCTCGAGTTCGCGCATCGTGAGGTCGCATTCCTTGAGCTGGCCGTCGATGAGCCGGGACTGGATGATGTCGCCGATGAGCTGGTCGATCTTCTGCGGGGTCACTTTTTCGAGGCTCCGCGAGGCGCTCTCGATGGAGTCCGCGAGGCTGACGATGGCGGCCTCTTTCGTCTGCGGCCGCGGGCCGGAGTAGCGGAAACTTTCCTCGCGCACCTCGGGCAGATCCTCCTCGCGCATGTTCATGATCTTGCCGCCGGCGCGCGCGTCCTCCTGCTGCTGGAGCGCGCGTTTGTAGAAAAAGAAAACGAGCGAGGTGCCGTGGTGCTGCTGGATGAGGTCGATGACTTCCTGGTTGAGCCCGTGCTTGAGCGCGAGGTCGATGCCCTCTTTCACATGCGCGATGATGATGAGCGCACTCATCGTGGGCGCGAGTTCGTCGTGCGGGTTCCGGTCGCGGCGCATGTTTTCGGTGAAATACTCGGGCTTCACGAGCTTGCCGACGTCGTGAAAGTAGGAGCACACGCGGCACATCGTGGCGTTCGCGCCGATGGCTTCGGCGGCGGCTTCGGAGAGATTCGCGACGACGAGGCTGTGGTGGTAGGTGCCGGGAGCCTCGATGGTCAGGCGCTTGAGCAGCGGGTGGTTCAGGTCGCTCAGCTCGAGCCACGAGATGTCCGTGGTGATGCGGAAAACCGTCTGGAAAATCGGCAGCACCAGCGTCGCCAGCAGCGCCGTCACCACGCCGCTGCCCACGGCCACCGCGCTTTGCCAGCCGATGGCCGGCCAGTGCATGCCGCCGAGCATTTCCCACGAAACCGGCCCGACCATCCCGAACATCACCGCCAGAATCCACGTCGCCAGTCCGATGAGCACGCCCGCGCGCAGGAGCTGTGTCCAGCGCCGCACCCGCATGGTGACAAAGACCGCGACGAAGCCGCAGATCAGGCTCATCACTAGCAGCACGCGGTCGATGCCGCTGTTCAGCATCGCGCTCCACAGACTCACAAAAACCGTGGCGAACAAACCGTGGTAGCGCCCCAGCAGCACCGCCAGCATGAGCGGCGCAAAGGCCAGCGGCACCGCCAGCCACCAAAGCTGCTGCCGCGCCGCCGGACTGAGCGCGCCCGCCGTGCCGATTTGCGCGTCCGCGGTCACGAGCACCGTCTTTACCAGCGCGAGGTGCAGCAGGAAGACGGTGAAGATCAGCACCAGCCGCGAATTGCGCTCGTAGGTCTTCGGATGGTTGATCCAAAGCTGCGCCAGCGCGGTGAGAAAGATGAGCAGCGAAATGAAAACATTCTTCATCGGCTGCGGGCTGCCCTCGGAATAAACCAGCAGCCCCAGCCCCGTGACGAACGTCACGAAGACCGCGATTTTCGCGACCGCGCCGTTTTCGAGCGTGTCCAAAAATTCGCTCTCGGTGCGGCGGCGGCGCAGCTTCGACGAGGCGAGTCCTTTTTTTACGAGGCGTTGTCTTTCAAAAAATCCGAGCATGGAGCTTGGGAGGGGCGTGAACTTCGGCCCGCCCGCGCCCCAAAGTCAACCACGCGGATTTCCCTCGCCGGGGCGCATGTGCGTCGGCGATAGGCAGTCGTGCTTTTTCAGCATGTCTCCGCGCCTTTGGGG
>JAYVNN010000019.1:0-22207 GCA_043758435.1 Chthoniobacter sp.
TGATGAAGCCGCGCGGCACTTTCTCCCCCGGCTTGTCCGGCTCGCCGCGGGCGAAAACCGGGCTGTCGGTGATCGCGCCAAACGCGGGCGCGCGTCCGTAAATCTGGCCGACGATGCCTTCGCGAATCATCCCGCCGAAGCCCGCCGCCGAGCTGGCCGCGGGCCGGTCCATCACGCCCATCGCGAGCGCCTTTGGCTGGCCGCCCGTGTCGAAGGAATTCAGCTCCGCCTCCAGCGCACCCGCCTGCGCGATGAGTTGCAGCACGCGGATGCCATTCTGCGCGTTTTGATTTCCCGGCCCGCCCGCGCGCCGTTCCTTTTGTCGCTCGGCGATCAGCTCGTCGCGCTCCTTTTTCAAAGTCGCAAGCTGCGCCTCTTTGCGCGTGCGCTCGTCGCTGGTCATGGTCTTCGCGATCTTCTGTACGGTCGCACTCGTCGGCAGTTCGATGAGCTGCGTGGGGTGCCGGTTTTGCAAACCCGCCGCCGTGCCGTAGCGCGTGTCGGTGCTGAGGAAGATGCCCGCCATCGCGTAGTAATCGCGCTGCGGGATCAGGTCGAATTTGTGATCGTGGCAGCGGGCGCAGGCGATGGTCATGCCGAGCATGCCCTGCGAGATTGCGTCGATCTGCTCGTCCGCCACATCGAGCGCAAACTGCCGCGGGTTCTGCTCGTTGAGCGACTTCGCGCCGATGGCGAGATAGCCCGTGGCGATCTGATGCTCGGCGCGTTCCTGATCGTTTTTCGCGGGGAGCAAATCGCCGGCGATTTGCTCGCGCAAAAACTGGTCGTACGGCTTGTCCGCGTTGAACGCCGCGATGACGTAATCGCGGTACCGCCACGCGTGCGGGAAGGCGATGTTCGAGTCTTTTCCGCTCGACTCCGCATAGCGCGCCACATCCAGCCAGTGCCGGCCCCAGCGTTCGCCGAACTGCGGCGACGCGAGGAGCCTGTCCACGACGTTCGCGAAGGCATCCGGCGCTTTGTCCTGCACGAAAGCGGTGATCTCCGCCATCGCCGGCGGCAGCCCGGTGAGGTCGAAATAAACGCGCCGGATGAGCGTGAGTTTGTCCGCATCCGCGACCGGCTTCAGCCCCTTCGCCTCCAGTCCCGCGAGGATGAAACGGTCGAGATCAGTCTTCGGCCACGCCCCATCCTTCACCGCGGGCGGCGCGGCTTTTTTGGGCGGCTGATACGACCACCACTCCTTCGCCTTCGCGGTGTCGTATTTCTTCACCACCTTCGCCGCGCCGTCGCGCGGATCGGGCGCACCCATCTGCACCCATTTCTCGAAATCCCTGATGACCTCGTCCGGCAGTTTGCCGCCCGCCTTCTTCGGCGGCATCGCGAAGTCCTTGTTGTCGTAATGCACCGCCTCGATGAGCAGGCTTTCCTTGAGATTTCCCGGCACGACTGCCGCGCCATTGTCGCCGCCGCGCTGCGCACCCTCGCGCGTGTCGAGCGTCAGCCCGCCTTTGATTTTCTCCGCGTCCTCCGCGTGGCATTTGTAGCATTTGTCCGCGAGCACGGGCCGGATCTTCTTTTCAAAAAAATCGCGCTGCTCCGCGGTGATCGGCGGCGCAGCGTCATTGAGCGCGGCGAAGGCGGAGCCTGCGCACAGCAGCGCGGCCGGGAGCGTGAGGAGCGTGGTGTTTTTCACGGGACGATGGGCGTGCAAACCCTGCGCCCGCGCCGGGGTTGCGTGCAAAATATTTTTCCGCACCGCTGTCCCAATCCACCGCGCCGCCGTTGTTAAGCCGGTGAAGTTTAACTCATCAACCTCAGACAAAATCAAAAAATGAAACTGACCCACATCCTCTCCTGCGCCACCGCGCTCCTCATCGTCGCCACGCCCGCCGCCTTCGCCGCCAAAGGCGCGGGCAAAGGCGATCCCGCCAAAAAGGCCGCGCGCCAAGCCGCCCACGCTTTGGCGCGATTTGATACGAACAGCGACGGGGTAATCTCCGGCGACGAAATCGCCGCGCTGCGCGAGGCTTTCAAAACCGACCCGCTCCGCGCCGCCGACCGCAATTCCGACGGCACGCTCGACGACAGCGAAATCGCCGCGATCAAAGTCGCGAAGCATGAGGGGAAAGCGGGCAAGGGCGGGAAGAAAAAGAAGGCGGCGGTCTAGCCGCACGCGGCTGTGCGCCCTGCAGGGGAAGCTGCCAGCTTCCCCTGCAGCGCGCTGCCGCCCGGCGGTGTAGCTTTTCCGCAAAACCATGAACCCCGACGCCGACACTCCGCTCGACCGCAGCAAGCATCTGATGCTGCTGATGACGCAGCATCAGCGGCGCATCTTCGGCTACATTTACACGCTCGTGCCGAACCGCACCGACGCGGAGGACATCCTCCAGGAGACGAGCCTCGTGGTGTGCGAGAAGTTCGAGCAGTTCAAGCCGGGCACGGACTTCGCGGCGTGGGCGTGCCAGATCGCTTACTGGGAAGTGCGGCGGGCGCGGCAGAAATTTGCGCGGGCTAAAGTGGTCTTCAATCAAGAGGTCGTGGACGCCATCTCGGAGACGGCGGTGGAACTCGCGCCGGAGCGGAGCGCGCGGCACGAGGCGCTGGCGCGGTGCCTGCAAAAACTGCACCCGCGCGACCGCGAACTCCTGCTCACGCGCTATGAACCCGGCAGCGGCGTGGAAGAAGCCGCGCAGCGCTCGGGCCGCACGCTGGAGGCCGCTTACAAGGCGCTCGCGCGGCTGCGCAAGCTGCTGCACGACTGCGTGTCGAACCAGCTTTCCGCGGAGGGCGCGACATGAATCTGCCCGACAACGAACTGCTGGAACTGAACGCCCTCTGCAACGCGCTCATCGACGGCGCGATGACGGATGACGAGCGCGTGCGGCTGGAAAAAATGCTCGCCGCTTCAGACGACGCGCGCCGTTTCTATGTCCGCGCGATGACGCTCTCGGCGAGCCTTTTCGACTACGCCGGCGAGATGCAAAGCGACGCGCCCGATGTGGCGCCGGCTTCCAGGCTGCGGGAGTCCGACAGGCATCCCTGCCTGTCGAGTCCGGCTACTTCGGCGGGCAGGGATGCCCGCCGGACTTCCGCAGCCTGGAAGGCTGCGCCACGCATCGCTGCGCTCGCCACCGCCGCCTGCGTGGTGCTGGCGCTGTGGTTTGGTTTTGCGGCGAAGCGCGATCCGGCGAATGAAACCGCGAGCGCCGAGCAGGAGGGCAGCGATGACTCGGTGGCGCGGCTTTCCGGGGCGAAGGACTGCCGCTGGGCGGGCGCGGAATGGCCGCCTGGTGCGGAGCTGCGGCGCGGCCAGCGGATCGAGCTGCAGAGCGGGTTTGCGGAGATCACCTTTGACTGTGGCGCGCAGGTCACGCTCGAAGGCCCGGCCTCGCTCGACCTCAGCTCCGCGTGGGATGCGGTGCTGCGGCGCGGCACGCTGAAGGCGAATGTGCCGCACGAGGCGATTGGTTTTCGCATCTCGAATCCGAGCGTCGAGGTCACGGATCTTGGCACGGAGTTCAGCATGGTCGCGGATGAGGGCGGCGCGACTGAGGTGTTCGTTTTGAAAGGCGAAGTGGAGGCCGCGCCGCGCGATGCCGCGGGCCATGCGGGCGAGAGCGTGGTGCTGCGCGAGACGCAGTCGCGCCGCTTTGCCGTGGCCGGCGGCAGCGAGGTGCGCGACCGCGACGCGAAGCTGGCGAGATTCATGCGCAAGATCGCGCTCGACCGTTTCACGCGGCCCGCAAATTACGTCCACTGGTCCTTCGACGAGGAAGCCGGGCCCGCGCTCGCGCAGACCATCGGGCTGGCGCAGGACGGTTTCACCGCGCAGCTCGAACCGGCGGGCGACGCGCTTTCCGCGGGCACGCGCACGGATGGTCGTTGGGCGCGCGCGTTGAATCTCGACGGGAAAGTTTTTGCCAAAGCGCCGTTCCCCGGCATTGGCAAACGCGGGCCGCGCACCGTCGCGTTTTGGATCAATGTGCCCGCTGACGCGCCATTGCCGGACGCCGGTGCGATGCTCGCGTGGCCGCTCGGCCCGGCGGGCCGCGGCCTCGAGATCGGCTGGAACCGCAACCCGCTCGACGGCGCGCTCGGGACGCTGCGGACGAGCGCCGCGCGGGTCTCGCTCACCGGCACCATGCCGCTGCGCGATGGCCGCTGGCATCATCTCGCGGTGGTCTTTTCGCCGAAGCAGAAAGCCGACGCCGCACCGCAAATCCGTCAGTACGTGGATGGCCGGCTCGACGGCCTCGCGATCCGCCGCAACGGCAAGCGTGCTCGCGCGCTGGCCGAAGACGCTGTGCCCGCGGGCTCCTCCGAGGAGGCGCTGTGGATCGGGCGCGGTCTCGGAGGGCGCGAATCCGCGGAGCATTTCCGCGGGGCGATGGACGAGCTTTTCGTCGCCGACCGCGTGCTCACGCCGCCCGAAATCCGCCACCTGATGACGCACAACAAACCCGCCACACCCGAGACGCTCGCGGTGCAGTAGGCGGTGCCGCGCGTGCCGCGCTACCACGTCTTCGCGTCGGGCACCCAGTTTTTTGGGAGCGGGGTCACGTCGAGCGGCTGGTGATTGGGCGCTGGTTGGTACGGTTCGCCTTCAACCAACTGCTGCCATTCGAGATGGATTTTCCCATCGCGCGTCATGGCGGAACTATGGACATACAGCCGCCCGTTTTCGCCCAGCGTTTCGCCGGGCGCAGGCGGAAGCAGCAGGCGCAGCGCGCGGAGGATTTGCGGATTTTTTTGCAGTACCGCGACATCGGTTTGCACCGTCGTATCGGTGAAGCGGTTCAGTTCGCGCACGACTTCGACATCGTTGCCGAGCGTGGGCCAGCGCGGTTTTTCAAAGCCATGCGTGTGGATGACGAGCAGCGCGCTGACCGTGAGCACCGCACCGCCCGCGGCGTAGAGCACGGCGGGAATTGCGCCTGCGCGCCAGCGGCTGAGTGCGTCCACGGCGAGCCACGCCATGAATGCGTGAAGCACGAAGGTGCCGAAAAAATACTGCGGCAGCGACGGGATGCGCATGAGCCCGCAGAGCAGCGCCTGGCCGAAAAGCCCAGCCAGCGCGACGGCGGTCACGCAGTCGCGCAGCGGAAGATTTTCCGTCGCGCCGCGCGCTTCGCGAAATATCCGCCAGACCCGCGCCGCGCTGAGCACGAGGCCGAGCCAGATGAGCGGATAAATGAGCCGTGCGCCCCACTGCGCCGCCGCTTGCAGGATCGGCAGAGCGGCAGGGCGCGCGAGGTTTTCGAGGTAGTCCGCGCCGCAGAGCAGACGCCCGCCGAGCAAGGGTGCAAGTGCGCTCGCGACCCGCGAACCGCCGCCAGGATAGCCGCGCTGCATCGAGCCGGAAAAGCGCGCGACGAGCTGGCCCGAGACTTCAAAAAAATAGACGGCATGCAGCGCGCACAGCGTCACGCCGAGGACCGCCAGCGCCCGCCGGTCGCTCCACAGCGCCGTGCGGTGCCGCCACGCCAGCCAGCCGAAAACCGGCACGGCGAGCGCGAGCGCCTGCGGATGAATAAGCGGCAGCACGGCGCTTGCGCCGAGGCACACGCGCAGCGAGCGCGGGCGCTGCGTTTTGAGAAAATCCGCGAACGCGGCGAAGGCGAGTGTGCCGATGGGCATGGCAAAACTCGCGTCCCACAAAATGCGCTGGTAGGCGACGACGTGTGGCGAGACGAGTACCGCGGCGGCAAACCACGCGGGCAGCGCGAGCGTGCGCGCGAGCCAGAGCAGCGCGCCGCCGGTCACGCACGCGCAGAGCAGCCCGCGCAGGACGACGAGCGTGACGGGATCGTGCGTGAGGAAGAGCAGCGCCTGGTAAATCTGCGTGGGCAGCGGGCCGTAGCGGATGCCGAAGTTTCCGTAGAGCCCGCCAGCGGCGAGCTGCCCGTCGTGGTTCGCGTGCCATGCGGCGGCGAGGATGCGCGACTCGTCGATCAGCCACGAGACATCGCCCGGCCAAAGCACGACTGGGACGAGCGCGAGGAGCACCAGCGCGAGAGCGGGCAGATTTCGCGGGCGCGAAAAAACGGACGTGGATTCCATGCGGCGCTGCGTCTTCGGCCGGCGCTTACAGCTCGAAAAACGAAGACAGTTTTTTCAAAAAGCCAGCGGTGTATTCCTTCTTTTTCGTGACGATCTGCGCCTGCTCGGTGGTGCTGGCGAGGACGCCTTCCGTCTCCATCCGCCGCGCGGCGAGGAGTTCGCCGAGCTTCTGCACGAGCGGTTCATTTTCCTGCAAAAGCTCGGCCATCACCGGCTTGGCGATCTCCCACATTTCGCAGTCCGTCCGTGCGATGACCGTGGCGCTGCGCGGCTCGCCGGTGAGGAGCGACATCTCGCCGCAATAGTCGCCGGAGTGGAGCGTGGCGACGCGCGTGTTCTGGCCGCCGACATCGACAAACACATCCGCCTCGCCACCGAGCAGGATGAACATGGACGCGCCCGCCGCGCCTTGCAGGATGACTTTTTCGCCGCGGCCAAAACGGAGCAGCCGCGCGTCGGCGAGGAGTTTGTCCACCTGCGCTTCGTCGAGGAGCTGGAGAAAAGCCTGCTTGCGCACGGTCGAGCGCGCGGTGGCGAGCGTGTCCTGGCGGCGCGCTTTCGGGCGGTCGATTTGCAGCGTGCGGATGGGGAAGGGAATGTTGATGCCGTGACGCTGCGCGGCGTACCAGATATTCGTGCGGATGCCGTCGAGGATGTCGTTGTAGCGCGCGTGGTCTTCCATCCAGAACTTGACCTCGTAGATCACCGCTGAGTCGCCGAAGTCTTTCAAATAGGCCTTCGGCGGCGGGGTCACGAGCACGCCGGGCACCTCGGCGGCGGCGGCGGCCATCACGTCTTTGATGAAATTCGGCGGGGTGGAATACTCAAACCCGAGACACAGCCGGATGGCGTGCTGGCGGGTCGGGTAGTTCAAGTTGGTGATCGTCGCGCCCACGATCGTCTTGTTGGGAATGTCGAGATAGATGTCGTCGTTCGTCCGCAGCCGCGTGGAGCGCCAGTTCACTTCGATGACCTCTGCGTACAGGCCGTCCACCTTCAGCCAGTCGCCGGTTTTGAAAGGCTTGCCGAGTTCCAGCGCCACGCCGGCGATGATGTTGCCGAGCAAATCCTGCATCGCGAAACCGACGATGCCGACCACGACTGTCGAGCCAAAGACCACGCCCTCGATGGAGTGGCCGTACACCCCGCCGAAGACCACCAGCACTGCGGCGATGAAGATGAAAAGGCCGGAAAGCTGGCTGAGAAACTTCGGCGCTTTTTGCTGCCGTTTTTTTTCAAACCACAGCTCCCAAAACCACCGCCGCAGCAGGGCGATGAGCACGAACGCGCCGAGCAGCACGCAGGCGGCGCGGGTGGCATTCATGGCGCTGAGATGCGCGAGGAAATTTTCGTCGCCGGCTTTCGCAGCGGCGTCCGCTTTTGAGGCGTGCAGGGCTGTGCCGAAAAGAATCTCGAACGGCAGCCAGAGGGAAAACGCGATGCTGAAAAGCTGGTAGGCGAGGCCGAACTGCACGCCCGCGCGCCGTTTCAAATAGCGCCCGAGCGCGAGCATGCTGCCAAAAAGCAGCGGGATGGCCGTGGCTTCGACGATGAGGGCGCTGGTCTCGGGGAGTCCGGCAGACATGGGCGCGGAGTGTAGGAGGGAAAGGAGGGCTATCAATGGGAAAGGCCGCGAGCAGTTCGGGAAAACGTCAGACCTCAAAAGAGCGTGTCATCCTGAGCGGAGTTCACGGTGGGCGAAGGCGGGCGGGAACGGAGTCGAAGGACCCCGGCGGTTCGTTCACGCGCACCACCTTATCGGACCGCCGGGGTCCTTCGACTGTGCTGCGCCCGCCTTTCCACCTCCGCTCCGCTCAGGATGACACGCGTTGGAGTTTCGGTACACCCTCTAGGGTTCCGTCAAAAAGAGCCGCCCCGCGCGGCGGCGGGCGTGGAGGCCGCCGGGGAGGTTCACTTTCGCGCGGTGTCCGGCGAGCAGGCTGCGGACGGCTTCTACTTCGGCGAAGCCGATTTCCGCGACGCGCTGTGCGCGCAGCCACGCGTGGATGATGC
The DNA here is from genome assembly GCA_043758435.1 of Chthoniobacter sp. Classification (GTDB taxonomy): domain Bacteria; phylum Verrucomicrobiota; class Verrucomicrobiia; order Chthoniobacterales; family Chthoniobacteraceae; genus Chthoniobacter. Next base: position 8,038 of record JAYVNN010000019.1, read on the forward strand.
GCCGCTGGAGCGCGACGGGTTGGGCGCGGAGGGCTGATGTTTGCAGGGTTTCCGGTAGGTCGCGCAGCGCGGGCAGGCTGGCGAGGAAGTCATCTTCGTCGCGCAGGATTTCCCCCGCGCGCCAGACGGCGCGGCGGATGTCGCGGCCCAGCGCGCGTTCGATGGCGGGGATGATTTCGTGGCGCATCCGGTTGCGCGTGTGGCGCGGGTCGGCGTTCGAGGCGTCTTCGCGAAAGGCGATGGCGTGGGCCGCGATGAAGGCGTCGATTTCCTCGCGCCACATGCCGAGCAGCGGGCGGGCGATTTGCAAAGTCACGGTGCCGACGGTGCGCGTGGCGAGCGGGCGCATCGCGGCGAGGCCGGTCGCGGCGGAGCCGCGGAAGAGATTGAAGAGGAACGTCTCGGCCTGGTCGTCCGCGTGGTGCGCGAGGAAAAGGCGCGGGCATTTTTCCGCACGCGCGACGCGGGCGAAAAAGGCGTAGCGCGCCTCGCGGGCGGCGGTTTCGAGCGACTGCTTTTCCCGCTTCGCCAGCGCGGTGACATTTACCCGCGCGCTCGCGGTCTTGAGCCCGAGCTGTTTCGCGAGCGCCGCGACGAAGCGCGCATCCTCGCGGCTCTCGGCACGCAGGCCGTGGTCGAGATGGCAGACGGTGAGCTTTTTGAACCCCGCGCCGAGCAGTATGTGCAATAGCGCCACGGAATCGCGCCCGCCCGAAACGCCGATCAGGCAGCGCTCATCGGGCTGGAAGATGGGGAACAAACCACGGGGAGCACGGGGGACACGGGGATGATGGGAATCAGATGGAGACACGTTTGATGCCTTCCTTGAGCAGACGCTTATTGAAGTTGAGCAGATAGCCGCGTTTGCAACGGATGAGTTTCAAATAAGTGATGACCTGTGCGAGATGAACCGGCGCAAATTCGTCCACGGTTTTCAATTCCAGCAGAAGGCAATCCTCAACGATGAAGTCAGCGCGAAAGCCCGCGCCCAAATCCTGTCCGCGATAGATCACCGGAATCTCGACCTGCCGCTGAAATGAAAGACCCAGTTCCACAAACTCAAAAGCAAGGGCTGCCTCATAAATCGACTCCAATAAACCCGGCCCCAATTCCGCATGGACTTTGGTTGCCGCCGTGAGCACGAGATCGACCAAAAGATCATCAGCCTCTTTCAGCCCCCCGTGTCCCCCGTGGTTCATCCCCCGATCCGATCCGTGCCGAAGCGGTCGTGCAGAATCGGCGGCAGGAGCACGGTGCCGTCAGCCTGCTGATACGTTTCGAGCAGCGCGACGAAGAGCCGCGGAAGCGCGGTGCCGGAGCCGTTGATGGTGTGGCAGAAAACGTTTTTGCCTTCGGCGGACTTGTAGCGCAGGGCCATGCGGCGGGCCTGGAAATCGCCAAAATTCGAGCAACTCGAAACTTCGAGATACGCGTTCTGGCCCGGCGCCCAGACTTCGATGTCGTAGGTTTTCGTGGAGCCGAAACCGACATCGCCCGTGCAAAGCTCGATGACGCGGTAATGCAGGCCGAGGAGTTGCAGCACTTTTTCCGCGTCGGCGGTCAGCGCATCGAGTTCGGCGAACGCCCGCTCTGGCGTCGTGATTTTCACCAGTTCCACCTTGTCGAACTGGTGCATGCGGATGAGCCCGCGCGTGCCCAAGCCCGCGCTGCCGGCCTCGCGGCGGAAGCACGGCGTGTAGGCCACGTAGCGCACGGGCAGTTGCTCGGCTTTGAGGATTTCCTCGCGGTGCAAATTCGTGACCGGCACCTCGGCAGTCGGGGCGAGGAAGAGGTCGTCGTCCGCGCAGCGGTAGAGCTGGTCGGCGAATTTCGGGAGCTGCGTGGTGCCGACGAGCGCCTCGGGCCGCACGACGAAGGGCGTGCTGACCTCGGTGTAGCCGTGCTCGCGGCTGTGCAGATCGAGCAGAAAATTTAGCAGCGTCCGCTCCAGCCGCGCGCCCGCGCCGGTGAAGACGGCGAAGGCGCTGCCGCTGATTTTCGCCGCGCGCTCGAAGTCGAGGAGGCCCAGTTTTTCGCCCAGCTCGACGTGCGATTTCGGCGGGAAAGCGAACGCGGGTTTTTCGCCCCACACGCGCACTTCGGGGTTTGCGCTCGCGTCGTCGCCGAGCGGCGCATCGGCGTGCGGAAGATTGGGGATTTGCAGCAAAAGATCGCGCTGCTCCTGCTCGCCCGCGGCGGCGCGTTCATTGAGCTGTGCGATTTCGTCGCCGATCCCGCGCACCTGCGCCTCGATCTCCGCCGTGTCTTCGCCGCGCGCCTTTTTGCCGCCGATTTCCTTGCTGATGCGCTTGCGCTCGCCTTGCAGATTTTGCAGCCGCGTTTCCGCTGCGCGCCGCTCCGTGTCGATGGCCAGCACGGCGTCGATTTTCGTATGCGCATCGCCGCCGCGCGTGGCCAGCCGGGCGCGGACGAAATCGGGATTTTCGCGAAGGAGGCGGATGTCGAGCATGCGCGGGAAACTATGGAGCGACTCAGCGGATGGCAATGCCCGAGCCCCTCGCGGGAAAGCGCTGGATTTTCACTGCCGCGCGCAGATACTCGCCCCTGCGCAACCCTCTGGGCGCGGAATGGCGGCGATTTTTTTCCTGCCACCGAAACGCCGTCTCCGGGGTTAAGCACAACACACACGCATGGACATTTACATTTTGCGCGACGGCAAGGAGATCGGGCCTTTCAGCGATGAGACAACGCAGACGCTGCTCCACCAGGGCAGCATCGCGGAATCCGATTACGCCTGGCACTCCGGGCTGCCGAAATGGATCCCGCTCGCCGAGGTGCTGCACCCCGCCGTGCCCGCGCTGGAGACGCCTCCGCCACCTCCGCCGACCGCCGCTCGGGAGACGCCGCTCCCCGCCGCCGCGCCGGTGGCCGCCCTGCCGAAAGCCGGGGAATCCGCGACCGCCAAGCAGAAGGCGCTGCTCGGCTATCTCGGCGTTTCGTTTTCTCCCGAAATCTCGAAAGACCAGGCCGCGCTGCTCGTCAACGACGCCATGGAGGACGCGAAAAACGGCGCGCGCCTCGTGCAGTGGAACACCGACCGGCTGAAGCTGCACCCGGAGCTTTTCGCGGCGGAAATCCAGACGAAAAAGGAAAGCCGCGCGACGGAGTTTTTCGAGGCCTGCGAGAGCGAGGGCACGGAGTATTTCACGAAGATCACGAAGGCGCACTGCCAGGTGCTCGTCGGGTATCTCGACGTGAAATTCCCGAACTGGGACGGGGACAAGGACGCGGCGAAAAAGTATTTCTTTCCCGCCGTGGCGGAAAAATTCCCGCAGCTCGTGGCGAAGCCGTGGCGCGGCAAACTGCGCTACGCCACCGGACCGAAGATCGCCGCCGAGATCAGCCGGCAGCGCCCCGCCACGGGCAAGCTGCGCAAGCGCGCGAAGCCGGGCTTTCCGCTCGCGGCCATCGGGCGCGGCGTGGTTTTCGGCGTGCTCATTCTGACGATGTTTTGGTTCGTGAAAAACATGTTCAGCGGCAGCGGTTCGAAATCGCCCGTATCCGGCGACAAACCCGCAGGCGGCCAGGCGGAAATCCCCGCGCCAAAAACGGGCGCGACGCTGCCCGCGCCGTTGAATCCGGCGGAACTGCCGCCCATCGAGCCGGAAAAAATGCTCGCGGCGGCGGATGCAGGGAAGTCGGTCCTCGTCTCGGTCGCACCCGGCGATGCGCCGATGGCCGACCCTGCCGCGCCTGCGGACCCGAAAATGGCCGCGCTGCCCGGCGACCCGCTCGCACCCAAACCCGCCGGCTTTCCACCCGACCCGCCGATGGCCGCCGACCCCGCGGCCCCGAAGCCCGCCGCTGCGCTGCCCGGCTTCCCGCCCGACCCGCCGATGGCCGCCGATCCTGCTGCGCGCAAGCCTGCGGCTCCCGCCGGCTTTCCGCCTGACCCGCCGATGGCCACCGGGAATCCCGCGGCGGTCCCGGCCAATCCCGCCGTGCTCCCCGCTCCCGCGACGCCCGCCGTCCCCGCCGATCCCGTGGCCGCGCCGAAGGTCAACCTCAAGCTCACCAAACAGATCGAAGTCCAGCTCGCCTACGGCAAAATGAAGCTGCCCGTGGGCACGCCCGTGAAGCTCGTGGCGCGCGAGGGCAACACCGTCCGCGTGAACTACCTCAACACGATCCTCGTCGTACCCATCGCTTCCACCGATTTCACCGAGGCTGCGCCCGCGCCCGCCCCGGTAAATGCGCCGGCCCCGGTGCCGGTCACTCCGGCCGCGGATTTGTAATCCGCCGGCGGATTTCCGCGCGGGCCTTTCGTGACCACGAGCACGACCGCGGCGACGATGAGCGCCGCGCCCGCGAGCATCGAGAACGTGAGCTTTTCCCCCGCGAAGCCTGCGCCCAGCAGCACCGCCACGACGGGATTCACGTAGGCGTACGTGGCCACCTGCGCGGGCGGGCAGTGGCGGAGCAGCCAGAGGTAGGCGTTGTAGCCGATGATCGCGCCGATGAAGACGAGGTAGAAAAATGCGACGAGCGATTTGGCGGTGACCTGCGCCGGGTGAAAGTCGGCGATTTCTCCGCGCAGGCCCGCGCCCGCGAGGAGCATGGCGCCCGCGGTGAGCATCTGCATCGCGGCCATGAGCATCGGCGCGGTGCCCACGCCGGCGCGGCGGGAGTAAAGCGAACCCGCCGACCAGATCGCGCCGCCGACGAGGATCACGCCGACGCCGAGCAGGAAGTGCGGGTGCGCGGCGACGGTGGCATCGGGCCGTGCGAGCAGCGCCACGCCTGCGAGCCCGCAGACGAAACCGAGCCAGACGCGCGCGGTCGGACGCGGCGACTGGCCGGAGAGCCAGCCGAGCAGCGCCATGAAAACAGGCACCATCGCGATGAGCAGCGCGGCGAGCCCCGACGGGACATACATCTCGCCAAAGGTGAGCCCGCCGTTGCCGAAGCAGAGCAGACAACCGCCGACCACCGCCGCCCGGCCCCATGCGCCAGCGCTCGGTTTGGCCGCTCCGCGAAGACGCGCCCATGCGTAGAGCAGCGCGCCCGCGAGGAGGAAACGCGCTGCGGCCATGAGCAGCGGAGGCACGGAATCAATCGCCAGCCGGATGCCGAGGTAGGTCGAGCCCCAGATGACATAGACGGTGGCGAAATTCGCGATCACCGCGCCGCGCGAAGGCGTGCTCACGGCGCGCTGCTCCCCACGCGGACTTCCGCCTCGGGCACAGCGCTGACGAGCACGAGACCCTTGCCGCGGAGTTCGCAGGATTCGCCAGCGGGCAGCACCACGTCGGCGGCGGAGCCCTGGCGGGTGATCCACACCGCGCCGCTCAGGCAGCGGATCGGCAGCGGGCCGTGCCCGAGTTCGATCCGCCAGAGGTCGTCGCGACGCAGCGACATTTGGAAGGCCGGGGCCGGCACTGAGGACGAGCGGAAGACACGGGTGGAGCGGGAGAGCGTGGACATGCGCTGATCCTCGCTGGCGGCGGCGGGAAATACAGACTCAGCAGGAATGTTTTTGCAGCGGTACAGTTGCATTGTTATTCCATCTGTGTTGCTCGCCTTTCCCGCCCGCTGTCCCTTTTCCAAACCGCTCCCGCACCCACTCGTTTTACCGCCATGATCCACGACGATTCCTCCTCCGCCGGGCTGCTCTACGAAAAGGTCGCGGGCAAAATCAGCAAACTCATCCGCGACGGCGTGCTGCGGCCCGGTGAACGCATCCCGTCAGTGCGCCGCGCCAGCCGGCAGCATCGCGTGAGCGTGACCACGGCGGTGCAGGCTTACCTCGCGCTGGAAAACCGCGGGCTGATCGAAGCGCGGCCGAAGTCGGGATTTTTCGTCCGCTACCGGCGCTCCGAAGAACTCGCCGAGCCGCGGCTTTCCAAACCCGCCGCACGCGCTGCGTCCGTGGGCATGGTCGATCTCGTCACGCGCTTTTTCGAGACTGCCGCCCGCCCCGGCATCGTGCCGCTCGGCGCGGCGCTGCCGGGCGAGGAATTGCTGCCATACGTGAAACTGAACCGTCTGCTCGCGAGCATCAGCCGCACCTCCGGCGGACGCAGCGCGACCTACGACATCCCGCCCGGCTGTGAGGCGCTGCGGCGCGAGATTGCGCGGCGCTCGCTGGATTTCGGCAGCCCGCTCGGCGTGGATGAAATCGTCACGACCTGCGGCGCGACCGAGGCGCTGGTGCTTTGTTTGCGCGCGGTGAGCAAGGCGGGCGACATCATCGCCGTCGAGTCGCCGACGTACTACGGCTTTCTCAAAACCATCGAGGGGCTCGGGCTCAAGGCCGTCGAGATTTCCACCCACCCGCGCGACGGCATGGATCTCGATGCGCTCGCTGCCGCATTGCGCCGGCACAAGATCGCCGCCGTGCTCGCCATGCCGAGTTTCAACAACCCGCTCGGCTCGCTCATGCCCGACGAAAACCGCCGCCGCCTCGTCGAACTCCTCGCCAAAAAGGAAATCCCGCTCATCGAAGACGACGTTTATGGCGACCTCCATTTCGAGGCCACGCGGCCGCGTGTGGCCCGCGCCTTTGACCGGCACGGGCTCGTCATGCTGTGTGGTTCATTTTCCAAAACACTCGCGCCCGGCTACCGCGTGGGCTGGTGCGCGCCGGGGCGTTTTCTCGAGCGGGTGAAGACGCTGAAATTCACGAACACCATCGCCACCGCCACGCTGCCGCAGCTCGCCATCGCGGAGTTTTTGAAAAACGGGGGCTACGACCATCACCTGCGCACGCTGCGCCGCACCTACGCCGAGCAGGTGCAGCGCGTGAGCGAAGCCATCGCGGAAAGTTTCCCCGCCGACACCAAGCTCACCCGCCCGCGCGGCGGCTTCGTGCTGTGGATCGAACTCGCGGCGAAGGTCGATGCGCTCGCCCTGCACGAGCAGGCGCTGCGTGAAAACATCAGCATCGCGCCCGGCCCGCTGTTTTCCGCGAAGCAGCAGTTTCGCAATTTCATCCGCATCAGTTGCGGCCACCCGTGGTCGGACCGATTCGAGCGCGCCGTCGGCGTGCTCGGCTACCTCGTGAAAAAAGCGGCCGGATAGATGGCGGGCTGAAACTCAAACACGGTGTCATCCTGAGCGGAGTTCCCGGCGGGCGAAGAAGGGCGGGAACGGAGTCGAAGGACCCCGGCGGTTCATTCACGTAGTGCGCTGGAACGGACCGCCGGGATCCTTCGACTGCGCTGCGCCCGCCTTTCCGCCTCCGCTCCGCTCAGGATGACACGCGCTTGGGAATTGCGCGTTTACGGTGCCGGCATCGACGCTTTGGGACGCCGCGGCGCGGCTTCGTCGTTCGGCGGTTCGTTGGCGAATTGGTCGTCGTCCTTCATCTCCTTTTTCAGCCGTTCGAGCTGCGCCTTGAGATTGTCGATCATGTCGCGGTATTGCGGATCGTTGTAGGCGTTGCGGAGTTCGTCGGGGTCTTTGACGAGGTCGTAGAATTCCCACGAGTCGATCTTGTTGAAATAGATGAGCTTCGCCGTCTCGGTGCGGACGCCGTAGTGCGGCTGCACGCGATGATCCGCCGGGTAGTGGTAGTAGCGGTAATACATCGCCGTGCGCCAGTCGGCGGGCGGCTCGCCGCGCAGCACTGGCGCGAGGCTGCGGCCCTGCATGTCGGCGGGCACGGGCAGGCCGGCGAGGTCCATGATCGTGGGCGCGAAGTCTGTGTTGATGACAATCTTGTCGCTCACGCCGCCGGGCTTCGTCTGGCCGGGAACCTTGATCAGCAAAGGAACACGGAGCGAGTGCTCGTACATGAACCGCTTGTCGAACCAGCCGTGGTCGCCGAGGTAAAAGCCGTTGTCGCTCGCGTAGATGACGACGGTGCTTTCCATGAGTTTGTTTTTTTCGAGGTAGTCGAGGATGCGTCCCACGTTGTCGTCCATCGACGCGACGCAGCGCAGGTAGTCCTTGATGTAGCGCTCGTATTTCCAGTGCTTCAGCGCCGCGCCTGCGAGGCCCGCGGGCGGCGGGCCTTTGGTGTCGTTGTCGGTGAGGTCGCGGTCGATGCGCATGGTCGCCTCGGTCGCGGCGGAGGAGCGCCCGGCGTAGTCGTCGTTGAAAGTCGGTGGCTCGGGAATGTCGATGTCGTCGAACATGTGCGCGTGCTTTTCGTCCGGCTGCCACGGGCGGTGGGGCGCTTTCGGGTTCGAGAAAAGCAGGAACGGTTTGTCCTTCGGACGCTTTTCCAAAAAGTCGATCGTCTGATCCGCGATGATGTCGCTGACGTAGCCTTTCACCGTTTTCCACACGCCCATCTCAATGAACTCGGGATCGAAATACCGTCCTTGCCCCGGCAGCACGCTCCAGTAGTCGAAGCCCGTCGGATCGCTGCCGAGATGCCACTTCCCGATCATCCCCGTGTGATAGCCCGCGGCTTGCAGATACTTCGCGACCGTGGGCTGCGCGCCGTCGAAGCGGTTGAAAACGGGGACGCCGTTGAGGTGCGAATATTTGCCGGTCAGCAGTGTCGCGCGGCTCGGGGTGCAGATGGAATTGGTGACGAAGGCGTTCGTAAAACGCATCCCGCCCGCGGCGATGCGGTCGAGGTTCGGGGTCGTGTTGATCTTGCTCCCGTAGCAACTCAGCGCGTGCGAGGCGTGGTCGTCGGAGAAGATGACGAGGATGTTTGGGCGCGATGTTTTCACCGGCTCGGCGGCGAAAACTGTGGCGGAAAGGAGGGCGAGCGCGAGGAGGGCGGTGCGGGGAGGAATCATCGAAATTGCACCGCCACCCTACGACAGCCGCACGAGGTCGCGCAAAAACTGCATCCAGATGAAAAACATGCCGCGCCAGGAGTAGCGGATTTCGCCGCTCGCGTTCTGCTTGAGGATGCCGGCGGCGATGTTGTGGGTGACTTGCGCGCGGAGGTCTTTCTGGATGTCCTGCTGGATCGTGCCGGGGTCGAGTTCGGCGAGGTCGGCGAGCAGGACGCGGTGCATGTGCAGAAAGTGGCGGTGGCTTTCGTACATCTGCAAAAATGTCTGGTCGCCGCGGAGGCGGTTGACGCGCCATTGGGGGACGAGTTTGAGGCTGTAGCTGAAGGGGTAGTTCCACGTCGTCCAGATGGTGCCGTCCTGCGCGCGCGAGGAGATGCTGAGGTAGTAAAACGCGACATCGTGCTGGTCGATGAGGCAGATGGCGGACTGGGAGCGGTCGGCGGGTTTGTAGAAAAGGCGGAAGAACTGCGCATAGTCCTGCCAGTCCCAGCCGACATCATCGACGTGCTCGAATTTTTCGCCCTCGATCTCGGCGGTGATTTCGTCGAGCGCGGGAAAGGAGCCGGAGTTCGGCGGCGTTTTGTGGCGCAGGTTTTTTTCCAGCGGGAGGGTGAGCCGGCGAACGCGCGTGAGGATTTCCAGCCACGGCAGGAGCAGCCAGCTCGACGCGCAAAATGCGCCGACCTGCCAGATGCCGCCGCTGAGCAGCCAGCCGATGAGGAAGGAGGTGACGAGCACGCCGAGCGCGCCGATTTTGCGCACCGCCGGATAGGGTAAAGTGCGGAGGCTGAGGCTGAGCGCGATGGTGCCGAGGATGACGAGGATTTTCGGAAAAAGATCGCCGTGGGACAACTGGACGAGACTCGTGAGGGCGTCGCCGAGGAGGAGGGGAAAGGGGGTGGCCGTCACGGCGTGATGCTGTGCTTTTTGAGGAAAGGTTCAAGTTCCTCAGGGCCGAAATCGGGGAGCACCGCGCCGCCGGCGGTGACGAGCGTGGGGGTGCGGCGCTGGCTGGAAAGGCGGATCATCTCGTCGAAGTCGGCGCGGCTTTTTTCCACGTCGATGCGCTCGTAGGGATAGCCGTGCCCGTCGAGCCACTCCCAGGCCATGACGCACCACGGGCACCAGATTTTGACGTAGAGCTTGAGCGGCATGGGGCGCGGAAAGTAGCGGGCGCGCAGACGGGCGTCAAACGGCGGCAAGGCTTGACGCTCGCGGGCGCGGCCCGGACGCTCGCGCATGCTCCCGCTCGCTGCTGAAAAATTCCCCGCCACGCCTGATGAACTCGCCGCGGCGGTGACGGCGGGCTTTGCGGCGCGCGGGGTGGAGGTGGAAAGTGCGCGCGCGGAGGGTGCGGCGCTCAGCGCACTCGCGGTGCTGACGGTTGGGCTGACGGGGGCGCGGTTCACACGCGGGTTTCGCGTGTCGGGAAAACCGGCGGCGGATTCGCTGGCGGTGCTGGCGGAGCGGCTGGAGATCGTCGGTGCGCCGCTGGAGTTTGAAGGCATGCCGCTGGACGTGCGGGTCGAGGCGGAGCGCGTGGAGCTGCGCTTTGCGGGCGAGCCGGGCGACGGCGCACTGGTGCTGGCAGGTGCGGCGGGCGGTTCCGTGGTGCTGGCCATAGCGCAGAGTGCGCTGGAAAATCTGCTGCACCGGCTGGCCAAAGACGCGGCGGAGAAGCAGGGCGTGGAGGTCAAAAAGACGACGCTCGAACTGACGGCGCGCGGCCCGCGGGCGCTGGCCTTTCGCTGCGCGGTGACGGCGAAGATGTTTGTGATGAGCGCCGATCTTTCGCTGAGCGGAAACCTCGACGTGGATGAGGAACTCAACGCGCGCGTCTCCGGCCTCACGCTCGGTGGCGATGCGATGATTACGAAGCTGGCCGCGGGCTTTGTCCGCCCGCAGCTCGACAAACTCGAAGGGCGCGTCTTCCCGCTGCTCGCGATGGCACCGGGCGGGTTGCGGTTGCGCGATGTGGAAATCTCGACGCGCGAGGGGCTGGAGGTGCGCGCGAAATTCGGGCGCGGGTAGGCTTACTTCGCCGTACTCGCCGTCGCGGCTTTGGGCGCGCGGGTGAGGTCGATGAGGTCGCGGAGGATGTTCAGCGTCTCGTCTTTGATCGGATCGACGCCGACGGTTTTGGGTTCGCTTTCGACTTCGTCATCGGCGGCATCCTCGTCGTCCGCCGAGGCGGGCGGCGTTTTGACTTCGGCCTTCGGCTCCTTGGCGTTGCCGGTGGAGGCGGGCTTTTCGGGCTTGTCGGCCTTCTCGGTGGTCGCGAGCTGGAGTTCGGGCTTGGTCACGTTGTCGAGGGTCACGGCATAGACCTTGGCGTCGGGGTGCTTGATTTTTTCGCGGGCGGCGGTGCGGGTTTCCTTGCGCCCTTTTTCCTGCTCGATCTCGGCGCGGCGGGCCTTTTCGTTGAGCGAGACTTTGTTGTCGGCCAGGCGCTTTTTCGCCGCGTCCAAGTCCTCGATGATGTAGCGGAATTCCGGATCAGCGGCGATACGGATGCTGGAGCGTGAGACGAGTTCCTTTTTGAAAAGCGAGTGGTCCCATTTTTCAAAATCCACGGGTGCGACGGTGTCGTAAGGCATCGGGCCTTTGAGCGCGCTTTCACCGATTTCCGGCTGGTCGAAGATCGAGGGGATGTGGACATCAGACTCCACGCCCTTGAGCTGCGTGGAACCGCCGGCAATGCGGTAGAATTTCTGGATGGTGAGCTTGAGCGCGCCGGCCTCGTTGTTGCCGCTGCCGAGGAAGGGCATAATGCGGCCGATTTCGAGCATGGTCTGGACGGTGCCTTTGCCAAAGGTGCTGGCGTCGCCGACGACGACGCCGCGGCCGTAGTCCTGGATGGCTGCGGCGAAAATCTCGCTCGCACTGGCGCTCAGCCGGTTGCAGCAGACGACGAGCGGGCCGTCCCACGCGATGGACGGGTCGCGATCCTTGGAAACGTGCGGGTTGCCGTTGGCGTCCTTCGCCTGGACGACCGGGCCTTTTTTGATGAAAAGCCCGGTGAGGTTCACCGCTTCTTCGAGCGAGCCGCCACCGTTGCGCCGGAGATCCATGACGATGCCTTGCACGTTCTCCTGCTTGAGCCGGTTGATGAGCGCGAGCACGTCTTTGGTCGTGCTCTTCGCCCCCGCCGCGCCGCTGTGCTCCATGTCAGCATAAAAAGACGGCAGGACGATCCAGCCGAGGCGGTAGGGATTCCCATCCGGGCTGGTGCGCTCGATGATTTCGGCTTTGGCTTCCTGTTCCTTGAGTTTCACCTCATCGCGCTTGATCTCGATGATCTTGCGCACGGACGGATCCGCCGCGCTGGCGGGAATGATTTGCAACCGCACGATGGTGTCCTTTTTTCCGCGGATCATCTCCACGACCTTGTCGAGCTTCATGTCCACGGCATCCACGAATTCCTTGTCGCCCTGAGCCACGGCGGAAACGCGGTCGCCGACCTTGAGGTGCGCGTCCTTTGCCGCCGGGCCGCCGGGCACCAGCTCGGCGATTTTGGCGTAGCCGTCATCCGAGCGCAGCACCGCGCCGATGCCGATGAGGCCGAGGCGCATCTGAATCTGGAAGGTTTCCAGCTCTGAGCGGCTCATGTATTCCGAATGCGGATCATAGGTCTGCGCGAGCACGGTGAGAAAGCCCTTGATGATGTCCTCCTTCGTCTGCTCGTGCAGGTAGCGCAGCACTTGGTCGTAGCGGCGCGTGAGCGTTTTGACCGGCGGATTGAGCGCGTGTTTGGCCAGCGCCTCCTGGAGCATTTCGCCTTCGATGCGGTCGCGCCAGAGCTGGTCGGCGTCGGCCTCGTCCTTCGGCCACGCGGCTTTTTGGCGGTTGATCTGCACGCTGCGGTCGCTGGTGAACTCAAACTTCCCTTTGATGAGTTCCTTGTTCTTCGCGATGCGATCCTCGACGCGCTTTTTATAGACCTCGAAAATCTTGAACGCCGGCTCCGTGTTGCCCACGAGCACATCGCCGCTCAGCGTGGTGCCGTACTTCGAGGTGAAAAGATCCACGTCTTTCTGCGTGAAATAGAGCCGGTTGTAGTCGAGCCCTTCGAGGTAGTTTTTGAGAAAGACCTGCGAGATTTTCTCGTCGAGTTTTTTGCGGCTGTAGTGGCCCTGCTCGAGCAGCCGCCCGACGGAGATTTCGATCTGCGCGGGATCGGGATCATCCGCACTGAAGCCAGGCGTGGCGACGAGCAGAAAGGCGAGCGGAAGGCAGAGGAGACGAAGAGATTTCATCGAGGGATTTAGGGCTTGGAAAGCAAGGCTGGTGAAGCTGACAGAATTCGCCCAAAGCGCAAACATCGCTTGTGGCGGAGCGAGCGCCCGCTTGCGGACACCGCGCACCCGCGCTCCACTGCGCGCCTGCTTCACATGACACTCGATACTTTCACCGGCGGCATCTTTGACACGAACTGCTTCTTTCTCCCCGAGCACGGCATCCTCATCGACGCCCCGCAGGACGCCGCCGCCTGGCTCGCCACCCGCGGCTACGCGGTCAAAACGCTGCTCCTCACCCACGGCCACATCGACCACGTCTGGGACGCCGCGCGCATCCAGCGCGAGCACGGCTGCCGCGTCGGCTACCACGCCGACGGCGAACCCATGATCACCGTGCCCGACTTTTTCCGGCAGTTCGGCTTCGGCTGGGACATCGAGCCCATCACGCCCGGCTTTCACATTGCGGAAAGCCCCGCGCTCACCATCGAGGGCGTCGATTTCCAAGTCCTGCACGTCCCCGGCCACTGCCCCGGCAGCCTGTGCTTCTTGCAAAAAAGCGAGCGCCTCCTGTTTGGCGGCGACGTGCTTTTTGCCGGCGGTGTGGGCCGCACCGACCTGCCCGGCGGCGACCCCGCGCTACTCTTCACCGGCATCCGCGAAAAGGTCTTCCCGCTCGGCGACGACATCACCGTCCTCCCCGGCCACGGCCCCGCGACGAAAATCGGCATCGAGCGCCGGACGAATCCCTACGTCGGCGAAGGGTGAGCCAGCGGGCCGGACGCCCCCGCTCCTCGTTCCGAAAGTGGGGCTTTCGGAACGCACCCATGCTGGGGCAATTTCATTGCGTGGCGGGAGGCGGGCGCGGGCCTTATCCCACCTATCCTCTCCGCGAAGCACAGTTTCCCTCAATGTTAGTATTTTCAAAGCCTCACTATGGGAACGAGGGCAAAAGTGTGCCTAAATCCCCATTCACAACTTACTCGCACTGGCTTTTGGCGTAGCATCCACAAAAACAATTTCCGTGAGTTTCTTCCCCATCTTTGAAGCCTCATTCCTTGCAGCAATCAACCCCTGATCTTTTCTACCCATTCTTCCAACGTCGATTACCACATAAAAGCTTCTTCCGGTTTTAGAGTGGGTAGAGATTGAGCTTTCCACAGAAGAAGAGGATGCGGGTCCGGTAGTTGAGGAAGGAGCGGAAGCCGCGCGCGT
>JAYVNN010000020.1:0-7651 GCA_043758435.1 Chthoniobacter sp.
AACAACGCGGGTGGCACCAAGACGATCACGAACACCGGCGCGACGCTTTCGACGTTCACGATCAACAACGCGGCTGCGACCAGTTTGGGCGGTCTGTTCACTGGCACGAATCTCAAACTCTCCCAGACGGGCGCGGCGCTGCTGACCCTGACGGCGGCGAACTCCTACGGCGGCGGCACGGACATCACGGGCACGGGCGGGGTCTTGATTACGGATCTGGGTGCCTTGGGCAGTGGTGCGGCGGCCATCGGTGCGGGGTCGCAGCTCGACATCAACACGGCTGGCGGCACCTTGGCCAACGCGATCACCCTCAACGGCGGCACCCTCCGGCAGAGCGGCGCGAACACAGTGACGGCAACGGGTCTCATCACCGTCAATAGCGCGAGCACGATCAATGTCGCCGTGGCGAATCCGGGAAAACTTTTCGTCAGCGGCGGATTCACGGGTGTGGGCGATTTGATCAAGACCGGCAACGGCATTCTCCAGATCACCGTCGCCAGTCCCACCTACAGTGGAAACTGGACGATCAATGGAGGTCAGACCGAGGCGCAGATCGCGGGCGCGCTCGGCACTGGGGGGGTGACGGTCAACACCGGCGGCGAACTCGTCGCAAGCAACGCCCTGATCGGCAATAACGTGACCATCGGCAGTGCGGGTGCCGTGCTGAGCTTTGACAACGGGGGCGCCGGCGATTTCCGCGGCACGCTGAACGCGGCGCAGAACTTCACCGTCATCCTTAAGGATTTCTACGGCCCGACTGCACGCAACGGCACCATCAGTGGTGTGATTTCAGGTGCGGGAAACATGTCGGTGACTGCGCCTGCGCCGACCACGACGACGGTTTCGAGCCTCCTCCTTACGGGTAACAATCCAGCCTACACCGGGACGATCACCGTGGGCACGAATGCGCAGGTGCGGGCAATCCAGGGTGCGACGCAGGACGGCTTGGGAGCGGCCAGCGTGGTGCTCGGCGGCAGCACGCTCGGCATCACGCCGCAGTTGACCGCGGCGGGCGGCACCGCAGGCTTCAAGGGGAGTTACTATTACGGAGGCGCTCTTGGGACGGGTGTGGGTTTCACGAATAACATCACCGACGGTGTGATCGGCGGCTACGATTTCGGCGCTTCCAGCACGGGGGCTGTGCGCGTTGCCGATGCCACGCGCGTGGACGCGACGATCGCTACCGCCAACATGATCGGAACTCTTCCCGCCGGTTTTGTTCCCACGGGCGGCGTCGGTGCTCCCGCCAACTTCGGTGTGCTGTGGACGGGCATTTTGAACATTACTACCGGTGGCTCCTATACTTTCAACACGGCTAGCGATGACGGCAGCCTGCTTTACGTGGACGGCGAGCCGGTCGTGCTCAATGACTTTGCGCAACCCATCACTACGCGCACCGGCACGATCCAGCTCCCGGCGGGCTTCCATTCGGTTATCGTGAAAGTCGGCCAGGGCATCGGCGGCGTCGGGATCACGGCGAACTACAGCGGCCCTGACACGGCCAATGCGCTGGTCAATATCGGCAGCATCGGCGGAACGGTGACCAGCAACGCCGGCATCCTTTTCGGGGCGGGGACGACGATCGACAACAACATTTCGCTGACTGCCGCGACGACGTCGGGAATCGACATTTCCGGGACCACGGCCACCAACACCGGCACGCTGACCTTTGGTGCCGGGGCGAATTTGAACCTGACTGGCCAGACCGGCAGCGAGACCTTTAACCAAAACGGCGCGGTGACGCTGAATGGCATCAACTTTCTGCAGGTCGGACCGGT
Organism: Chthoniobacter sp.; assembly: GCA_043758435.1. Classification (GTDB taxonomy): domain Bacteria; phylum Verrucomicrobiota; class Verrucomicrobiia; order Chthoniobacterales; family Chthoniobacteraceae; genus Chthoniobacter. The sequence continues at coordinate 1,779 of JAYVNN010000020.1, forward strand.
GCAGGTCGTCAGCAATCCGGGTAACCAACGCAACGGGAGCTCGGGTGCCGATTTGACCATTTCCGGGGTCATCGGCGAGGCGGCTGCGGGGAGTAACCTGATTAAGTATGGCCCGCGCAATGTCACGCTCTCGGGCACGAATACTTACACGGGTGCGACTTATTACACGGGCGGCACATTGCTCAGCCTGAGCGCGGCTGGCGGCAATGCCATCCCCGGCAACCTCACGCTGAACCCGATCTATATCACCGGCACCGGCATCACGCTGACGGCGCGGGAGTTTGCCAACAATCAGATCGCTGACAGCGGCGTGGTCACGCTGGCGGGTTATGGCGGTGTCGCGGGCTCGAACCTTGATCTGAACGGCTTCAACGACACCATTGGCGGCTTCGTTTTTGTCAACAACCAGGGCACCGGCACCGAAACCGTGAGCACGGGCGCGGGCACGCTCACCCTCAATGGTAATGTCGTTGCGACCGGCGTCTCGACCGGTGCTGCCGGCCTCGGTGCGGGCGTATTCACCGGCAATTTGAACCTGGGCGGAGCCACGCGCACCTTTACCACCAATGGCTTGGGGACAAATGCCATTAACATTAATGCAGTCGTTACCAACGGTTCGATCACCAAGGCCGGCCTCGGCTCCTTGCTCATCTCCGGTGCCAATCCGGCTTATTCCGGTTTGACCACGATCAATGCCGGCAAGCTGTCCGTCAGCAATGCGACTGCCTTGGGAACCTCGGCGACTCCGGGCGTTGACACCACTCTCGTCAGCTCCGGCGGTTATCTCGATATCAGCGGCGGCATCACCGTCGCGGAGACGCTGACGCTCAATGGCAGGGGTCAGCCGGTCTTCGTGACCACCGGCGCAAACGGCGGTGCCATGTATAGCGGCGCGCTGCAAGGCAGTGGCGGCGCAACCACCGGCGTCGAGTCGGGTCTTATCACGCTCGGCTCGAATGTGAGCATCGGCGTGGTCAAGGGCACGGCGCTCACCCTGAGCAATGTCATCAGCGATGGCGGCTCGGCCTTTTCTCTGACGAAGACGCAGGGTGACGGCACGATCGGTGCCGCTCCGGCAACCCTCGGGGCGGGGGGCACGCTCGTGCTCACGGGCGTCAACACCTATACCGGCGCGACGACCATCGAGGCCGGCGAACTCCGCCTGCAAAGTGCTGGGCAAGCGATTGCCAGCACGGTGGTGAACATCGGCACCGGCTCGAACAACCAGGCCACCCTGACGCTGGGCGCGAGCAACCAGTTGCCGTCCAACGTGGTTATTAATTTCAACAACACCTTCCAGAACGCCAAATTCCAGCTCAACGGATTCAATCAGACGGTGAAGGGTTTCAGCGCCGACACGGGCGTCAATGGAATCATCCAGAACTTTGAAGCCGCCGGCGCGGGCACGGGCACGCTGACCGTCAATACGGCCGGCACCGACACCTCCTTTAATGGCCGCATGCGCGACCAGACCGGCACCCTCGCGCTGACCAAGACTGGTGCAGGCACGCTTACTTTGTCCGGCATCAATTTCCAAGGCGGCACCAACGTCATCACCTACACCGGAGCCACGGCGGTGAATCAGGGTCTCCTCAAACTGAACGACGCGACCGGCTTCACCTCGCCGATCACCCTCACCGGCACGGGGGCGCTTGAGTTCAACTACAACTACGGGCGCAATTTCACTTACAACAAGACGCTGGTCGATAGCGCCATCGGCTTCAGCAAGACCGGTTTGGGCAACCTTGTCCTCACCGGGGCAAGCCCGCTGGCCACCGGCACGGTTAACGTGAACGCGGGTGCCCTCGTGATTCAGGGCGCGATTGGCTCGAGCACGATTCTGCCCAACGCACCCATCAACGTGGCGGCCGGGGCGCAACTCGATCTGTTCGGCGCTGCGGGAGCCACGTCCTATGCCAACGTCGTTACCCTCAATGGTCTGACTCCGGGTGGCGCGTTGACTGGTGCGGTCAGCGCGGGCACGATCGATAATACGCTCTCCGGTCAGGTCAACCTGAACGGTGCGGGTATGAATAACATCAGCACCGGCTGGTCGGACAAAACCTTCCGCATCACCGGCAAGATCACCGGAGTCGGCGGCCTGCAATTTGACAAGCTGCTCTACACCCAGCAGCCGCCTGTCTTTCAGATCAACAACGCGACCAACGACTGGGCTGGCGGGACCACGATCAACGCGGGCACCGTTTATTTCACCACGGGCCTGCCGGCGACGGGCAACCTGAACCTCGGCGGCTACTTCACGCAGTCCACGCTGAGCATTCTCTCGGGTTCCAACATCGTGCTCGGCACGGCCGGGCTCGCGGGATTCACGCGCACCATCGGCACGGGTGCGGGCCAGGTTTCGTTCACAGGGGAGGGCGGCGGCTTCTCGGCAGTGGGCAGCGCGCAGACGGTGAACTTTGGCGGCGTGAGCGCCTCGACGGATTGGGGTGCTGCTGGCTGGAATGCCGGGGCGACGCTTTGGTTCAATAACAGCATCTCTCTTGGTGGGGCCAGCGTCTTAAATGCGGACAACTCCGTCACCGTCACCAACGACCTCGTACTCAGCACCGGCGGGATGCGGCGCATCTATGTGGCGGATAACACCGCTGTTGCCACTGACATGGTCATTTTCTCCGGTGCGATCTCCGGCCCCGGCGGCTTGATCAAGGACGGATCGAGCGCAGGTTTGCTCCGTTTGAGTGGCACCGTGGCCAACACCTACGCGGGACTCACGAATATTATCGGGGGCAACCTCACTCTCAGCAAGACGGCCGGCCTCAACGCCATTGGCGGCGATCTTCAGATCAGCAGCAACCAGGGTGGAACACGGCGCGTCGCCTATCTCAACGCGAACGAGCAGATTCCTGACACCGCCACGGTGAGCTTTCTTGGTTCCAGCGGTAATAACGGTGACCTGCGCCTGTTCGGATTTAACGAAACCGTGGGAGCAATTCAGGATCGCAGCGGCGGCGGGGTCATCCAGATCGCGGAAGCCGCTGGGGATAGCAATGGCGTTGTCGCGATCACTGCAGCAGCGGTCGGCACGCTTACCGTCGGCGGAACCATCGGCAGTCCGGTCAATTCTGATTCCTTCTTCAACGGCTTTCTGCGAAATAACAACCAGGGCGGTGCGATTGTGATCACGGGAGCACTGAGCCTGGTGAAAAACGGCAGTGGCACTCTTACCATCTCGCAAGGCCAGCAGAGCGGTGCAGGCAGTGCGACTTACAGCGGCACGACGACGATCAATGGGGGAACTGTGCAGTTTAGCAACATTAACACTTACAACTCGGCCATTACCGTCAATATCGGAGCCAACGTCGCCTTCAACACCAACATTAACCAGTCGCTGACCGAGGGCCAGGTGATTGCCGGCGTCGGTGCCCTGCAAAAGAGCGGCATCGGCACGGAAATCCTGAGTGCAAATAACAGCTACGGCGGCCTGACCACGGTGAATGGCGGCATCCTGCAAATCACGGGCGCTCCCACGGGCACGGCTGGATTCACGGTCAACGGTGGCGGCACGCTTGTGGTGGGTAATGCCACGACGGCGGGTGCCATCCAGAATGCGGGTAATATCCTGGTCAACGCGGGAGGCACGGTGGGCTTTAGCCGCAACAACGCCTACACCTACAGCGGGGTGATCTCGGGCGCGGGCAATGTGGACAGCCGCGCGGGCGGCACGGCGACTATCCTGAGCGGGCCCAATACCTACAGCGGTGCGACGACGGTTTATGCCGGATCTTCGCTGACGCTCGCGGGCAGCGGGGTTTCCGTGGGCGGTCTCACGGTCAATACCGGTGGCACGCTGACACTGGACTTCACCCAAGCCGGATCGGCTGCCACGGACATCGTCGCGCCGACCGCCTTGGTGAATCTCAACGGCGGCACCCTGGCCATCACCGGCTCTGGTGTGGTGAACTCGCAGACCCTGGGTGCGGTGGTTCTCGGCACCGCCCTCCCGGGCGGGCAGGCCACTCTCATCGGCCTTGGTGGCCTCGCACCCACCCAGCCTGGCCTTGGCGCTTCCAATATCAATCTTAGCTCCGGCGCCGGTGGGTTAAACGTGACCCTCGGACTGATTACCCACACGACGGGAGCCACGGCGAACTTCATTCTGCCTGCTCTCGGTACGGTGACGACAACCGGCACGGCCACGGGCGGGATCGCCAACGGCTTTACCACCACCAACGCCGGCACGACATGGGTGGCGGAAGACGGCGGCGGCGTCCTGACCGCACTGGCCGCCTATGGTGCGGACACCTACGGCGCGGGAGTGAATACGGACGTGGTCGCTGGTGGTGCGGGCGCAAGCAGCAACAGCCTGCGCTTTAACACTGCGGCCCCCACCACGGTGATACTCGCGGGAGCCAATACCCTTGCCAGCGGCGGCATCCTCGTGACCTCGGCGGTCGGAGCCAATGCCAGCACGATCACCGGCGGCACTTTGGCGGGATCTGCGACCACGGGTTTGACGCTGATTCAAAATAACCCCACGACCGGACTGACCATCGGTTCCGGCATTGTGGACAATGGCGGCGCGACCGGGCTGACCAAGGCTGGCACGGGAACGGTAACCCTGAGCGGGGCCAACACCTACAGCGGCGCGACCTATGTTTCCCAAGGCACTCTCATCACCTCTGGCACGACGGGCAGCGGCGCGGTGAGCGTGGCGTCCACTGGCATTCTGCAAATCGGCGATAACACGACCAATGGCATCATTCCCACGAACCTGACGGCCAATGGCATCGTGGTCATTGCCAACGGCACGGCGCAGACGGATTCCGCGCTCTTTAACGCCGCCGCGAGCTTTAACTTCCTGACCAACGCGCTGAGCAATGGGACGAGCTTCCAGACGGGCGTGTTCACCAAGACCGGCGCGGGCACTTTGACGATCACCAGCCCGATCGTGGGCAACCAGTTTCACCAGCGCGCCGGCACGACGGTGCTGGACACGGGGGCGAATGTGGTAGTCAACGGCTTTAACAGCGTCGGCCAGCTTTCCGGGGATACCGCGACGCTGACGGTCAAGGGGGCCGCCCGGATCACCGACAGTGCGGACTTCAACGTCGGCGATGTTGGCGGAACCAGAGGCACGCTCAACATTCAGGGTCAGGGCGTGGTATCGGTGGGCAACTTGTTTGTCGGCAAATTTGGCAATGCCGTGGGCGTGGTGAACCAGACCTTCGGATCGTTCGTCAACGCCGGCGGCGCTGCGGATTGGCGCATCGGCGGCGCTGGTTCTGCGGCAGACTCGGCGGCTTACGGCATCTACAACCTTTCCGCCGGCACCTTGAATACTGGACGCAATTTCCAGATCGGCGCATTTGGCACCGGCGTATTTAACCAGACCGGCGGCACCGTCACGGTGACTGGCGGCTTCCCGGATGTCGGCCGCTTTGCCGGCGGCAAGGGTTTGCTGAATGTCAGTAACGGCACTTTCACCGACACCAACACCGGGAGCTCGCTCATCATTGGTGAGGACGGCGCTGGCGGGTTGAATGTCACCGGCTCGGGAATTGTTTCGCTCGTAACCACCACTGGCGGCGGCGTCACGGGCTTGCGTTTGGGGCATACCGCGACCGGCACCGGTATCGCCACCTTGGGAACGGGCGGCGTCCTTATCACCACGGGGGTGAGCAAAGGCGCTGGCACGGGCATCCTGAACTTCAATGGCGGCACGTTGCGGACGAATACCGGTGCGCTGGCGGCTTACTTGACCGGCCTCACCAGTGCGAACGTCTTCGCCGGCGGTGCGAACATCGACACCAACGGCATCGCCACCACGATCGGGCAGGCGTTGCTGGGTGTGGGGACAAATGGGGTCACTGGCCTGACCGTTGGCGGCGGCGGTTCCGGGTATGTGGGCG
>JAYVNN010000021.1:0-22068 GCA_043758435.1 Chthoniobacter sp.
CCGCCACTACAACAAGACCGCCACCCCCATTCAATGGACTTACTCCAACCCAAAAAGAAGGATCAACCCGTAGCCGGTTCATGTGTTCCGTTGCACTAGCTTATGCAATTCGATCATAAAACTTAGTTTTTTTATTGGTGAGGAACTGGGCAAATTGTTGAAGAACGACATGGGTGGGATCGCTCTCTTGTAAAGCCTTCGTGACCGCTGCCCACGGAACGTGGTTGTCGGCACCAGTCGGTTTGTCGCGAAAAGGCGTTACCGTTAGGATGCGATAGTCAGCGTAACCGGGGAAAGCCTTTTTGACGGCAGCTCGATAATCTGCGAGTTGGTTTCGACGAAAGCCCGACCACGCCTTTAGTTCGAAGATGAGCGCGGCACTCGTCAGCAGTTCAGGTAACATCACGAGGTCGTAACATCCCCTTTTTCCGTCTGCATCGTTCGGCTCAGTGCCTTCCTCTTCACCAATAGGAGTGTCATCTGTTCGAAACCCATGTTGCGTGTGGATCGTGAACCCGCCACATGGCGATTCCACACCGAATAGGTGGAGGAACTAGGTGCAGAATGTTTCGCTATCCCGAAGGCACCATGCAAGGATTTCGGTGCAGAGATTCTCAATTCTATCAGAGCCTTCTGCAGCAGTGAAGGACGTGAGCCGCGAGAATAGATTCAGCGCAAATTGGTTATCAGCCCTCATATTGAAACATTACGCAGTACCTATCCCCTTACCGTCAGACTCAGCGGCTGGGACATCTGGCCGAAGGGCTGGTTTTGGTAGCGGTATTGGACCTCGAAAATCCAGATTTCGGCGACGCCGGGCGCGGGGAGCGGCTCGGTGACGTTGTAGCGGCGGGCGGTGGAGAAGCCGATGAGCTTGCGCGGCTGGCCGGGGCGGGTGAGGTAGGCGTAGTAGCCTTGGAAGGGGCCTTTCACGCAGGTCAGCTCAGGGTGGCCGCTGGTGAAGATGTCGCCGGTGAGCACGGGGACGGTGGCCGGGTCGGGCGCGGGGATTTGCGCGCCTTCGATGCCGAGCAGGGTGCCGTCGGCGGGATCGTAGTTTTCGTGGGCCTTGATGCGGGCGGCGAGGCTGCTGAAAAAGATGAAAAAGCCCGGCTCCAGTAGCGCGGGCGCGGGGGGCCTGCCGGGCAGGCTGGGCACGGCGGGCAGCAAGGGCCGCCGGGCAGCGGCCCGGCGGCATCCTGCGGCGCGCTGGTCATGGTGTCGCGGCTTTGGGTGAGGCTTTGCGCCCAATCGCGGGCGGTGCCGAGGATGTCCTGAAACCAGCCCCAGACCAGCCGGGCCTGGGTGACGCGCTTGTTTGGGCATGGCCGGGCGTAGGCAGATTCCCAGCCGGAGGAAAGGGCAAAACCCGCGCCACAGAGTAAAACTGATCCCCGCGGAGGTGGTGAGCAGCGTGACGGGGCCGAGGGCCGGCGGTGCGGAAAAAGTCGGCGTGACCGTGGCGGCGGAGGTGAAGGTCGCCGCGCCGGTGACGGCGAGGAGGTCGCTCGACGCGCCGAGGTTCAGGCGGAGGTCGCCGCCGAGCACGTTGAGCGCGTGTTCAGCGTGAGCGTGCCCGTCGCGTTGTCGCCGCCCGTCGCGCCGGGGCGGAGGCTGCCCCCGCTCGTGAGCGAGACGTTTCCCACGGAGCCGGTGCCGCTGAGCACGCCGGTGCTGCTGACCACGACCGCGCCGGTGGTCAGCAGGCTGTCCGTGACCGCGAGCGTGCCCGCGTTGATCGTCGTCGCGCTCGAATACGTGTTCGCGCCGGAGAGCGTTTGCAGGCCCGTGCCGGCCTTCGTGAGCGCGATGGCTCCCACGCCGTTGACGATGTTTCCGCCGTAGCTCGCGACCACCGCCGCGCCCTGCGAGGCGACCACCGCGGCGTTCGCGCCGCCGAGCGTCAGCGTGCTCGCCGCGGCGCTGCCATTCGTGACCGTGCCGCCCGCGCCGGTCAGCACGTCGAAGGCTTCGCTCAGGCCGTTCAAATCGAAGGTGCCGCTGTTGATGCGCACCGCGCCGCTATCGATGATCTGATCGCCGCCCGAGCCGCCGAGCCGCGCGGTGCCGCCGTTGGCGATCACGCCGATGTCAGCGCCACCGCCGATCGCGTGAATCGCGCCCGTGAAGTTTTTCCCAGCACCACCGTGCCGCTGTTCACCTGCACGCGCCCGCCCGCATTGTCCGCCGTGCCGCCGAGCGTGATCGTGCCGCTGCCGCTTTGGATCAGATAAGTGCCCGCAGCCCCCGCCAGCACTTGCGCCGCCGGCTTTGCCCCGCCGCCGATTTCGAGGCTGCTGCTCGTGTTGAATTCGAGGTCCGCGCCATTGCTCAGCGCCACATTGCCCGTGCCCGCAAAGGTGTAGGCGCCGCCGCTGCCGAAGACGAGTTTGCCATTGAAACCGCTCACCGTCGTCGTGCCCGTGTAGCCGCTGGCGCCATTGTTCCAAGTGAGCACGCCGAGCCCGCTGTGGAGGAGGCTGCCCACGACATTCGCGCTCGCGCCGTTCACGGGTTCGGTGAAAGTCACGTTGTCGTTGCGGCGGAATTCGAGCGTCGCGGTCGAGGCCGTCTCGGCGTTGCTGTTCGTCTTGCCAAAGACCACGCTGCTGAAGCTGCCCACGTCGCCGGTCGTGCCGCTGTTGATGACGAAGGTCGCCGCCGCCGCTGCGCCGCCGGCCGGCAGCCAGCGCCCGATGTCGAGATTCGCGCCGGCGACGGACTCGCCGATGACGCCGTTGATGAGCGTGGTGTTGCCCGTGCCGGCGAGCGTGTTGTTCGAGTCCGAGCGGATCGCACCGAGCTGACCCTGCGTGGTCTCATTCCAGCCGAGCCCGCTGAGCACGAAGTTGTTATTATACTGCCCGCCGCCACCGAGGAACGCCGCCCCGCCTTCGGTCACCGTCACCGTGCCGTGCCGAGCGCGAGACTGTTGTTCGCCGTGACGCGCGTCTGCGTGATCGTGAGTCCGCCGGAAAAAATGTTCACGCCGTTCAGCGTCACCAGCCCGACCGTGCTCACGGTGCCAGCCGGGTGCGTGCCGTCGAGCGTGATGATGCGCGCGGCGCTGATGTTGTTCGTGAAATTCGCCACGTCATCGATCCCGCCGGGAATGATGCCCGTCCAATTCGTGCCGGTGCCCCACGAGCCGGCGGCGTCCACATTCCACGAGCCCGTGGCGGCGTGGAGCGCGGGGGCGCGAAGGCATGGGGGTGCGAAGACCGGTGGCGGATCGGCGTTTCATGGGGGCCTGTGTAAAAAAACGGCGCACGCATAATTGACACGCACAATGAACCGTCGGCTAAACCAGCCGAAATGTGTGGGGCAACAATTTATGGGCCAAACCGCTGATTTGCGGGACGGCCCTTTGCGGGGGGATTTTACGACCGAAGCGGCGGCCCCATATCGGTTGCGGCGCTGGCACTTCCATGCGACGAATCGGCTGTCATGACTCCCCCTCGTCAAACACTCCTCTCCTTCCTCACGGTGCTTTTTTTCCTCGCCGCCGGCGGTCTGGCGCGGGCGCAGACGGTCTATATTTCCGAGTTCCTCGCCGAAAATCAGACCAATGCGAAAGTGGATGAGGACGGAGATCACTCCGACTGGATCGAGATTTGGAATTCCGGCGTCAGCGCAGTCAGCCTCAATGGGTGGTACCTCACCGATACCTCCAGTGACCTGCGCAAATGGCAGTTTCCCCTCAGCACGCCCGCGGTCACTTTGGCGGCCAATGCCCGTCTCATCGTCTTTGCCTCGAACAAGGATCGCAAACTCAACGTCACCAAGCTCCACACCAGCTTCAGGCTCAGCAAAAGCGCCGGCAGTTACCTCGCGCTCGTCCGCCCGGACGGGCTGACGGTCGAGCATGCCTATGCCAGTTACCCCCAGCAGGTGCAAGACATCGCCTACGGACTGCCTGCGCTGACGGGCACGCTGAACTTCATCGCCGTCGGCGCGGCGGGCAAGGCCAGGGTGCCAACGTCCGCCGCCGACATGCCGACCGGGGCGGCGGGCTGGAATTCGATCGGCTACGATGACAGCGGCTGGCAGGCCGGGGCGACAGGGTTTGGCTACGACACCACGGGCAGTTACGGCACCCTCATCGGCGCGGGCGGCAACCTCCAGGCGGCCATGTATCAGGCCAGCCCCGCCGCGCTCATCAATACCACCGCGCTCATCCGCATCCCTTTCACCGTCTCCAACGCGGCCCAGATCACCGCCCTGACCCTGAAGATGAAATATGACGACGGTTATATCTGTTACCTCAACGGCGTCCAGATAGCCTCCAACTATTCGAATGGCACCCTCTGGAACTCTTCGGCGCTCGCGGATCGCAATGGGGTCCTGGTGTCCAGTTATGAAACCGCCAACCTGATCGCCAATGTGCAGACCAATCTGGTGAATGGTGCCAATGTGCTGGCCTTCCAGTTGCAGAATAACAACAGCTTGAGTGATACCGATGCCTTTGGCATAGCCAATGGCTCGCGCGCCCTCTGCCTGCCGACCCTCGACGGCACGATCAGCCTCGGCATCGGAGCCCCCGCCTACCTTTCCAGCGCCACGCCCGGTGCCGCCAACTCGACCGCTCTCGCCGCGCTCGGGCCGGGAGTAAGTCAGACCACGGACTCGGTCGTCCCGCGGCCATCCGGAGCGGCCAACAGCGCGCCGATCTTGATTACGGCCAAGGTGCTCACGACCATCAATCCGCTGGCGGCGTCCAATCCGGTGAAACTCTATTACAAGGTGATGTATGCGGCTTCGGAATCCAACGTGCCGATGAAGGACGATGGCCTCGCGCCGGACGTGACCGCGAACGATCACATCTACACCGCGCTGCTCCCGACCGTGAACGCCGGCACCGCGCAGATGATCCGCTGGCGCGTGGAGGCGCGCGACACCGCCAACACCCCGGCCACCGACCCGCCCTACAAGAACGCGGCGGACAACGACCAATACTACGGCACCGTAACCCAGGACGCGATCACCACCTCGCAACTGCCGATCCTCCATTGGTTCCTCCCCACGACTTCCGTCACCCCGACTTACCTGCCCGGCACGACCGGCGGCTGCCGCTGCGCGTTTTTCTATGTCGAGCGCAATGCCGACGGGAGTTACCAGCCCGGCAGGTTCTATGACAACGTGCAGGTCGATCTGCACGGCCAGTCCACCGCGGGCTTCCCTGTGAATAAGAAGAGCCACGACATCAATTTCAGCCAGGACAACCAGTTTAAGTGGAAGACCGGCGAGCGCGCGGTTGCGGCGATCAACATGCTCACCAATTACGCCGACAAAACGAAGGCGCGGAATAACCTCGCCTACGAGACGTGGGCCGGCGCAGGTCACCTCGCGTCCCATTTCTCGATTCCGCTCCGGGTGCAGCAAAATGGAGCCTTCTGGGGCATCTATGATCTGACGGAAAACGGGAACAGTGACTTTCTCAAGCGTGTTGGGTTGGATGAAAATGGCGCGCTTTACAAGATCTACGACACCTTCTCAGACGGAGGGTCTTCGGCGGAGAAAAAGACCGGCGAGCCGATCACCGACAAGAGCGATCTTTCCACCCTCGAGACGGCGATGAGCACCAGCAACGCGCTCGCCAGCCGCCGGTTTGAGGGCTTCGACAGGATCGACATTCCCACGATGGTCAACTATCTGGCGGTCAATGACCTGATCGTGAACAACGATCAGGGTCATAAGAACTGTTATATCTACCGCGACACCTATGGCAGCGGGGAATGGTCTATCCTGCCCTGGGATCAGGACTTGAGCTTCGGTCACACTTGGACGCCGGGGCAGGGTTACTTTGACGATGACATCGACGCGCAGCGTCCGCTCCGCAACGGTGCGGACAACCGGCTCAAGCAGTTCATCTGGCAGTCCGCCGACCTGAACGCAATGTATGTCCGCCGGCTGCGGACGCTGATGGACAATTATTATGTCTCCGCGGTGGCAACGACGGGACCGTTTGAGACCCGCATCAATGACATCCTGAACCAGTTGGATCCTGTCGCCGCGGGAACCAGCTCCGATGCGTATCTCGACATGTTAAAGTGGGGCTATTGGACAGATGGCAGCAGCGGGCCGGTGGGGGTGGGTTCCTTTACCAGCGACCACTTCATCCGGGCGCAAGGTGCGCGCATTCTTAACTCCAATCCGACTCCGCCGAATCCCTCGGCGAATCCTTATGCCCAGTATGGCTACACCAGCGTCCCGGCCTTTCTCCCCGGTCGCCGGCAGTATCTCTACACTCTCCCGCTCAGTGGCGCTACGCCCATTCCCGCCGCCCAGGCGTCCGCGCCGACGGGTATCGTCTTTGAGCAGATGGAATACAACCCAGCCTCCGGCAATCAGCAGCAGGAATATTTCATCCTGCGTAATAACAACGCAAACTACATCGACATCTCGGGCTGGAAGATCACCGGCGCGATCAGTTGCACCTTCCGCGGCGGCACGGTGATCCCGCCTTTCACCTCCGGCAGTGCAGTCACCGCCGCCGCTGATGTCCATGCGGGCCGGCTGCATGTCGCGCGCAATCCCGGTCAGTTCCGCACCCGCACGGCCAGTCCGAAGGCCGGGGAGTATCGCCTGATCGTCGGCCCTTACTCCGGCCAGCTTTCGGCCCGCGGCGAGACCGTCAATCTGGTCATCCCCGGTGCCACGCCCCTGCTGGATGTCATCGTCGCCACCACGACCTATGCCGGCGCACCCACCGCCTCGCAAAGCGCCCTCCGGCTCACGGAACTTAACTTTAACCCCGCGGCACCCAGCGCCGCCGAACTGACCGCGCTGCCGGGCGTGCAGGCGGGTGACTTTGAGTTCATCGAACTGGCGAACACCGGAATAACCCCGCTGAACATCGGCGGGGCGAGCTTTGACAAGGGAGTGACTTTTACTTTCCCGGCGAACTTTACTTTGCAGGGAGGTCAGCGCTGTGTCGTCGTGGCTTTGACCGCGGCTTACAACCTCCGCTACGGCGGCGCGGGCGCGGTGGTCGCCGGCCAGTTTGAGGGCAGTCTTGATAATAACGGTGAAACCATTCAGTTACTCGACTCCGTGGGTGAGTCTGTCCTGCAATTCACCTATGACCCGCTCTGGTATGGCGTGCCCACGCCCGGCAACCCTGCCGTGATCATGGCGGCCCCCGGTTATTCGCTCGTCACCCGCACGGGCAGCCCGGCCTGGGATGGCTACGAGACGGCGACCAACTGGGCGCTCGCCGACGCTGCGGGAGGCACGCCGGGCGCGGGCGACACCACTTTCGCCAATGTCTATCTCGGCTGGCGCAAGAGTTACTTTTCCGCCGCCGAGGAAGCCAATGCCTCGGTCGGCGGCGCGGCGGCGGACGCGGACTTCGACGGGCGCTCGAACTTCGAGGAGTTTGCCTTTGGCGGAAATCCGCGCATCGCGGAAAGCAAGCCGGTCCCTGTGTCCTCCATCGTCAATGCCGGCGGCATGGACTACCCGGCGATAACCTATGACCGCCGCCACCACGCGCTCGATGCCACCTATACGATAGAAGCCAGCAATGACCTCGTTTCTTGGACGCCCGTGGTTCTTCCGCTCGTCACGGTCACGGATCTTGGCAATGGCATGGAGCGGGTGACTTATCGCGACACCCAGCCTGCTGGAGCCACGCAGCGCTTTCTGCGCGCGCGGGCGACGCGGTAGGGGGCCGGCCTTGCGCCGCGGGAAGAAGCCCGCCCGGACTCGCGGTTGTAAGTTTTCCCAGACCTTCCTAATCTCGCGCGCACATGTCCGGCCCCCGCTTTTTTCTCCGCGTGCTTTTCGCGCTCGTGCTGCTCGGCGCGGCGCGCGCGGAGGCGCTGGAGGTAAGGCAGGTGCTTTGGGGTTTCGATGGGCGGGTGGTGCCGGGGCGCTTCAATCCGGTGTCGGTCCTGGTCGCGAATCCGGGCGGCGGGGCGTTCGATGGGACGCTGACTTTCGCGCCGACGCTGGGCTACGGCGGGCCGCGCGGGGCGGCGTACGTGCAGCCGGTTTTCATCGGGCCGCAAAGCGCGCGGTGGGTGCAGTTCGAGGCCTTCGTGGGGTCGGGGATCGAGGAGTTTTCGCTCGCCTGGGGGCGTGGCGCGAAGGAGCGCGAGACCTTTGACCGCCAGCTCCCGACCGGCCCGCCGGCGTGCGTGTGGCTGGTGGATGCCGCGGATTCCTTCGCGCGGCCCGGCGCGTTCAAAGCGTTTCCCGATCAGCTTTTCCCGACCACCGTCGCAGCGACCGACGGGCTCGACGCAGTGATCCTCGACTACGCGCCGCGCTGGGAGCCGACGCGGCGCGAGGCCTTTCTCGACTGGCTGCGGCGCGGCGGCACCGTGCATCTCGTGCAGGGCGCGAATGGCGAACTGCCCGTTTTCACCGACACGCTCGCGGTGCTGAATGGCGCTGGCGAAACGGGGGGCGTGGGCGCGGGGCAGGTGGTGCGGCATCGCGTGGCGCGCACGGAGCTGCGCCCGGAGACGCTGACGGCGCGGGGCTTCCCGCCGCGCGAGCTGCAGACGCCGCAGAATCCGGTGGTGCATAATTTCGAGGAGACGCTCTACCAGCGGCTCGCCTCGCTCACGCGGCCGAACGTGAGTTGGTGGCTGCTGAACTCGCTGACGTTTCTTTACATCGCGCTCATCGGGCCGGTGGCGTGGCGATTTGCGCGACGTGTGGATTTCCGCTGGGCCATCGCGGGATTTCTTGGCGTGGTCGTGCTGTTCGGGCTGGCGTTTTCCATCGTCGGTCGGCGCGGCTATGGCGAAAGCCAGACGGTGCATTCGCTCAGCATCGCCCGCTCGCTCGGCGGCACGCGCTGGGACGTGACGCAATGGCTGAGCGCCTTTGCCACGAGCAGCGGCGAGTACACGCTCACGCACGCCGCGCCGGCGAATCTGTATGCGACCTCCTCGTCGGACGACGCGGCGCGCGGGCAGATTCTCAATGGCAAGGACGGGAAATTTCTCGCCGACATCCCGCTCTTTTCGTCGCGCACATTCACGCATCGCGGGGTGATGCAGGGGGATGACGTGAGCGTGACGGTGGAGAAGTGGGAGAACGGGAGTGAAAATAGCGGCTGGCCGCAGGACAGATTGCTCAAGGCGCTGGTGCTCAAAACGGGTGCGGCTTTCCCGGCCAACGTGATCGAGGTCTATGCGCTCTACGGCACCCGCATGCACCTGCTCACGCGCGTAGGCGACCGTTACGAAATGAAAGCCAGCGGCGTGACGATTGGCGACATGTTCGCCCGCGAAAAACTCCAGCCGCTGACCTACGGCTACAACTACTACGGCACCAATAAAACAGCGCCCTCGGAACGGCTGCGCGAAATGCTCCCGCTGCTCCGGGCGCGCGCGCTCGGCGTGGGCGAAATCACACCGCAAATCACCGAGCGCCCGCTGCCATCGAACCAGCTCCAGCTCTTGATCGCCGCGCCCGCGCCCGCCGGGTTTTTCATGCAGGGCAAAGGCTTCGGCCACGAAAACGGCGTGGTCCTTTACGTGCAGGACATCTTCCAGCCATGAGCGCGCAGCGCCTCAAAAAAACCTGTCATCCTGAGCGCAGTTTCCGGCGGGCGCAGGCGGGTGGGAACGGAGTCGAAGGACCTCTAATTTTTCGCGGGCGGAGGCGGTGGAAAAACGCGCCGCGTACATTGCTGCCGCACTGCTCGCACGCCAGCCCGCCGCCTTCGCCCCCACTGGGAGTTAGAGGTCCTTCGACTGCGCTGCGCAAAGCCTCCGCTTCGCTCAGGATGACAGCGTTTTTTCCCACCGCCGCCGCCTGATACTCCCCGCCCACCGCCACCCACATGGAACCCGAAACCGTCATCGACATCCAAAACCTCTCGCACCGCTACAAGACGCACCAGGCGCTGAGCGGCGTCACTTTCAACGTGCAGCGGAAATCCATCCACGGCTTCGTCGGCCCGAATGGCGCGGGGAAAACGACGACGCTCAAAGTGCTCGCGACGCTGCTCAAACCGCAGGCGAATGGCGCGGCCAGCGTGCGCGTCTTTGGCGCGGACATCGTGGCGCAGCGCAACGCGGTGCGCCGCCGCATGGGCTTCATGCCGGATCATTTCTCGATGTACCGGCAGATGAGCGTCTTCGAGTATCTCGATTTCTTCGGCGCGGCCTACGGGCTCGGGCAGGCGCAGCGCGACAAAATCATCGGCGACGTGCTCACGCTGACCGACATGGCCGGGCGGCGCGACGACCTCATCAGCGGCCTCTCGCGCGGCATGCAGCAGCGCGTCTCGCTGGCTCGCGTGCTCGTGCATGATCCCGATCTTTTGCTGCTCGACGAACCGGCCAGCGGCCTCGATCCGCGGGCGCGCATCGAGCTGATGGAGATCCTCGAGGAGCTGCGGCGGCTGGGGAAAACCATCTTCATCAGCTCCCACATCCTCAGCGAACTCGCGACGCTTTGCGACCACGTCACCATCCTCGACCGCGGCGCGGTGAAATATACCGGCACCATGCGCGGTCTCATCGCGAACACCGACGGTGCGAGCGCCATCTACCACCTCACCCTCGCCGCCGAGCACCAGCCCACCAGCGGCGCGCTCGCCCTCCTCCCCGGCATGCAGCGCGTCACCCCGCCGCTGCCGAATGAAGCGCGCTACACCCTCACCTTCGACCGCGCGCAGCTCCCGCTGAATACCATCCTGCAAACCGCGCTCGCCGCTGGCGCGCAGGTCGTCAGCTTCGCCGAGGACGTGAAGCATCTGAACCAGGCCTTCATGGATCTCACCGAACCCGGCGTCGGCGGATGAGAGCGCGCAGCGGACGTCAGTTCCGGGGAGCACACGCGTCCCGCGTGTTGGCGACGGCGTCCCGCCGTCGCGGACTTCCGGTGGTGTGGCTTCGGATAATGCGGGCGCGTCATCCGAGATCCACGTCGCGGGAAGTTCGTCGCGGCGGGACGCCGCGACCAGCACGCGGGACGCGCGCGCTCCCCGGAGCTGCGCAGCCGCGTCCCTTCGTTCGATGACCTCCCCGCTGCTCGCCCTTTTCATCCGCTCCGTGCGCGAGGACACGCGGGCGAAAAGCACCTACTGGGCGCGCGCGGGACTCGCGGCTTTCATGCTCGTGGTCATGGCGATGGCGGCGCTGGCGCGGGCCACGGGCGGTGCGCCGGGGCTGGTTTTTTTGCAAAGCGCGGCGTGGTTGCAGGCGATGTTTCTGACCATCTCGGGGCTCGGCTATTTCGGCTCGGCGATCACCGAGGAAAAGGAGGACGAAACGCTCGGCCTGCTCCGCATGACGAACCTCAGCCCGCTCTCGATCCTGCTCGGCAAAAGCACGAGCCGCCTCGGCGGCGCGCTGCTGCTGCTCGCGGCGCAGCTTCCGTTCACGTTCCTGGCGGTCACGCTCGGCGGGGTTTCACCGCGGCAGGTGCTCGCGGCGTACTGCACGCTCGGCGCGTACACTTTTCTGCTCGGCAATCTCGCGCTCCTCGCGTCGGTGCTCATGCCGCGCACGGTCGCGGCGGCGGCCTTGACCGGCGGTGTGCTGCTCGGCGCGTTCACGCTGGGCGGCGCAT
This sequence comes from Chthoniobacter sp., assembly GCA_043758435.1. Lineage (GTDB taxonomy): Bacteria > Verrucomicrobiota > Verrucomicrobiia > Chthoniobacterales > Chthoniobacteraceae > Chthoniobacter. The sequence continues at coordinate 11,539 of JAYVNN010000021.1, forward strand.
TCGTCCCGCAGCTCGCGGCAGCTTCGCCGTTCCACCGGTTGCGCACCATTTTCCAGACGGGATTCGACGGACAGGTCGCCGGGTTCCAAGTCATCGCGAGCCTCATCGCGGGCGTCGTTTTCTTCCTCCTCGCGTGGCTGTTTTTCCGCGCGTTTTGCGAAGCCTCCTCCGAAGGCGCGTCCGCCTCCGCCACCTCGCGCCGCTGGCTGCGCCGCGGCTGGTTCGCGCCCGAGCGGCCCGAAGCCGGGCGCGCGTTGCAGTGGAAGGACTACCATTTTCTCCATGGCGGAAAATTCGTGACCGCCTGCAAATGGGCCGCCTGCGCCGCGCTCATCGTCTTCGTGGCGGTCAACTCGCGGGACAGCGGAGGCTTCTCCGTCGCGGAATTCTTTCCGCAGCTCTTTGCCATCGGAGCTTTCTGCCTGATCGCCGAGACCGGTTTCATCGCCTCGCGGATTTGCGCGGTCGAGGTGCGGGACAAAACGCTGTCGAGTCTCGCGCTCCTGCCGCAAAATTTGCCGCAGACTTTCCGTGAAAAAGTGCATGGCTGCCGGCGTTGTTTCGTTCCGTCCGCCGCGCTGCTCGGACTCGCCCTGCTCACCGCCATCATCGGCGCCTTCGGTCATGCGTGGGGAAACGCCGCGCTCGCGGTGTTTTTCGGGGGCATGTCTTTCGTTTACGCCTTCGCGATGGCCTACCTCGGCGCGTGCCTGACCCTGTATCTCAGCCTGCGGATGAAACGCGGTGCGCTGCCGCTGGCGATCATCATTTGCCTGGCCTCCAGCATCGTTGCCGTCGTCCCGTGCATCGGCGTGTTTGCGCTGCCAGCCATCGCCGTGTGGGCGGGCCGGAGCTTGAGCCGGAAAACCCTCCTGCTCCTCGAAGACCTCGCCGCCGAAGCCTGACCCACGCTTGTTTCCCACGCCATGACCTCCCCGCTGCTCGCCCTTTTCATCCGCTCTCTGCGCGAGGATTCGCGGCTGAAACTCACCTACTTTGCGCGGGTCGGGCTGGTGCTGGTGATCCTGCTTTTCATGTTCAGCGTGGAGGCGGAGTCGGGCGGGCGCAATGGGCCGGGGCTGACGTTTTTCAGCATGGTCATCACCATTGACTGCGTCTTCATCGTGCTCGCGGGGTGCGGGTGGTTTGCCTCGGCGATCACCGAGGAAAAGGAGGAGATGACGCTCGGGCTGCTGCGGATGACGAACCTGAACCCGCTCTCGATCCTGCTCGGCAAAGGCACGAGCCGGCTCTGCGGCGCGCTGCTGCTGCTCGCGGCGCAAGTGCCGTTCACGGTGCTCGCGATCACGCTCGGCGGCATCTCGCTCGGGCAGATCGCGGCGGCGTATTGCACGCTCGGCGCGTTCCTCGTTTTCCTCGCGAATCTCGCGCTGCTCTGCTCGGTGCTGTGCAAACGGAGCGTCGGAGCCGCGGCGCTGACCGTCTTCGCGCTGGTGCTTTTCTTTGCCATCGTGCCGCTGCTGAGTCTGCTCGCGCACATCCCCTCGCGGCTCGGGCTCATTTCCGCAGACGCCGCGTGGGTCGCGGCGCTCGAATACCTGTCGTCTTTCGCACTGGTGGCGTCGCCGTTTTTTCGGCTCACGCAAATCCTCCAAACGGGTTTCAGCGAACCCATGTTCGGCTGGCAGGCGGGCAGCAATCTCGCGCTCGGTGCGGGCTGCTTTCTCCTCGCGTGGCTGGTCTTTGATCGGTTTTGCGACGAGCGGCCGGAGAGTGCGCCAAAGCCGGGCCGACGCGGGCGGCGGCGCTGGCTGCGCGGGCTCCGCGCGGGGCGCACCTGGCGGCGGGCGCTGGCGTGGAAGGACTTCTATTTTCTCGCGGGCGGGAAGGTGTGGATGGCCGGGAAATATCTCCTCTACGGGCTGCTGCTCGCCCTGATCGTCGGGGTGCCGTGGAGCTGGCGCGGCTCGGTGTCGGTGGAAATGTTTGGCTTCATCGCCATGTGGGTCATGTGGCTGCTCTTTGTCCTCGAGCTGGCCTTTTGCGCCGCGAGCATTTTCAAAACGGAGCGTCAGGCGCACACGCTCTCCACCCTCGCGGTGCTGCCGATGTCCATGCAGCGGATCGCGCTCCACAAAATCCTCGGCGTGCTCCCGGCGCTGCTCCCTGCGGTCACGTATTTCGCCATCGGCGCACTCTGCGCCGGCAAGGAGCTTTTGCGGGAGGTGGGCTACGCCGATCTCAGCCGCAACGATGCCCGCGGGCTGGTCGTGCTCGGCTACGTCTTTGCGCAGAGCATCTTTTTCCTCTACCTCACGGCCAATCTCTCGCTGCGCGTGAAACGCGGCGCGCTCCCGCTGGCCATCGGCATCCAGTTCATCCTCCAGTTTTTTCTCAGCATCGTCGTCGCCGCCACGATCCGCGACGAATGGGGTTTCGCGCCGCTCATCGTGCTCACGGTTTTGGCCATCGTCTTTCTGCACCGCGACATTTTTCAGCGGCTGGAAATGCTCGCGGCAGAAGAGTGAAACGCCCGCGCCCTTGACCGCGCCCGCCCTTCCCGCCGTAATCGCGCGATGCCTTCCCTCACCGCCACCGACCCCGAACGGACGATTGAATTTGAATTCGTCCGCGCCACCGAAAACGCCGCGCTGAATGTCATCCACTGGCTCGGACGCGGGGAAAAAGAGAGCGCGGACGCGGCGGCGTGCGATGCGATTTACGGCGTGTTCGATCTCGTGGACATCGCGGGCGAGGTGGTGATCGGCGAGGGCATCAAGGACAACGCGCCGGGGATTTTTCTCGGCGAGCAACTCGGGACGTGGCGGCCGGGGTCGCCGCGTTTTGACATCGCGCTCGATCCCGTGGACGGCACCACCAACACCGCCTACGGCCTGCCGAATGCCATCTCCGTGATGGCCGCGAGCGAGCGCGGCGAGGGGGAGGAGCACGCGATGAAAAACCTGCCGACCTTTTACGCGACCAAGATGGCCTACGGCCCCGAGGTCGTGCGCGCGATCCGCGACGGCATGGCCCCGCTGCTGCTCGACGATCCGCTGGAAATCACGCTGCACAAAATCGCCGAGGCACTCGGCAAGCGCGTGCCGGAACTCGTGGTGATGACGCTCAACCGCCCGCGCCACGCGGAGATCATCGCGCAGGTGCGCAAGTGCGGCGCGGCGCTGCGGCTCATCAGCGATGGCGATGTCACGGCGGCGGTTTCGCCGTCGCTCGCGGACTCGGGCGTGGATCTTTTTTTCGGCATCGGCGGCTCGCCCGAGGGCATCCTCACCGCCGCCGCGCTGAAGGCGCTCGGCGGCGGCATGCTCCTGCGCATGTGGCCGCGCGACGACGCGGAACGCGCCAGCGTGCTCAAGGAAATGAGCGCCGCCGACCTCGACCGCGTGTGGACGATTGACGAACTGGTGCGCGGCGAAAGCGCGATCTTTTGCGCCACGGGAATCAGCGACAGTCCGCTCCTGCCGGGCGTGCGGATCAGCGGGAAAAAAGCGATCACGCACTCGATCCTCATGCGCGCGAAAAGCCGCACCGTCCGCTACATCCGCGCGGTGCATGACCTCGAGACGAAGACCATCCACCTGCGCAGCGTGAAGCGGGAGGCGAAGATCTGAGCGCCGTGCTCCGCAAGGCGTCTTCCATTTTCCCGATCTGAAAATCTGAAATGCCCCGCATCCTTTCCGGCATCAAGCCGACCGGCCAGCCGCACATCGGCAATTACTTTGGCATGATGCGTCCGGCCATCGAATGGCAGGAACGCGGCGAGGCGTTTTATTTCATCGCGGACTATCACGCGCTGACCTCGGTTTTCGATCCGGCGAAGCTGCGCGAGTATGTGCACGGGGTGGCGCTGGACTTTCTCGCGTGCGGGCTCGACCCGGCGAAGGCGGTGCTTTTCCGCCAGAGCGATGTGCCGCAGCACACCGAGCTGGCGTGGCTGCTGAGCTGCCAGACGCCGATGCCGATGCTGGAAAATTGCCACGCCTACAAAGACCATCTCGCGAAGGAAAAGACGCCGTCGCACGGGCTGTTCGCGTATCCCGTGCTGATGGCGGCGGACATCCTGATCTACGACTCGAACATCGTGCCCGTGGGCCGCGACCAGAAGCAGCACGTCGAGGTCACGCGCGATCTCGCGCACAAAATGAACGCGCTTTACGGCCCGATTTTCACGGTGCCCGAGGCGAGCATTTTGCCCGCGCTGGCGGTGATTCCCGGACTCGACGGGCAGAAGATGAGCAAGAGCTACGGCAACACGATCGAGCTTTTTCCCGAGGAAAAAGCGCTGCGCAAAAAGATCATGGGCATCGTCACGGATTCGGTGCCGGTGGAAGCGCCGAAGGATCCAGCGGGGTCGTCCATCGTCGCGCTCTACCGGCTTTTCGCCCCGGCGGCGGAGGTGGAAAAAATGGAGACGGATTTCCGCGCGGGCGGAGTCGGCTACGGCGATTTCAAAAAACGGCTCTTCGGCGCGATCTGGGATTTTTTCGCGCCGCAGCGCGTCCGCCGCGCGGAGCTGGCCGCCGACCCCGGTTACGTGGACGGCGTGCTCGCCGACGGCGCGCAGCGCGCCGGGGCGCTCGCGGAGCAAGTAATGAAGCGGGTGCGCAGCGCGGTCGGACTGCGGGGGTAGCTTTTTCCCCGACGCCAATGCCGTCGCCCGTCACGCCCACTCGCCTGCTGCGGTTTGCGAATGGCCGCGCGACCGGCGAGGCCGACGATGTGCTCGCCGCCGAGGAGCCGCTGGAGATTCGCGTGGAAGGGCGGAGCATCGCGGTGGTGATGCGCACGCCGGGCCACGACCGCGAGCTGGCCGCGGGATTTTTGCTGACCGAAGGCGTGATCAAATCGGCGAAGGATTTTTTCGACATTGCGACGTGCGTCGAGGGAAACGGGAATGCGGTGGACGTGGCGCTGGCGCGTCCGGGCGCGGTGGATTTGGAAAAACTGACGCGGCATGTCTTCACGTCGTCGAGCTGCGGAATTTGCAGCCAGACCTCCATCGACGCGGTGCTGCGCGTGCGGAAGCCGCTCGCAGATCGCGTGCGAATTTCCGCGGGCACGCTGCTCGCACTCCCCGCGCGGCTGTCCGCGCAGCAGACCGCTTTCCACACGACCGGCGGCCTGCATGCGTGCGCGCTTTTCGACCGCGCCGGAAAACTGCTCGCACTCCGCGAAGACGTGGGCCGGCACAACGCGCTCGACAAGCTCATCGGCTGGGCGCTGCTGGAAAAGCGCACGCCTTTGCGCGGGCACATCGCGCTGCTCAGCGGGCGCGCGTCTTTCGAGATGATGCAGAAGTCGCACGCCGCCGGGATTCCCGTGGTCGCCGCGATCTCCGCGCCGTCGAGCCTCGCGGTGGAGTTCGCGCGGACGAGCGGGCAGACGCTCGCCGGCTTCGTGCGCGGCGGCTCGATGAATGTCTATGCCGGCGCGCAGCGGATCGTCGAAACGCGCGTTACGAAACGATCGTCTTCGACTCGGAGAGCTTGATCACGCGGCCTTCCGGGTCGCGGAAATTCGTGTACGGCCCGACGGTCGTGACGATGATCCCGCGGCGGCGCAATTCGCCGAGCACGCCGTCGCGATTTTTCATCGAGAGGTAGAGATGGAAGTAGCTGATCATCTCGCCGTGCTCGCATTTGCGGACGGTCAGCGGCACGCCGCCGAGATCCATTTCGCAGTAGCGGTCTTCGCGCTCGCTGAGGACGTGGGCACTGAGGAGATCGACGTAAAAGTCGCGCACTTCCTTCCAGCGGTGGGTGAAAATGGTGAGCGAATAGCAAGAGGGATTGGCCGCGACCGCGCCCGTGACATCGTCGTCGATGTCGGTGTCGGGTTCTTCGGCGAGGCTGGTGAGATTGATCATGGATAGTGTTTTAGCAGCGGGCATGCCCGATTTATGGATTTTATGGTTTTTGTGATTGAAAGGTGAGTGCGCGTGATTCTGCGTTTTCCAAATCCGCCGCCCCTGGCGTAGTTTCCGCGCATGTTGAAACCGCGCGTCATTCTCCCGCTGCTCTTCCTCGGTCTGCAGATCGTCGCGCGGGCTGCGGAAGCGGCTCCGGCGGAAACGCCGTCCGGCGACGCGGTGATTCGCGCGCCGTTTGGCGGTTCGGAAATCGTCGTCACCACGACCTCGCGGCTCGCGGGTGCGATTCATTCGGTGACGTGGCAAGGGCGCGCATTCATCGACAGTTGGGATCACGGCCGCCAGCTCCAGTCCGCCGCCGGCTTCGATCTCACAAAGGGGCACAATTCCGAGACCTTCAACCCTACCGAAGCCGGCTCCCGCGCCGACGGTCCCGGCCCGACGACGACCAGCCGCCTGCTCGCAATCCACGCCGCAAGCAACGAACTGCGCACCCTGACGCAGATGGCTTTCTGGCTCCGGCCTGGCGAAAAATCCGGTGGCCAGCCCGCGGAAAACACCGGCCCACTTTCCGCCCACCGGCTCGCCAAGCAAGTGCGCATCGGCCTCCCCGGCCTGCCCAATGTGCTCGACTACACCGTGACGTGGACGGTCCCCGCGGGCGAGCCGCACGCCGACGCGCAGATCGAGGCGCTCACCGGCTACATGCCGCCGGAGTTCGCGCGGTTCTGGCATTTCAATCCCGCGACGAAAAAGCTCGAACCGCTCACCGACGGCCCCGGCGAGCAGCGCGATCCCGTCGCGTTCTCGACCGCGGATGGCAATTACGCGATGGGCATCATCGCGCCCGATCACGCACCCGCCGGGTCGGCGGGGCCGAGCTACGGGCGCTTCCGTTTCGCGGCGGAGAAAGTGGTGAAATGGAACTGCGTCTTCCGCGTCCGACCGGCGGATGGCGTGGTGAAGGCGGGCGAGTACCGCTATCGCCTGCTCGTCCCCATCGGCACGCTTGCGGATGTCGAGGCTGCGCTGGCGAAGCTCGCTGCGCTGCCGCCGTAGGGGAAGCTGGCAGCTTCCCCTACAGCGGCGCGCGCTGCGCTTGGCGCGAGGTTGCTTTTCCAAGACGCCCCGCTACTTTCCGCGCCGTGTTGCACCTGCTGACCAGCCGACTTACGTCGCTCCGCGAACTCTCCGGGCGCGCTTTCCCGCGCCCGGTCCGCGGAGCTTTTCTCGCGTAGCCTTGTCGGCTGGCGCTGCTTCGGGCGGAGGCAGCGGCTGGCTTTTCTGAAAGTCCCCACCGCCCGCCAATCCTTTCTCCATCATGTTTTCCAGTCCCTCGGTGAAATACCGTCCCTATCCGCCGATCCATTTGCCGGATCGAAAATGGCCGAACCAAACGCTGACCCGCGCGCCCATCTGGTGCTCGGTCGATCTCCGCGACGGCAACCAGGCGCTCGCCGTGCCGATGAATGTCTCGCAGAAACTCGAGCTCTTCGAGGCGCTGGTGAAATGCGGGTTCAAGGAAATCGAAGTCGGCTTTCCGTCGGCGTCGAACACCGAGTTCGCGTTCAACCGCCATCTCATCGAGGACGGCTACATCCCGGACGACGTGACCATCCAGTGCCTCGTGCAGGCGCGCGAGGATTTGATCGAGAAGACCGTGCAATCGCTCATCGGGGCGAAGCGCGTGATCATCCATCTCTACAACTCCACGTCGCCCGCGCAGCGCCGCGTGGTCTTTGGCAAAACGAAGGCCGAAGTCGTCGCCATCGCCGTGCAAGGCGCGCAGTGGATCAAGGACCGGCTGCCGCGTCTCGCTGGCACGGACGTGCGGCTGCAGTACTCGCCGGAGAGTTTCTCCGCGACCGAGATCGAGTTTGCGAAAGAGATCAGCGAAGCCGTGATGGACGTGTGGCAGCCAACGCCCGAGCGCCCGATGATTTTGAATCTGCCCGACACCGTCGAGGTCGCGATGCCGAACGTGTACGCGGATCAGATCGAGTGGATGAGCCGCCATTTGAAAAACCGTGAATCCGTCATCATCAGCCTGCACACGCACAACGACCGCGGCACCGGCGTCGCCGCCACGGAACTCGGCTTGCTCGCCGGCGCGCAGCGCGTCGAGGGCACGCTGTTTGGCAATGGCGAGCGCACCGGCAACCTCGACATCGTGACCGTGGCCATGAACTGCTTCATGCACGGCCTCGCCCCCGGCCTCGATTTCAGCGACCTGAATTCCTACGTGGAAATCTACGAGCGCTGCACCGGCATGACCGTGCCCGCGCGGCAGCCGTACGCCGGGGAACTGGTGTTCACGGCCTTCTCCGGCTCGCACCAGGACGCGATCAAGAAAGGCCTCGCCGAATGGGAGCGCGGCGGGCGTGAGCATTGGGACGTGCCGTACCTGACCATCGACCCGCGCGATCTCGGGCGGGAGTACCGCGAGGTCATCCGCGTGAACTCGCAGAGCGGCAAAGGCGGCGTCGCCTATCTGCTCGAAAGCGAATTCGGCATCGAGCTGCCGAAAGATCTCCAGCGCGAGTTCGGCCCGCTCGCGAATGACGCCGTGGATAAGCTCGGGCGCGAAGTCAGCGGCGCTGAGCTGCGCGCCATGTTCTGGCGCGAATACCTCGAGCGCACCGTGCCGTGGGAGCTGATCCATTTCCACGCCGACGGCATCGACGGCGTCTTTTCCTGCCGCGCCTCCGCGCGCCGCGACGGCGCCGATGTGCCCCTCACCGGCAGCGGCAACGGCCCCATCGCCGCTTTCGTCCACGCCCTGCATGAAAGCGGCACGCCGCGGTTCGAGATCGCCGATTTCAAACAGCACGCCCTCAGCGCCGGCACCGAAGCGAGCGCCATCGCCTATATCCAAATCCGCCTCCCCGATGGGCGGACAAAATGGGGCGCGGGCGTGGACACGAACATCGAGCTCGCCCCAATCAAAGCCATCCTCAGTGCGGTGAACCGGCTCGGGTGAACGTGACGCGCGGGGAAAGGGGCGTGCGCCGAGACAGGTCAGAACCGCCCGGCGAACTCGATCTTGAAGCCGCTGCCTGACCAGGTGGTCTGGCCGCCGGGGATGGCGTATTTCAGGTAGCTGATGCCGAGGTCAAAGGCGTCGCCCTTGTGGAAGCGCACGCCGGCGGTGTAGCCGGTGTCCCAGGCCTCTTCGTCGAAGACGTAGGACAGCTCGCCATGCAGCTCGAGCTTCAGCCAGTCGGTAAGCCGCGGGGCCAGCTCGAGCACGGGGCGGAGACGCGCGTAATGATCCGGTAAGGAGTAGGCGGAGGTGCGCCGTTCGTAGTCGAGCCATTCGTATTCCAGCCGCAGCACTGGTGCGCCGGGCAGCGGCACGTACCAGCTCACGCTGGCGAGCGCGGAGCGGCGAATGTTGTCGTCGGAATAGGTGGCCTCGCTCGCGGTGGCGCTGAGGACGACCGTTTTCCACGAGCGCAGGTTCAGACCAGCCGCGAGGATGCTTTGGCTGAACGCCCGGCTGGCGGTCGTGTAGCTGTCATTCACCGGCTCGGCCGAGCGGTAGGACGCCCACACGTCGGCGAAAGCGGCGGGCTGGTAGTAAAGCGCGACGTTTCCGCCGAAGACCGGCGCGCGCGCCGGTCTTGAACTGGCTGGCTCCCGCCGCGATTTGCAGCGTCGAGAAGACGCGCCAATCCACTCCGACGCCCGTCTCAAAACGGTTCACGGTCGCAAACGGCTCCTGCTGAAAGGAGCGCTCGTTGATGGAAACCGAGGCCTTCAGCCGCCCGGTCAGCAGGATGCTGAGGTAGGTGAAAATGCCGCTCTGCCGCAGGCCGTCGGTGTCGTCAAAGGTGTAATAGGAGAGCTTCGCCTCGGGCCGCTGCTGGCGGCGGATTTCGCGCACCCCGGCGAGCGCGCCGGCGAGCGCGCCGGCGTGCGCGGGCTGGGCCGCGAGCGCCGCCTCGTACTCGGCGCGGGCGGCAGCGAAGTCCAATCCGTCGCGCTCGACATCGCCGAGCAGCGCATGGGCGTCCGCATCGGCCGCGTCCTCGCGGATGAGTTCGCGCGCCAGCTCCGCGGCCTCCTGCTTTTGCCCAGAAGCGTAGGCGCAGCGGGCGACTTCCCGCCGGACGTAGCGGTTCTTTGGATCAAGGCGCAACGCCTCGCGAAAAGCCGCCTCGGCCTCAGCGCTCCGGCCAAGCGTGCGCAGGGTGCAGGCGAGGTGGTAGCGCGCCCACACGTCGCGGGGCGCGCATTGCGCAGCGTGCCGGTAGCTTGCCGCCGCGCCTGCCAAATCGCCGGCCTCCACCTGCGCCTTGGCGAGCAGATCCCACCATGCGCCATCGGCAGGCGCGAGGGCCCTCACTTTCACGAAATGCGGAACGGCGGCGGCGGGCGCGTGCAGCTTGTCGAGATAGAGGTAGGCCAAGGCTTTGCGCCGGGGCAGGTCGAGGGGTGTGCGGCGGAGGGTTTCCTCCAGCACCTCGGCGGCGCGCTGAAAGTCGGCTGTGGCACCCGAAGCGTAAGCGGCGGCGAGCGCGGCATCGGCGGGGTGAACGGGTTTCGGCGGCGCGGGCGGGAGCGGGGCGTCCACCGGCACGGGCGCGGGCTGATGGTCGGCGAGCAGGAGCTTGCGGGCGGCGGGGTTCAGCGGGTCGTATTCGAGGACGGCGCGGGCGGCGGCATTGGCCTCGGCG
>JAYVNN010000022.1:0-7618 GCA_043758435.1 Chthoniobacter sp.
CGGAGCGACGCGCAAGGCCGTCTTCGATTTCCGCACGCACTACCACGACTTGCTGCGCGCGCTGGTGGCCGACACGGTGGCCGATCCGGCGGATCTCAATGGCGAAATTACCGCGCTGCTCTGCGCGTGCGAACTGCCCGCCGCGCCGGACGCCGCACCCGCGCGCCTGCCCACGGCGATCCGCACTTTCAAACCCGACGAACTGCTCGCCCGCGCGATGAACACCGTCCGCATGACCAGCGGCGGGCTGGGCAAATGGCAGCCGCCGAGCGACGCGGAAGCCGCCCGCCTTTTCCCGCAGTACGAAATGCGAGGCCTGGCGGGGCGCGGCGCGATGGGCGCGGTGTATCGCGCGCGGCAGGTGGCGCTGGACCGGGAGGTGGCGATCAAACTCCTGCCGCTGGAAGTGAGCGTGGATCGCGCTTTCGCCGACCGTTTCGTGCGCGAGGCGCGGGCCATGGCGAAGCTGAGCCACCCGAATATCATTGGCGTTTTCAATTTCGGCACGACGGCCGAGGGGCACCTGTTTTTCGTCATGGAGTTTGTCGAGGGCGCGGACCTCTCGCAGATGATCCGCGAACCAGGGCTCGCGCCGGAGCAGGCGCTGCTCATCGCCGGGCAGGTCTGCACGGCGCTGGCTTATGCGCATGGCAAAGGCGTCGTCCACCGTGACATCAAGCCGGCCAATGTGATGGTCAATACCGAGGGCACGGTGAAGGTCGCGGACTTCGGGCTGGCGCGGCTGGCCGGGGCGGACCCGCGGCAGTTCGGCCAGACCTTGACCGGCACGATCATGGGCACGCAGGAATACATGTCGCCCGAGCAGAAGCGCGGGATGGCGGTGGATCATCGGGCGGACATCTACAGCATGGGCGTGATGCTCTACGAGATGCTGTGCAAGGAGCCGCCGCAGGGCACTTTCGAGCCGCCGAGCCAGCGCGTGGGCTGTGATGCGCGGATCGATCAGATCGTGCTCAAAGCCATCCACCGCACGCCGGAGGGCCGCTACCAGTCCGCGACGGAAATGGAGGCGGACCTCAATGCGGCGCGCACGCCGCTCCCGGCCCCGCCCCAGCGCCGCGCCGCGCCGCCGAACGTCGGCGTGAACCGTCCGGCCCACGTCGCTCCACCGGAGAAATCTTCCGTCGGCCTGATCGCGGCGCTCCTGCTCATGGCGTTGCTGGTCGCGGGCGCGATTTATTTTCTGAACGACAACAGGAAACCGGTCGCGCAGGCTGCGCAGCCGCAGACGCCGGAGGAGACTTCCACACCCGCCGCCGAAATTTTCGGCCCGCCCATCCCGGCCGATTTCCAGGCACCCCAGGCCACGCCGGCCGGCACCGTGGCGGACGCCGAGGCGGCGGCGATGCCGCCGAAAGCGCCCGCTCCGGAGAGCACGCCGTCCACCAATTCTCCCGCTGCGCAGGCACCCAAAACCGCCATGGAAAAATGGCTCGATGCTTTGGATGGACCGCAGCAGGAGGCCTTTCAAAAGCAAGTGGCCCAGCCCTTCGCCGCGGGCGTCGAGGACTTGCGCAAGAGCTACCTCGCCGCGCTCGACGCGGGGCAGGCCAAGGCCGCGACGACCGGCAAGCTCGATGCAGCGCTCATCTGGAACGACGAGCGCCACGCTTTTGCAGAGGCGGGAGTGGTCGAGCCGGATGACGACACCACGCCGGCGCCCCTCCGTCCCTTGCGCGCGGAATACCGGCAACGCCTCGCCAAGCTCGAAAGCGAACGCGTGAGTCGCGCCAAACCTCTCCTGGCCAGCTACGATGCGATCCTCGCGAAGTACATCACCCTCCTGACCCAGCGCGACCGCATCGCCGATGCGCTGCTGTTGAAAAATAAGCGGGAGGAAATCGCCAAAGCCTGGCTGCCGATGTCGGCCCCCAGCCCGGTGGACGATAAGCCGAAGGTGCAGACGCCGGACCCCGCTCCCGAAGAACTGATCGCGCTCGCGGATTCGTCGGCTCGAAAACCTGATGACAATTTCTTCGCCCTGCGGGTGGCCGCCCTCCAGCTTTGGTTTGGCAGGGACGCCGACTTTGCCATCACCGCCGGGCGCATGCTCAAGGTTGCCGAGCGATCTGACGGAGACAGCTTTGCGGGCGAACGGGCTGCAAAGGTCTGGTCGCTTTGGGCCTCGTCCGACCCGGCGATAATCAGGCGCGCGCTCGTGCTGGCGCGGCGCGCGGCGAAAGGCGATGCGCATAACAGCCAGTACCCGTGGAGCGAGCATACGCTCGGTCTGGCGGAGTTTCGGGCGGGCTACGATGCGGCCGCGGAAGCTGCCTTTAAGCGGGCCGAGAGCGCTGCGGAAGCCGACAACTGGCAGCCTGAAAACCGCCCATTTGTTCAAAGTGTGGCTCGTTTTTTCCGCGCGATGATCCTTTTCCGGGCCGGCAAAAAAGCCGAAGCGCAAACGCTCTATCACGAGGCCGAGGCGCAATTGAAACCGCTGCCTGTGGTCGAAGCTGGGTTATGGACCGATGACCATATCCACGATCCGCTGATCTCCTGGCTGGCTTGCAAGGAAGCCAAAGCCTTGCTCCAGATTCCGGGCCCCGCGCCAGGGCCCGTCCGCTGGGAAAATCTTCTCGCCAAACTCACACCCGCCGTCGTCGCGCAGACCGGCCAGGGCTGGGTCTTGAAGAGTGGCGAACTTTTCAGTTCAGAAACCAAGTTCGCGAAGCTTCCGCTGCCCGGTTCGTATGCCGGCACGAGTTACCGGTTGCGGATAAAGCTGCGGCAGGTCGAAGTGAAGGACCTTTTCCTCGTCACGCTTCCGGTCGGTGACCGGGCGGTTGGCTTTTATGTGGACGGCAATCCGGGTGAGGGCTTCGACACTGCCCTCGCCTGTGTCGATGGCGGATTTGGAAGGGGTCAACGTGGGGCCGTGCCGGGCAAGCAAATCAAGGACGCGGTGCCCCACGAACTAGAAGTGACGGTGCGTCTCGACGGCCCGAACGTGAACATTTTCAGCACCCTGGATTCCCGGCCACTCCATGAATGGACCGGACCCATCGCGTCCCTAAGCCTGAATCGTACTTGGCTCAGCAACCCACCGGGCGCCACCCTGGCCCTCGGCAGTGTGGCCAACGACTGGGTGGTGTCGGAAGTGAAGGCGCAGCGGCTCGCAGGTGCCCCGCGCGCACCGGCCCAACCGCGGCCGCCGGAGGTTCCCGAACCGCCGCTGGTCGGAGTCCGGAATGTCCAGATCAAGGCAAACGCGCCAATGGGCGGCCGGGTCGGCCCGGTGCGCGCGGGACAGAGTATCCGGGTCCAGTATGTCGAGGGCCGCTGGGCGATGAGCGGTGGCCTGGGCAGCGATCCCAAGGGCTGGGTGAGTCCGGACGAAGAGGTGTTTCCCGGCAACCTAATCGGCGTGTATGCGGTGCTGGATGGTGAGGCAAAGCGACTGGCCGAAGTGCCCGCCGGGACCAAACGCCGTCCGTTCCGCTACCGCTTCGACAAAGATTACGCGCAAGTGATCCTGCGCATCCGTGACGACATTGTGGAGGATAACGCCGGCGAGGTAACTTACTCGGTTTCGCTCAGTCCTTGAAGCAGGGCCGCGCGCCCTTACTGGAACTTGATCCTCACCTCCGGCGCGGTCTCGATCTTCACCCCGTCGAGCCCCTTCATCAGCGCCTTGCTCTCCTGGAGCGTCTTCGGGTTTTCCTTGGCCAGCTTTTTGAACTTCTCCGGGTCGGTGAGCAGCTTGTTGAAATCCATTTCCATCAGCGTCACGCGCGAACTGGCGCGGCACTTCGCGTTCATCTTGGTGGTCGCAAAACCCCTTTACGTGGAAACCGTTAAAACCTTGCGGGAGCGTGCTTTTCGGCGGCTGCACGGGTTGATTTCCGCAGGTGTGCAACTAGCGTGCGTCGGCCTTCTCCCCACATGACTTCCTCCCAGTCTCCCGCCCGTCGGCTACGCAACCTGCCGGCCATCTTCGCGGCGCTGCTTTTCCTCGCGTCGCAGAGCTTCGCGGTGCCGACGGTGACGGTGCGCGTGCCGGCGGCGGGGGCGACGGTGAGCACGCTGACGCAGGTGAGCGTGACTTTCAGCGAGGCGGTGACGGGTGTGGACGCGGACGATTTGCTGATCAACAGCGACGCGGCGCTGTTCGTCACGGGCTCGGGCGCGGGGCCGTATGTGTTCACGTTTTCGCAACCGCTGCCGGGGACGGTGAATGTGGATTTTGCGAGCGATCACGGGATCGCGGGGGTGGCGGCGCCGGGGCCGCTGACGACGCCGGGGCTGTGGAGCTACACGCTGACGGATACGATCGCGCCGACATTTTTGAATGCGGGCGGGGTGACGGCGCTCGCGGTGCGCGCGGGCGGAAGTGGCTACACGTCCGCGCCGGCGGTGGCGATCACCGGCGGCGGGGGGAGCGGGGCGACGGCGACGGCGCAGTACAGCGGGGTGACGACGCTGACGCTGACGGCCGCGGGCACTGGCTATACGCTGAATCCGACGGTCACTTTTTCCGGCGGCGGTGGGAGCGGCGCGGCGGCAGTGGCGACGATCAGTAATGCGGGGCAGGTGACGGGGGTCACGCTGACGTCGTCGGGGACGGGATACACTTCCACGCCGGCGGTGACGATCACCGCGGCGGCGGGCGGTGCGGGCAGCGGGGCGACGGCGACAGCGGCGGTGAGCATCGGCCAGGTGACGGGTTTCACGATCACGAACGCGGGTACGGGTTACATCTCGGCGCCGGCGGTGGCGCTGACCGGCGGGGTGGGCACCGGAGCGACGGCTGGTGCGGCGGTGCGCGGGGTGGCGGTGACGCCGGCTCCGAATTCCACGGTGGCCACGCTCCCGCAGGCGGAGGTGACTTTCAGCGAAGTGGTGAACGGCGTGGACGCGGCGGACTTGCTGGTGAATGGCGTGGCGGCGACGACGGTGACGGGCAGCGGCGCGGGGCCGTACGTTTTCACTTTCACGCAACCGTCGGCGGGGCCGGTGACATTTTCGTGGGCGGGCGCGCACGGCATCGTGGACACGGCGGCGTCGCCGAATGCCTTTGGCGGTGCGGGCTGGACGGCGACGCTGAGCGGCACGGGGCATGGGACGCTGGTCCTGAATGAATTCCTCGCGGCGAACGGCGTGGGCCTCGCCGACGAGGACGGCGAGCAGGTGGACTGGATCGAAATCTACAACTCCGGCGCGACGGCGGTGAATCTCGCGGGCTGGGCGCTGACGGACGATCACGACAAATTCGACAAGTGGATTTTCCCCGAATGGTCGCTCAATGCCGGTCAGTACATGGTCGTGTGGGCGTCGGACAAAGACCGCAAGCCGGCGCAGAAAGCGGCGGGCGTGGACAATGCGAACACCGCGGGTGTGACCGGTTCGCCGCGGCTGCACACAAATTTCACGATCAATGAAAACGGCGGCTATCTCGCGCTCGTCGCGCCGGAAGCGCCGCGCGCGGTGGTGACGCAATATCCGGCGAACTACAACGAACTCGCGATCCCGCCGGTGAAGGACTTTGCCGCGCAGCGCACCGACTACAGCTACGGCCCGCAGAGCACTGACAGCGCGCTGCGCTATTATGCGACGCCGACGCCGAAGGCGTCCAACGGCACGAGCACGCTCACGGCGATCACGCCGAAGGTGAACGCGAGCGTGGGTCGCGGGTTTTTCAAAGACGCGTTTTCGCTCGTGCTGTCCTGCCCGGATGCGACGGCGGTGATCCGCTACACCACAGATTTCACGGAGCCGACGGTGGGCAATGGGACGGTGTACACGACGCCGATCACGATCAGCACGACGACGTGCCTGCGGGCGGTCGCGTTTGGCACAAACAAAGTCGCGAGCCTGCCGGTGACGCACAGCTACATCTTTCTCGACCAGGTGCTCGCGCAACCGGCCGCGCCGGCGGGTTTCCCGACGAACTGGGGCACGACGTACGGATCGAGCGTCTTCTCGCCAGGCTCCTCGACCCCGGGGCTGGTGCCGGCGGATTATGAAATGGACAGCGAGCCGCTAGGCGGTGATCCGGTCAAAATCCAGCGGTTCAAGGACGGCCTGCGCGAGCTGCCGCTGGTCTCGGTGACGATGCCGAATGCGGACATGTTCAACTCGACCGGCCTCTACGCCTACCCGAACGTCACGAACAAAAATTTCGCCTACAAAAAATGCGCCGCGGAAATGATTCTGCCGGATGGTTCGACGGCTTTCTCCGTCATCTGCGGCATCACCGGTCACGGCAATGCCAGCCGCGATCCGCTGAAAAATCCGAAGCACGGATTCCAATTCAAATTCAAGGGCGACTACGGCGAAGGCTCGCTGAACTACCAGCTTTTCGAGGACTCGCCGATCAACAATTACGATGACGTGATCCTGCGCCCGGACTTCAACACTTCGTGGCGGCACTGGAGCGACGACACGACCAATGCCAACGGCGCTTTCCAACGCTCCCGCGGCACGCGCATCCACGATGCGTGGAACAAGGACACGCTCCGCACGATGGGCGGTCTCGCGAGCCACCACCGCTTTTTCCATCTCTTCATCAACGGGCTCTACTGGGGCGTGTACGACTTTGCCGAGCAGCCGGTGGACGGCTTTGCGGCGAACCAGATGGGCGGCTCGAAAAACGACTACGACATCATCCACGAAGGCAGTCTGCGCGGCGGCACCGGCGCGGCGTACAGCGCGATGATCAGCCAGCCCGCGACGACCTCGAACGCGCTCTACGACACGATGAAGGGCTACCTCGATGTCACCGAGTTCATCGACTACACGCTGCTGCATTTTTACAACGGCCACCAGGACTGGGACGTGATCAAAAACTGGTACGCGATCCGCCGCCGGGCGAGCGCGACGAATCCGACCGAGGGGAAATTCCAGTACGTGCCGTGGGACCAGGAATGCTCGCTTCTCGAAACGAACGTCAACCGCGTGGCGACGACCACGAACCAGCCGAGCGGCCTGCACGCGAAGCTCGTGAGCAACGCGCAGTACAAGCTCGATTTTGCGGATCGCGTGCAAAAGCACATGATCGCCCCGACCGGCGCGCTCACGCCGACGGCGAACATTGCGCGCTGGAACAAATGGCAGGCGGTCCTCGACAAGCCGATCGTCGCCGAGAGCTGCCGCTGGGGCGACTACCGGCGCGACGTGCATAATTACAACACCGGCAGCTACGTGCTCTACACGCGCGAAAACCACTGGCTCGCGGAATGCACGCGCAAGACCACCGGCTATTTTCCCGCGGCCTTCCGCCCGGCGACGGTGCTTTCGCAGTTGCAAACGGGCGGCCTTTACCCCGCAGCGGCCGCGCCGGAGTACCGGCAAAATACGACGGGCGGCACGATCGTCGGCACCGCGCAGGTCAGCGCGGGCTACGTGGTCGCGCTGAACAACCCCGGCGCGGCGGGCACCATTTACTACACGACCGACGGCAACGACCCGCACATCTCCTACACCGCCACGACCAGCGCCACGGCCTCCTCGGTCGCGGCGACCGCGCTCACTTACTCCACGCCGCTTACGGTCAATGCCACGACCGCGCTCAAGTCGCGCATTCTCTCGAGCACTGGCACATGGAGCGCGCTGAACGAGGCCACTTTCACCGTGGGCAGCACGCTGCCTTCGGTGC
>JAYVNN010000023.1:0-7613 GCA_043758435.1 Chthoniobacter sp.
CCGTGGAAAAGTGGGGGCGAAACGGAGTCGAAGGATCCCCGGCGGTTCGATCATGTTCGGCGCTGGAATGAACCGCCGGGGTCCTTCGACTGCGCTGCGCCCACCTTTCCGCCTCCGCTCCGCTCAGGATGACACGCTTCTGAATTTCGGTACACCCTCTTAAAGCATGTTCGCGTTCGCCCGCGGGGGCGGTTTGGCGGGGCTGGCCGGTTGCGTGGCGAGTTTGGGCGCAGCGCCATTGAGCATCAGCCGCCAGCCTTGCGCGGTCATCGCTTCCAGGAAAATTCCGCGCTCCTCGGAAGGCGCGACGTGCGCCTGCTTCGCCTGAATCTGCGCCGATGAAAGTGCGGCATTTTGCTCCGCCTGCGTCGCGCCCGCTTTGAACCATGTGTGGTCGCCAGTCTCCACCACCGCGCAGCCCGCGGCGATCACGGCGATCACGGTCAGGATTTTCGTTTTCATCGACAATCAATTCGTCCCGCGAGACTGCGTTGGATGGGTGCGGGACGACTTTCACCCGACTGTCGTGTGCTCCGCCTGAGCGGAAAACTGCTACTTTTTCAGTGACTGCAAGTACTGCCAGATGGCGTCGTATTGTTCGCTGGCTTTGCCGGCGAAGAAGTCGGTGAGCGGGGTTTTGCCGTCGTCGTCGGCGAAGCGGGGCATCTTCGTCTCGGGGTCGATGCGGAGGGGGAAGAGCAGCCAGCGGTCGAAGTATTCTTTGCGCAGGCGCTCGCGCGCGTAGGCGAAATTGGGCGCGGGGGCCTCGAAGACGGCGGTGGCGGCGCGGTCGCCGAGGGCATGGCACTGGAGGCAGTTGAAGCCGCCGTTTTCACCGAGCAGGGTTTCGCCGGCCTTCAGCTTTTCCGGCACCGCGGCGAGGGCGGCGGCGGGCGTGAGCGGGAAGCCGTGGCCGAGCGAGAGGCCATGGGCGATGCCCTCCGCGACGGCGGGGAAGCCGGGCATGCGGGCGATGAGCCACGGGCGCGGCTTCACTTTGCCGTGGCCGGCGATGAACCGCGCCATCCACGCGGGCTGGAGTTTTTCGCCGAGCCAGGTGAGCTGCGGGAGCGCGGTCGTGGCGATGGGTTTGCCCTCGCCTTCCTCCAGCGGCGCGGCGGCGGCGAGCGGGGCGGTTTCGTCGTCGAGCCGCGACCAGACGCTCGGCTGGCCGTCGCGCGCGTGGCAGGCGGCGCAGCGGAGATTGGCGATCTGGCGCTCGGCGAATTCAATGGGCGCGTCCTGTTTCAATGACGCGAAGCCGCCGCTGGCGAAAGCGAGGAGTGCTGCGCGCTGCGCGGGCGTGAAGGCGAAGTCAGGCGCTTTGCCGCGGGCGGTGGCGTCGGCGGCGAGGCAGCCTTTGGTCCAGCCGCCTTTGAGCGTGAGGGCGAGGGTGGGCGCGGTCGTCGGTGGGAGGCCGGCGTGGCACTGGAGGCAGCCGCTGGTGGCGAGGAGTTGCGCGCCGCGGGCGGCATCGCCTTTCGGCCCGGCGGGGAATTCTTTTTTCGCGGAGAGGAAAAGATAGGCGGCGAGTTTCGCGGCTTCGTCGTCGCTCAGGCGGAAGTGCGGCATGCGGCTCCACGCGAAATTCTTCGCCGGGTCTTTGAGGTATTCGGTGAGCGCCGGGACCTGCCATTTGGCGCGGACGTGGGCGAGGGGAGTGCGGTCGTGCTCGTCCTTGCCGTCGGCGTCGGGCCGCGTGTGGCAGGCGATGCAGCCGAGGTTGGCAAAGAGCGCGCCGCCCGGTGCGACGAGCGCCTCGTCGAGCGGCTTGCCCTCGGCGCGCGCGCCGAGCGTGGCGAAGTACGCGGCCAGGTCGGCGGCGCGCTGGTCGATGACGCCGGATTTTCCATCGGCGAAAACGCGCGGCATGAGCGCGTGCGGGCGGACGGCGTGCGGGTCGTTGATCCACGCGGCCATCCACGGCTCGTTGAAGCGCGCGCCGAACTCGCCGAGCTGCGGCGCGTCCTGCGCCAGCTCGGGCATGCCTTCGCCCTTCGCCGGCACGAGCCCCGCGCCGTCGTGGCACGCAGCGCAGCGCAGCTCGGCGAAGAGCAGCCGTCCCGCACGCACGCGCTCGCCGGTGCGGAGTTCATTGGCGTTCGTGTTGTGCTGAAAGGCGGTCGGCGGTACCGGCTCCCACGGGAATTCTTTCGACGACCACAGCAGCCGCAGCAGCGCGTCGCCTTTCGCCGGGCTGGTGAATTCCACGCCGAGTTTGTTCGCGCCCTTTTGCAGCTTCACGGGCTTGCCTTCGACATGCGCAGTGCCTTCGAGAATCGCCGCGCCGTTGAGCGTGACTTTCACCGCGCCCTGCACCTCGGCGGCGAAGGTGAATTCGGCGCGCATGTCCGAGATGATGTCGGCTTCCCACTTCGCGGTGAAAGGCCCAGCGGGGAGAAACGGCGTCACCGGCTGGCCCGCGGGAACGGCGAGCGCCACGAGCCGCGAGGTGCGCGTGTCCGTCTTGCCGCCCGCGGTGAAAGTCAGGGCCAGTCCTTGTTTCAGCGCGGTTGCGGCTTCGGTGAGCGCGGGTGCTTTCACCGCGCTCTCCTGTGCGCGGAGAACAGGCGAAAACAGCGCGAGGCAGGCGAGGGGAGTGAGGAGACGGATGGGAGATTTCATGTGGCGGAAAAAAAACGGCGTCGGGAAAAAAGCGAAGGGCGGCGATTTCTCGCCGCCCTTCGGGTTTAGCTTTCGGATGGTTGAGGCGTCAATGACGTGTCGGCGGACGGGGCGTCCGCCAGACGGTCGCCGGACGAGGGCGTCCGCGCCAGGCGGGCTCAGCGCGCGGAGCTGTAGGTCACGCCGGGTTTGTCGTGCGGCGCGACGACGTTGATGGTGTTGCCGATCTTGTCAGGCACGGGGTTTCCGTCGGCGCTCTTGATGCTCATTTTGATCTCCATCTGCATGACCGGTTTGAGGCCGTCGATTTCGAGGAGGACGGACTTTTTGTCCGCGGAAAGCGTGGCGGATTTGACCTCCAGCTTGTCGTTTCCCTTCTCCTCGGGGTTGCTGACTTTGTATTTGTCGGAGCCGTAGGCGGAGGTCCAACGGTAGTTGTACTGGATGACGGAGTAGTTCGCGGCGTCGGCGGCGCTGGCGGCATCGAGGGGCGCGGTGAAGTCGATGCGCACGCCTTTGTCCGTGATGTGCAGGCCGTTTTGCATGGTCAGCGGTTTGCCGGTGTAGCGGACGCGGTGGATGGCGCCGTCCTTCGCGCCGTCGGTCTGCCAGCCTTTGAGTCCGGCGACGTAGAGCTGCCCGTCGAGCGGATGAAAGCGGGCACGCATGATGCCGGTGGAGAATTTCAGCGGGAACTTCACCACGCCGCCCTGCGGCACGTCGCCGACGCGCTCCTGCAGCACCTCGAAGAGCGAGGATTTGCCGTAGCTGAGGTAGAGGAGCTGGCCTTTGAGCGGGCCCCATTTGTCGCTCGTGACCCAGACTTGCGAGCCGTTCGAGTTGTCCATGTCGTAGGGCACCCAGCAGAGGTGCGGCGGGTAGGAAGTGGGCGGCGGATCCTTGTGCGCGAGATCGACGACGCCGACGAATTCGCCCGGTTTCGAGTAATGGATGTAATCGACGGGCACCCACGTCCCTTGGTTGTCGCCGCTGGTGAGTTCGTCGTTCGGGCCTACGCCGATGCCGTTCGGCGCGCGGACGCCGGTGGCGATGATTTCAAATTTGTCGCCATACTTGGACACTTTGAAAAGGCACCCGTTGTGATCGCTCAGCGGACCCCAGCCGCGACCGCCGGGCTGCACCGGGCCGCCTTTGGAAAAGTAGAAGTTGCCCTTCGAGTCGGTATCGAGTCCGAAGCAGAATTCGTGGAAGCCGGGCGTGACCTGCACGTCGTTATTGAAGCACTCGTAGAGGTCGGCCTCGCCGTCATTGTTCAGGTCGGTCAGGCGGGTGATCTGGTCGCGCCCGAGGACGTAGATTTTTTCCTCCACGATGCGCAGGCCGAGTGCGTGGAAAAGTCCGGTCGCATAGCGTTTCCACTCGATGTTTTCGAGCTTCGCATCCAGGCCCCTGCCGATCCACACGTCGCCGCTCCAGGTGGAGAAAGCGATGCGTCCGTCCTTGAAAAAATCGAAGCCGCCGACGCGGATGCGGGACTTGTAGGGATTGTCGAGCGGCGCGTGGAGGTCATCGACCACGTAGGGAAATGCGCCGTCTTCCTTGCCGAGTTCGCCTTTCACTTTCACCGTCTCGGCCCAGTGCGCCGGGCCACCGTGCGTGAAGGCGACGAGGTCGGCGGGCTTGGTCGCGGCCTTGACCGCGTCGCCGAGTTTCGCGGCGGCGGCGGCGTTGCCTTTGGCATAGACGACTTTGAAAGCCTGGCCTTTCGCGAAAGCCGGGAGCTTGAGCGTGAGGCGCGCGCCGCTCGCTTCGAGCTTCGCGCCCGCGGGTGCGCCGACGAGGCCGACCACCACGCGCGAGTCCGCATTTTTCGCATCATTAGACGCGACGGCTTTGCTGCCATCGACCGCCGCCGTGGTGCCTTCCGGCCCGTCCGCGAGAACGAGTGTGGAGGCCACTCCCGGCGTGATGACATTGAAAGTGCGCGTGAGCAGCACGTTGTCGAAGACCTTCTCCTCGCCGGCCATTTCGAGCAGCGTGGCTTCACCGACGGTGTAGGCGAAAATCACGTTGTCGCCGTTGAGATACAGCCCGCGATACTTCGCCCATTCCTTCGGCAGCGGGCCGAAAGGCACCTTAGCCGCGCCGGGGCCGGTGGGCAGTTTGCGCGGGTCTTTGAGGTCGTCGCCCTTGCTCCAGCCGGGGCCGGGATTGGTCTGGAAATAAATGCTCGCGCCGTCCTTCGGGCCGGGGTTCGGGCCGTGGCCGCCGTCGAAGACCACGCCTTTCAGTTTGATCCACCCGCCCGTCCAGCCCGCGGCCATGCGGAGCAGGTCAGTGTCGAAAACCTGCGCGGCATCCCCGTCCTTGCCGAGCTTCACGGCGATGCCCTTGTTCGCCGCGCCGACGGCCTTGTCACCATCGAGCGTGCTCTTGCCGTCGGCGTTGAGATACGTCGCGGAAAGGAAGCGCCCGTAGTCCATTTCCTCCCACCAATTTGCCGCGAAAGCGGAAAGCGTGGAGAGGCCGAGGAGCGCGGCGGTGAGCAGACGGGTGCGGTGTGGATTCATGGATGAAAGGCGGCTGGTGACGACGAAGCCCGCGCAGAGACCGGGCTCAGGCGGGCCGTTTTGTGTAGCCGATTCAATCGGTGTGTCGAAGCGAAATTAGAGCGGTTTGCAACCCCGTCCGCACTCGCGGGGCCGCGCGTGCAGAGTCGGCGGTTTTTTTTGCGCCGTCATCTTCCCGTCATCCTCCGTGGTTCAAGGTGTGCATCTCGACAGGCCGTCTGGCTTGCGGGATCAAACAAAAAACCAAAACCAACCACGACCACATGAAAACCAGCCACATCATCACCCTCCTCGCCGCGCTCGCGGTGCCGCACTTCGTCTTCGCCGAGGAAGAGGACAAACCCGTCAAGTTCGCCGACCTGCCCGCCGCCGTCGCCAAGGCTATCAAAGCCGCCGCCGGCGACGCCAAGCTCGGCAAGGTCGCGCTCGGCGACGAAGACGGCACGCCTGCCTACGAGACGACTTGGGAGGCCGGCGGCCACAAGCACGAGATCGCCGTGGCGAAAGACGGCACGGTTCTGAGCCTCGAGGAAATCATCAAGCTCGACGAAGCGCCCGAGGCAGTGCGCGCGGCCATCGCGAAAGTAGCTGGCGCGAACACGGTGCTGGAAGTGGAGAAGGTGATCGCCAAGGGCAAGACCCACTACGAGGCCGAGATCAAGAAGGGCAGCGGCAAGGAGGTCGTGACCTTCGACGCGAAAGGCAAAGTGCTGGAGCGCGAAAACCCCGATGCGGAGAAAGCGGAAAAGCCGGAGAAGAACGGCAAAAAAGAAAAGAAGGACTAACTCCTCGTCACAGTTCGCGGGTTCCGCCATGCTTGCCAGCGTGGCGGAGCCTGCTTCCTTTCAAGACCAACCCACAACCCCAGTCATCCGACATATGAAACTCCATTGCATTGTTACCCTCGGCCTTTGCGCCGGCCTCAGTGCCTCCGTGCTCAGTGCCGATGCGCCCAGGTTCACCGAAACCTTCGCCGTCGAGAAAGGCGATCTCTCGTCCTCGGGCAAGAGCGAATACTTCATCCTCGAGCCCGGCTTTGTCGCCGTCTTTGAAGGCAAGGAAGATGGCAAGAAGACGGTGCTCACGATTAGCGTCACGGATCGAACCAAGACCGTGGACGGCGTCGAGACCCGCGTGGTCGAGGAAAGGGAAACGATGGACGGCGAGCTCGTGGAGATAAGTCAGAACTACTTCGCCATCTCGAAGGCGACCCATGATGTCTATTACTTCGGCGAGGACAGCGACACTTACAAAAACGGCAAGGTCGCCAGCCATGAAGGTTCCTGGCTGGCGGGCGTCGCGGGCGCACGGTTTGGCCTAGCCTTGCCGGGCAAGCCGAAGGTCGGCGCGGCCTATTACCAGGAACTTGCCCCCAAGGTAGCTATGGACCGTGCGGAAGTCGTGAGCGTGACCGAGACGGTGAAGACTCCGGCGGGCGAGTATAAGGATTGCGTGAAGACCGAGGAGACAACGCCGCTGGAAAGCGGCAAGGAATACAAATACTACGCACCGGGCGTGGGTCTCGTGCGGGACGGGGAACTCCAACTCGTCAAAGCTGGTGCTGCGCCGAAGGTGAAGAAGGCTAAGAATGGGCCGGCCGCGGCTGGTGCGGCGGCCAAGCCCGGCAAGCCGCCGGTGCAGGATCAGGTGGCGCGCGAGGCTTTGAGTTATGTGGGTTGGAATGTCGAAGCCAATGCCTATTGGGCGGCCGCGATCAACGACCCGAATCTCCCGGCCAAGGAACGCAAGGATCTTATCGAGGACTTAAACGAGGATGGCTTGTCCGATCCGCATCATCCAACCAGCCCGGAGGATTTGTGGCTGATCGCCAGCCGCGTCGCCCTCATCGAGGAACTCGCGCCGAATGCCATGGACGAGGTGAACTACAAGGCTTTTGCCGAAGCCTACAAAGACCTGGTCAACCTGCTGGCCGGCCAGTCGGCGCAGTAACATCGGGCGGAATGGAAAGTAGCGTTCCGCCGGTTTGCCATGCGCGTCCTTTTTGTCGAAGACTCCGAAAGCCTGCGCCGCTCGGTGCGCCGCGCCCTGCGGCACGCCGGCTTTGCTGTGGACACGGCGGCGGATGGCGAGGAGGGACTCGCGGCGGCAGAGCTGAATGACTACGACGCGCTCGTGCTCGACGTGATGCTGCCGAAGCTCGACGGCCTCGCGCTGCTGCGACGGCTGCGCGCGGCAGGCAAAACCACGCACGTCCTCTTGCTCACCGCGCGCGACACCGTGGCCGACCGCGTGGAAGGTCTCCGCCTCGGCGCGGACGACTACCTGGTGAAACCCTTCGCGCTCGCCGAATTGCTCGCGCGCGTGGAGGCGCTCTGCCGCCGCGCCTACGGGACGAAGTCCGGCGCGCTCCGCATCGGCCCGCTCGCGCTCGATCTCTCCGCGCGGCGGCTACAGCGCGACGGCGCGGAGGTGGAGCTGACCGCGCGCGAATGGCGG
>JAYVNN010000024.1:0-7607 GCA_043758435.1 Chthoniobacter sp.
CGCGAACTCCGGGGAGCACACGCGTCCCGCGTGTTGGTTTCGGCGTCTCGCCGAAACGAACTTTGCGGGGTGGGTTCTGCCGCGGCGGAGCCTCTTGCCGTAGCGGACGCGACCGTTCGCGCAAGAGCTCCGCGCCCACAGACCCACCCCGCGAAAGTTCGCGAAGGCGAGGACGCCTTCGCCAACACGCGGGACGCATGTGCTCCCCGGATGCTCGCTGCGCTCGCATGCTGCGCGCTCGTCCTTTCACCAATGTCCGTGCTCGCCATGGGCGCGGGGGTTTCGGCGGAGCAGAAGCAGAAGGAAATGGAGGAGGAAGTGACGCGGGCTGCGAATGCGCCGAAGGCCGATCTGACGAAGCTGCAATGCGGGAATCTGGTCTATGCGGGCACGAAAAGTTCGATCTGTTTCGCGGACAAATTCCTGTCGGACGTGGCGGAGAAAACGAATCTGAATGTGGGCAAGAACTTCGTCCCGGTGCGGCTCGAGGCGGACAATGTTTTCGACTTCCCGTTTTGCGTGTGGTCGGGGGAGGCGGATTTTTCGCTGACGAAAAAAGAGCGCGACAACCTGCGGAAATATTTGCTGAACGGCGGCTTCATTCTCTCGAGTCCGGGCTGCTCCGATCCGAACTGGGACACGGCGCTGCGCAAGGAGCTGAAGCTGATTTTTCCCGAATACAAGATGGTGAAGCTGCCGATGTCACACCCGGTTTTCTCGACGGTGAACCAGGTCACGCGGCTGACGGACAAGCACGGCGGGCAGGCGTTTGTCGAGGGGATGGAGGTCAACGGGCGGCTCGTCATGGTGTATTCCAAGGACGGGCTGAACGATGTCTCGAATGCGAAGGGGTGCTGCTGCTGCGGCGGAAATATGATCGTGGAAGCGGTGCTCGTGAATGTGAACGTCTTCACTT
This sequence comes from Chthoniobacter sp., assembly GCA_043758435.1. Taxonomy (GTDB): domain Bacteria; phylum Verrucomicrobiota; class Verrucomicrobiia; order Chthoniobacterales; family Chthoniobacteraceae; genus Chthoniobacter. The sequence continues at coordinate 917 of JAYVNN010000024.1, forward strand.
ACGCGCTGCTTTATTGAGCGCTCGATGAAACGCTGGCTTGTCGTTTTGCTGGCGGTCGCCGTGGTCGGAATCGGGGCAGCTTTTTACCTTCGCAAAAAGCCGCCGGCTCCGCCGCCGCAGCCACTCACGGTGCTCTTCACATGCGATGTGCGCGGGCGGCTGGTGCCGTGCGGATGTTTCACCGGACAGCTCGGCGGGCTCACGCGCATCGCCACGCTTTTTGGAAAAGACGATGCGCTGGATGAGCTGCGCGTGGATGTGGGCGATGCCATTGCGGGCGGGGCGGATTTCGAGCGGATCGAGTATCGCTACATTCAGGAGGCGTTCGCGAAGATGCGCTACGCGGCGCTGAATGTGGGGTGGCGCGAGGCGGGGCTTTCGGCGGCCCAGCTTCGCGAGATGAAGGCGCACGCGGCGGTGCCGATGCTGAGCGCGAACCTGCTGGACAAGGCGACGGGTGCGCCACTTTTCGACACGCACAAAATCGTGCGGCGCAGTGGGTGGCGGATTGCGCTGGTCGGGGTGCTGGACGCGCATGGACTGGGCGATGCGCTCGGCGAGGGGCTGGCGGTCGAGGAGATGAATGTGGCGCTGGGCAGGCTGCTGCCGAAGCTGCGCGGGCAGGCGGATTTCATCGTGCTGCTGGCGTTCGCGGACGAGGCGGCGATGGCGAATCTGGCGCGGCAGTTTTACGAACTCGATGTGATCCTCGGCGGCAAGGTGCAGCAGCCTTCGCAGAAGCTGGTGAAGGAAAACCGCAGCACGATTTTGGCGGTGACGAATGAGGCGCGCGCGGTCGGCACGCTGAATGTGCGGCTGCTTTCACCGGGCAAAATCGAGGCGGTGAAAGGCGAGGTCACGCTGGTCAGCGACCGCATCCCGCAGGACGAAGAAATCCGCGCGCTGGCGGAGGCGTATCGCGGCGAAGTGCGGACGGCGAAGCTGGCGATTGACGATCCGGCGAAGCTCGCGGAGGACATGGTGCCGGGTGTGAAGGCGACGGCGGCTTTTGCGGGCACGCAGAGCTGCGCGTCGTGCCACGCGACGGCGATGAAGACGTGGCAGGAGAGCGGTCACGCGCGGGCGTTTGCGACGCTCGTGGCGCTCAAGGCGGACGCCGATCCGAACTGCATCGCGTGCCACACGGTTGGCTTTGGGACGGCGTCGGGATACCGGCGGGAGTTTGGTGCGGCGAAGCTGGTGGATGTCGGATGCGAGAGCTGTCACGGGCCGGGGAGCGCGCATGTGGCAGAGCGGCGCGCGGGTGGGGAGGCGACGGCGAAGTTTCACCCGGTGGGCGCGGGCGACTGCCGGAAGTGCCATCATGGCGAATTCAGCCGGCCGTTTGAATACGACAAGTTCTGGCCGTCGATTGCGCATGGGAAGGAGCTGTCGGTGCTCGATGCGGTGGATGACCCGGAGGACAAACGGGCGATCGAAAACATTCTCGGACCGAGCGGAGAAAAGATCGGGCGGCCGGTCAAGACTACGACGCCACCGCGCCCGAAAAAATAGTCCGCGGAAGTTTCGGATTAGGAATCCGCGATGGCGCTGGTAACGAGTCGCGCATGTCATCCACCGCCACTGCCGCACCTACCGCAACGCTGGTTCGTGTTGCGTGGCTGGATCTGTTTCGCGGCGCGGCGGTGCTGGCGATGATCGAAACACATGTTGTGAACACGTTCCTCGCATCGGAGCAGCGCGAGGCCGCGTGGTTTGGGTGGCTGAACTGGTTCAATGGGCTGGTCGCGCCGGCGTTTCTTTTCATCGCGGGCTATGCGCTGGGCATGGGCGGGCGGGGGGAGAAACGCGGAGATTTTGCGCGCAAGGCGAGGCGGCTGGGCGGGGTCGCGGCACTGGGGTATGCGCTGCATTTTCCGTGGGCGGAAATCGGCCAGGGACGCTGGGCGGAGGCGCTGCGCACGGGGACCCAGGTGGATGTGTTGCAATGCCTGGCGGCGGCGCTCGTGGGCGTGCTCGTGGTGCAGGCGGCGGCGCGGGTGCTGGTGGAAAAATGGCGGAGTGCGGCCTGCTCTGTGGCGCTGCTCGGTCTGGCGGTGGGGACGGTTTTACTCGCGCCCGGTTCTGCGCATTGGGGCGGCGGGCCGGTGCCGTTCGCGGCGTTTTTGAATGACCGGACAGGTTCGCTTTTCCCGCTGTTTCCGTGGGCGGCGTTTGTCTTCAGCGGCGCTCTCGCTGGAGCTTTCGCGGCCCGGTCGGCGGGCTGGCTGCTCGTGGCGGCGGGTTTGGTGAAAGGCGGCGCGCTGCTCGTGGATGACGGGATTTTTTCCGCGCTGAGCCCGGCGTTTTTTTGTGCGCGGCTGGCGTGGGTGCTGGCGCTGGCGGCGGGATGCCAGTGGCTCGCGCGGGGCTGGAGGCCGCGGGGTGTTTTGTTCGCGGGGCGGGAGTCGCTGGTGATGTACGCAGGGCATTTGCTGCTCATCGCGTGGTCGGTGCAGGCGGGTGCGCCGCGCGGGGGATTTGGCTGGGCGGGTGCGGCGATGATTTTTTCCGCGGTGCTCGGGACAACGTTTGCCGTCGCTTTCGCCAAGGCGAAATGGAGCGCGCGGCACACGGCCTGAGTCCCGCCGCTTTTCTGCTCGGCATGATCCGGCGGGGCGCGGATATTTCGCAGGCCCATGGATTTTCTCGATGAATTGCAGCACCGCATTTTGCCCGGCGACGGGGCGATGGGGACGGCGCTGATCGCGGCGGGCGTGCCGATGGAAAGTTGTCTGGAGGAGCTTTGCGTGAGCGCGCCCGATGTGGTGCGCGGAATTCACGAGCAATACATCAACGCCGGAGCGCGGCTCATCCGGACGAATTCCTTCGGGGCCAATGCCGCGCGGCTCGCCCGCCATGCACTCGATCATCGGGTGAGCGAACTCAACTGGATGGCGGCGCAGCTCGCCAGGGACGCGGCGAAGGGGAGGGGGGTGCTGGTCGCGGGCAGCGTCGGCCCGCTCGACATGAACGAGGAGGCGGCGCGCGCCGTCGGGTTGGATCGCGCGCAGATTTTTGCAGACCAGATCGGCGCACTTCTCGATGGCGGCGCACAGTGCGTCTTTCTCGAAACCTTTCTCGACCTGGAGGAACTGCTCGTGGCGCTGGAAGCCAAACAGGCGCTGCATCACTGCCCGGTGGTGTGCTCGCTGGTTCCGGGCGCAGACGGCACGCTGCGCGATGAGACGCCGCTGGCCGAGGCTTTTGCCCGGCTGCGCGACGCGGGTGCAGACGTGGTCGGCGTAAATTGCGTGACCCCGGAGGAAGCCCTGGCGGCGCTGAAATCGTGCGCCGACGGCGGCCCGCTGGCGGCCTTCCCGAGCGCCGGTTTGCCGGAGTCGGTGGATGGACGGCTCATTTATCCAGTATCGCCGGAGGATTTCACCACCGCGGCACGCGCGCTCGCCGCGGGTGGGGTGCGGCTGCTCGGCGGCTGCTGCGGCGCGGGCCCGGCGCATGTGGCGGCCATCGTGGAGGCGCTCGCCGCTTTAGCGGAAAAAACCGGCGCGCAACCCGGCGCGGAAGTGCGATAGGAACGACGCCGCCCCGCATGTCGAAAGTCAAACGCGCCCTTTATCTCCAATTCGTCGGGCTGGTGCTCGCGGCGATTTTTGCGGCCTGGCTGTGGCGGCATTATCCGGTGGTGCGCTACGTCACGGAGCTGCAGCAGCGCGTCGGCGCGATGGAATTCTGGGGCGCGGTGCTCTATCCCGCGCTCGTCGGCGCGTGCAATGTGCTGCTGCTCCCCGGCGGGGTGCTGGCGGTCGGGAGCGGGCTTTTCTTCGGGCTGTGGTGGGGCTTTTTGCTGAACGTGACCGGCAATGTCGCGGGCGCGGCGGTGGCGTTTTTTCTCAGCCGGAAACTGGGACGCGGGTGGGTGGCGAAGAAATTCCTCCGGCACAAAAAATGGGCGGCGCTGGACGAGGCCATCGCGCGCGACGGGTGGAAGATCATCTTCCTCAGCCAGGTGCATCCGCTCTTCCCCACGAGCCTGCTGAACTACCTCTACGGCGTGACCCGGATCCGTTTCCGCACCTGCATGCTGTGGATTGCGCTGGGGCAGACGCCGGGGCTTTTCCTCTACGCCTACCTCGGCACGCTGGCCCAGCACGGGCTGCGCATCTGGCAGGGGAAAAGCCATCCGCAGATGTGGGAGTACGCGGTCTGGATCGGCGGGCTCGTGCTCACGCTCGCGGTGACGACGGCGCTCGGGCGGCTCGCCCTGCGGCTGCTCGCGGAGGCGGAGCGTGCGGCGCAGCCCGTGGCCGCACCGGCGCGGCGACCGGAGGCGGAGGTGGTGGAAAGCGGGGCGCGGTGAGTGCCGTCCCGTCCGGCTTTTCCAGGCGCATTTTTTGACAGCCCAAAGTCGAGTGCTACATTTCCGTCGCTTTCGCGAAAGAATGGGCGCGAAGCCTGACCAATGCTCTCCAATCAACCCAGCCCGGCGCTTTATTTCGACTACGGAGCGGACTCCCAGTCCTGCGGTCGCCACGACCTCGAAATCTCCGAGCGCGGCATGCGGTTCCACTCCCGCTGGCACTTCGACATCGGCACGCAAATTTCCGTGCTGCTCACGCACATGGATCCGCGGCTCGGACTGAGCCGGATGGCACTCGACGGCATCGTCGTCTGGTGCGAACCGCTGGTCGGCAAGAGCTACGAAAGCACGCTCCTTTTTCTCGAACTCCCGGATGAACTGAAGCCCAGCCTCCGGGAGTTTTCGCATACCCTCGCAGCGGGCTGAGGGCGGGGCGGATTTTCTGAAAATGCCGAGGCGCTGCGGCGCAAAGGTTTTCGTTTTCCGACGGGTTTCCGCCTCGCTCCGCAACCTCCGCCCCGCTGCGTAAAAAAACGAAAAACCCGGCCCCCGCATTTGGCGGCGCCGGGTTTTTTGAAAAGCGAAATTGACGGAAAGCCTTAAGCCGCCTTCGCCAGCGCCTTGGCCAGCCGGCTCTTGTGCCGGTTCGCCGCATTGCGGTGGATGCGCCCGGCCTTGGCCGCCTTGTCGAGCGAGGAAACCACCGCGACCGTAGCGGCCTTGGCCTTGGCTTTGTCGGCTCCCGCGAGCGCTTCACGCGCGCCCTTGAGGCGGCTCTTCACCGCAGTCAGCGTGCGGCGGTTGGTGGCGGTGCGGCGGGTCGTCTGACGGGCGCGTTTGGCGGCGGATTTGGTGTTGGCCATGAGGTGTGGGTTTGTGGAAAAGGGCCGACAGACTAGCGGCGGAGCCTGCGCTGTCAAGCGGTGACGCAAGGACTCCAACCTGCAAAATTCAGACCCTGAGCGAGCCCCGGAAGGCCCTGGCGCCGTAGTAAGACTGCGGGCCGTTGTGACCCGTGAAGACGCGGCCGTAGCGGCGGTCGCAATAGAGCGCGCCGCCGAGCTTTCTCATCTCCGCAGGGGTTTTCACCCAGCTCGACGTCTTGGTGTCGAAATCTCCCAGCTTCTGCAGCTCGTGGTACTGCTCTTCGGTCAACAGCTCGACGCCCATCTCCGCCGCCATGTCCAGGGCGGTGTTTTTCGGCTTATGTTCTTTCCTCGATTCCAGCCCCTCACGGTCGTAGCAAACACTCATGCGGCCTTTAGGACTTTCCGCGGAACAATCATAAAAAACGTATTCGCCTGTCTGCTTCTCCTGACCCACCACATCCGGTTCACCGCCGGTTTTTTCCATTTCATTCAGGGACCACAGTTTTTCAGGGTTAGCTTCCAGCTTTGCCTGGACTTTGGCCCAGGCCAGACCCTCATGGCGGCTCCCGTTTTTCTCAAAGCGGACTTTCAAGGCTCCGAGCAGTTCTGCCCGTTGTTTTGGTGACAATCCCCTCTTGGTTTCAACGCCTTTCATAGTCATTACCTTTCATTGATCGCGGCATATTGGGCGGATGTTGAAAGAGCGGCGGGGCACGGGTCAATGGCGCTTCCTGTTACTCGTTTGGCGCTTGTCCGCGAAAGCCGCGCTGGTACCGTCTGCGCACTTTTCGCAAATCATGGCACCGCACGGCTACCTCGCCCTCGTCCTCCACGCGCACCTGCCCTACGTGCGGCACCCGGAATATGAAGAATTTCTGGAGGAGGACTGGCTCTACGAAGCGATCACCGAGACTTATCTGCCGCTGCTGCAAATCCTCCACGGACTCGCGGAGGACGGCGTGCCGTTTGCGCTCACGCTCACGCTTTCCCCGCCGCTCTGCCACATGCTGCGCGACCCGCTTTTGCAGGAGCGCACCGTGCGCTACCTCGACCGCTCCGTGGAGCTCGCCCGGCGGGAAATGGCTCGCACCCAGGATTCCGGGGCGGTCGGGGAAGTCGCGCGGTTTTATTTCCACCGGCTGACGCAGTGCCGGCGCGACTACGTGGAGCGCTGGCAGCGCGACCTCGTCGGCGCGTTTGGCGCGCTGCAGGAGCGCGGCGTGATCGAGATCATCACCTGCGCGGCCACGCACGGATTTCTGCCGCTGATGGAGAATTTCCCCGAGGCCGTGCGCGCGCAAATCCTCATCGCGCGCGACCATTACCGCGAGATGTTCGGGCGCGATCCGCGCGGCATCTGGCTGCCGGAGTGCGCCTACACCGCCAGCCTCGACCGCGTGCTGGCCGAGGCGAATCTGCGCTGGTTCATCGTCGATTCGCACGGGCTCATGTTTGGCACGCCGCGTCCGCGCTACGCCATTTACGCGCCCGTTTTCACGCC
>JAYVNN010000025.1:0-7595 GCA_043758435.1 Chthoniobacter sp.
AGCCGTCCCAGCGGGACGAACGAACGTAGCCGTGGGCTTCAGCCCACGGTCAGCGCCGCGGAGAAGTCTTGTCGCGTAGCGACATTTGAAGCCCGTCAACCGTCGCTACGCGACGGCGCTGCTTTCGCCCAACCTCCGCGGGCTGAAGCCCACGGCTACCCTCAAGCCTCCCGCTGGGACGCAAGGCGCATCAAGCGTTTCGACAGGACGCAAGCGCCACCGGCTTCAGCGCAGCGGACTGCTTTCACAGTCTCCCCGTCGCCCATTGGCCGATTGCGGACGAAGCGCAGGCTTACTAATCTTTCCGCATGACTGCCATCGCTCAGGAACTCGACCGCACCTTGCAGACCGTCAATGCGGCGACGGCGCAACGGCTGGAGCATTTGGTGCGGGAGGCGCTGGCGCTGGCCGATGGCGCGGCAGCGGACGGAGAAGCGGAGCGCGGGCAGCGGGTGCAACGGCTGTTTGCGGCGATGGACGGGGTGAAGGAGTTCGCAGTCGCAGGACGGCTGAGCCGCGAAGAACTGCATGCGCGCTGAGGTTTTCTGCGACAGCAACATCCTGCTCTACGCGGCCTCCAACGCACCGGAGGACGCGGTGAAGCGCGCGACGGCGCGGCGCACTTTGGCGCTGCCGGGCGTGGGTTTTTCCGCGCAGGTGCTGCAAGAGTTTTACGTCAATGCGACCAAGAAGCAGGCGTTGCGACTTTCAACGGATGAGGCCACGGAAATCCTCTCGTCCATGCGCGGTTTTCCGATCCTCCCGGTGACGGAGGATTTAGTCTTTGCCGCCATCGAGATAAAAGTGCGCTACCAGATTACATATTGGGAAGCCGCCATCATCGCCGCCGCGGAAGCGCTCGGGGCACGCGAACTTTACAGCGAGGACATGAACGATGGGCAGATGTATGGCTCGGTGCGGGTGGTAAATCCTTTCAAGTAAGCGGAATGAAGAGATGGAAGGATCCGTGGGACCATTTGCCCGCTTGCCCGAGTGGGCGGATTGCGCACGCTCCGGCCATGTCTTCCATTGCCAGCGAAGACACCATCGAAAGCGTGCTCGGAGCCGTGGGCGAATGTCTGGATCGCTCGAGTGCCGAGGCGCGGCGGCGATTGCGCGGCTGAGGGCGTGCGCGCGTCAGTGCGCAAACCACATGGCGAGCGTCACCGGTTGCAGTTCGTCGAGGCGGTGGACGGTGAGGTCGGCGGCGGTGAGTTCGCTGGCGGGGTGGGTGGTGGCGACGCCGACGACACGCATGCCGCCGGCACGGGCGGCGGCGATGCCGACGTGGGCGTCCTCGAAGACGACGCAGCGCGCGGGCGGGCGGGCGATGCGGGCGGCGGCGGTGAGGAAGACCTCGGGGTCGGGCTTGCCGGTGGAGACATCCTCGGCGGTGACGATGGCGGTGAAAAACTCCGCGAGGCCGATGAGGCCGAGGGAGAGGTCGATGTTCGCGCGGTGCGTGGAGGAGCCGATGGCGCAGGGCACGCCGGCATCGCGCAGCCGCTCCAGCCAGGTGCGGACGCCGGGCAGTGCGCTGAGTCCGCGCTCGGCCACGACTTCGCGGTAGAGCGCTTCTTTGCGCAGTGAGATGCGGCGGATTTCCGCGGGGTCTTGTGCCCAGCCGAGGAGTTTGGGAATGATGAACTCGTTCTTCATCCCGAAGCCTTTTTTGAAATGATCCGGTGGCAGCGTGTGCGCTTCCTCGCGGGCGAGGCGCTCCCAGCTTTCCTCGTGGTGGGAGGACGAATCAATGACCACGCCATCCCAGTCGAACAGCGCGCCCCAGTCGGCGGCGTCCATTTATTCGAGCCGCTTGAGCGAGGGCAGACGGTACTTCTGCATGAAGGCTCCCTCGCCCGCGGCGACTTGGGCGGCGTCGAGGTAGATGACCGTGGGTTCCCCATCGACTTCGATTTTGTGCAGGCCGTCCACCGCCTTGGTCAGCGCGCCGGGCACGTCGGCGAGGCTCTGCAATTCCACGCCGTTGATCTTCTTCACCACGAGATGCGACAGCTCCTCGTAGCCCACGGTCAGGTCGCTCGGCAGCACGCGGTTGAGGAAGACGATTTTCTTCGGGCCGTCCTTGAAAAGCTCCGTCTGCTGGCGGTCGAAATAGACGAACTGCTCGGGCGCTTTTTTCATCCAGTCGTTGCCGAATTCCTTCAAAAACTGCCGCGAGAGTTCTTCGAGAATCAGTCCGCCGAGGACGTAGAATTTCGGCGCGCGATCAATGACGTAGGGCTCGATGACGTAGCTCTCGACCGGGCGGTGCGCGAGCTTCACGTCGAGGTCTTTGGCCTCGCCTTTGCGGACGATGCCGACCTTCACAACCTCGCCGTCGAAGTGCTTCGTGGAGAACAAATGGGAGATGCTGATTTTGCCGTAGTCGGCATCCTTGTAGTTGCCATCCTGATCCACGGCCTGACCGTCGATTTTCAAAATGACATCGCCCTTCTCGAGGCCCGCCGTGGCCGCCGGGCCGCCGGGCAAAACCTCGGTGATGTAGATGCCGCCGCTGGTCCCGCCGGCGAGCCCGATGTAGCGGCGGAACTGCGGGTCGCGCGTCTGCGCGGAGGTGATGCCGGAACGCGGGAAGCCTTTGTAGGGCGGCTTCGCGGCGTCGGTGAGGAAGTGCTGGATGACGGGCGCGGGGATGAGGTCGGCGTTGTTCGTCGTCGTGTCGTAGCGCATCATGATGCCGGCGAGTTTGCCGTCTTTCACCACGGGCAGGGTGAAAGATGAATCGCGAAACTGGAGCGGCGCGGTCAGGCGGTAGACGAGCAGCGGGGAGTCGTCCACGGGGTAGCGCGTGACCTCGGCGGTGGTCATGGTCGCCTTCGTGACGAGCAGGTTGCCGGTCGCTTCGAGCTGCCACACGGCGAGCGCATCGCCGACGGCGGCGGGCGCGACTTCGAGCGGTTTGACGGGCTTGAGAAAATCGAGGTCGTCGGTTTTCAAAAGCGCGAGATTGGCCTCGTAGTCCACGACATCCACGGTCGCGGGAACCTTCTGACCGCCCTCGGGTGTTTCGAGTTCCACGTAGTTCGCGTTGGCCACGAGTTCCGCCGTCACGAGCACGCGTCCGCCCGCGAGCACGGTGCCCACGGCGCGGCGCGAGTAGGGCGGGCGCTTGCCCCACGGACGGGTGAAATCCCACGGCTGATTGGTGACGTTCACGCGGATGATCGAGAGGACTTTGGCGTCTTCCGCGCGGGTGGCGGGGATCAGGAGCAGGAGCAAAAGCAGGAGCAGGAGAGGGGAGCGGCGCATGGCTGGAAAAAGGCTCGTGGCTTAGCGGGCGGGGGTGATTTCCGTGGAGACGAGGTTTTGCTCGCTGAGCACGTTGTAGCGTTTCTTGATGCGCTCGCGCGCTTCCTCGACGGCGGCGCGCTCCAGCACCAGCGGGCGACCGTAGCCGATGAACTTGATGACGTAAAAATCCGCCTTCGCGGCAAAGGCGTCCGCCATGTCCTTGAGCGTGCGGATTTTCTGGTCGTTGATTTCATCCACGATGCCCTGCTGGAATTCGCCGAGGTAGGTGTTCAGCGGATCGGGGAGGATGGCGCTGAGGACGATGATCTCAGGATGCGCCTTGTAGATTTCGTTGGTGATGAAGCGGTCGTAGAAATAGTTCACGCGGTCGCTGGTGAACTGATAGGTGGCGAGCAGATTGCGCGAGAGCGGCTGGAAAAGCAGGCCGCCGAAAAGCACGAACGGCGGCTGCGTGTCGTAGGCATTGGCGAGCATGGCGAAGGGCCACGCGCGGTCGAATTTCACGGTCACGTCGAGCGGCTTCTTGTCGCGCATGACGGAAAATTTCACCGTGTCACCGAGGAATTTCCGCTCCGCGACTTCGCTCATCAGCACGCGCTCGCCTTCGAGTTCCACCATGCCGTCGCTCGCGATGTCGTGGCCGTCGATGCCCACCAGCACATCACCCAAGAGCAATTTCCCAGCGCAGACACCCGCCGATTGCACGCTGCTCACGATCACGCCGCGGTCGTCGTCGGGCAGGCCGAGCGCCTTGCGCATCGCGGGGTTGAGCGTGTTCGAGATGCCGATGGAGAGATCCATGTAGCGGTCGTAGTGGCCGTCCTTCACGTCATCGAGAAAGTGCTGGATCACCGGCGTCGGGATCATGTAGCCGACATTCTGCGCGACATCGCCGGAGAAGCCCTGGAACGCGACGCCCACGACCTTTCCCGCCTGCATCACCGGCCCGCCGCTGTTCCCCGGATTGATCGCCGCATCGATCTGGATCGAGAGGTGCGAGTCCACCACCGAGTGCGTGTAGGTGCGGAAATCCACGCGCGAAACCACGCCCTGCGTCACGCTCATCCGGTCGCCGCCGATGGGGTAGCCGAAGACCGTGACCGTCGATTCCAGCTCGGGGATTCCGCCGAGCGAGAGCGGGATGGTGCCTTTGAAAAACGAGGCGTCCTGCACTTTCAAAATCGCCAGATCGCAGTCGTGCGCGATGTGCTCCACGGTCGCGATGTACTTCTTCGGATCGTTCTCTTTTTCCACCGTCAGAAAGCGCGCGTTGCTGACCACATGGGCATTCGTGAGCAGCCGGTCGGACGCCACGACCCAGCCCGTCCCGCTCCCGCCGCTCATCCCGCCGGGCAGCCATGGTGCGCGGTAATTCGCCTCCTGCGCGGTGTTGTTGATCCGGCAGATGCTCTTGCGGATTTCACCCGGTTGCGCGAGCGCCGCAGCGGTGAGGAGGACAAATGCGAGCGCAAAGCGCGAAAGGCGGGAGGTCATGCGGGCGGGAAGATGAGCACGCGTGCGCAGTGGTGCAATAAGGATTGTCCGCGCTTTCGCGCTTGCCCGCGGGGCGGCGTGCGGAAAGGCTGCGCGTCACATTTCCCTCCACCATGAAACTCCCCAAACTCCTCCCCACCCTCGCCCTTATCTTCGTCACCACCTTCACCGCCGTCCGTGCCGATGACTGGAAACCCGACGACGGCTTCCTCAGCCTTTTCAACGGCAAAGACCTCACCGGCTGGCATTACAAAGACGAGCCCGACCTCGACGGCAAAACCGACGCCACCGACGGACGCTACACCGCCAAGGACGGCACCCTCACCGTCAACCCGCGCGACGACACCAAAGGCCCGCACCTCCGCCAGCTCTGGACCCTGCGCGAGTTTCCAAAGGACTTCGTTCTCCGCCTCGAATTCCGCGCCTCGGTCGATGCCGACAGCGGCATCTTCCTCCGCGTCCCGCAGCTCCAGTGCCGCGACTACCTCGTCGCCGGTCCCTACAAGGAACTCAAAGCCTACAAGCCCCAGGACTGGAACGTCATCGAAGTCACCGTCAAAGACGGCGTCGCCCGCTGCACCTGCAACGGCGAAGTCCTCGAAGCCGCCCTCAAGCTCCCCGCCACCGGCCCCGTCGGCCTCGAAGCCGACCGCGGCACGATGGAATACCGCCACCTCCAGCTCAAAGAGCTCCCGTGATTTCGCTTCGGGAATAGTGCAGTCGGCGGGAGACGGGCCGCGCGGGATCGGCTTTGACGGCACGAAAAAGCCCCGGCCTCGCGGGGAGGCCGGGGCTTTGGAAAGCAGCGCGGGGCGCTTACTTCGCAGGCTCGGCGGGCTTGGCCGCGTCCTTGGCGGCGTCGCCGACTTTGTCCGCGGCGTCTTTGGCGGCGTCCTTGGTCGCATCGACGGCTTTGGCAGCGGCGTCTTTGGCGGCATCGGCGGCCTTGTCGATCGCGGCGGCAGCTTCCGGAGCCTTCTCCTTGGCGGCTTCCTTGGCAGCTTCGATTTTCGTTGAAGCAGCGGCTTTGGCTTCATCAGCCTTCGACTCGACCATCGTCTTTGCGTCCTCGACTTTGTCGGAAATTGCGGCGTCTTTTTTCTCGCAGGCGGTGAAGCCGAGGGCGGCGACGGCGGCGAGGGCAAACATGGGGTTCAGTTTCATAGGGATTTTGGGTTGTGGGTTTTGTGCGGAAGGGGATCGACCGCATGGGGGCAGGCTGGGCAGGGGACTGCGGCCTGTCAATCGCGACAACCGGCGCGGCGGAATTACTTGGCGAGGAGTTTTTCGAGGAGCGAATTCATCCGCGCGAGCATCGCGCGCGGGTCGTCGAGCAGGCCGGCGGCGACGAGGGCGTTGTCGAAAATCTGCTCGCTGACCTCGCCGGCGAGCGGGGCGTCGGTGTGGCGGATTTTTTCGAGCTGCGCGAGCATCGGGTGGCCGGGGTTGATCTCGAGGTCGGGCTTGGCGTCGAGGCTGGGGCCGCCTTCGCGGTTCATCATCTTCATCACGCGGCGCATGCTGGAGGTGAGTTGCGCGTCGCTGTCCACGACGACCGCCGGGCTGCCGGTCAGGCGCTTCGAGACGCGCACTTCGCCCACGCGGTCGCCGAGCGTTTCCTTCACGAAATTCGCGAGCATCCGCGCCTCGTCGTCGCTCATCGCGTGCTTCGTTTCCTCGTCGAGCTTGAGGTCGGCTTTCTCCGCCGCCACGAGCCGCTTTTTGTCGAACTCGCGCAGGTTCTCCATGACGAATTCATCCTGCGGCGCGTAGAGAAACAGCACCTCGAATTTCTTCTCGCGGAAGATCTCGAAATACGGGCTCGCCTCCGCCGCCTCGCGGTTCGGCGCGAGCAGATAGTAGATCTCTTTTTGCGCCTCCGGCATGCGGCTCACGTAATCCGGCAGCGAAGTCGATTTGCCTTTTTCCGTGAATGAAGACTCCCCGCGCAGCAACTTCGCCAGCGCCTCGCGATGCGCGTAATCGTTGGCCACGCCTTCCTTGATGCAGTGGCCGTGCTCCGCGAAAAAGCGGTCGTATTTCTCCGCGTCCGTCTTGGCCTCTTCGTCGAGCCACTTGAGCACACGCTTGGTCAGCACCTCGTTGATTTTCCGCAGCAGCGCCGAGTCCTGCATGGTCTCGCGCGAGATGTTCAGCGGGATGTCCTCGCTATCCACGACGCCCTTCATAAAGCGCAGCCACTCCGGGAAAAGCGCCTTGGCCTTCGACGAAATGAGCACCTTTTTGCAGTAGAGATTCACCTCGCTTTCGCTGCGCTGCATCGTCAGTTGCTCGTAGCTTTTCTGCGGGATGAAAAGCAGGGCGCGGATGGCGAGCGGTGCGTCGGCGGAGAAGTGCAGCCGGTATTGCGGCGGCTCGGAGTCGTGACCGACATACTTGTAAAAATCCGCGTATTCCTCGTCGGTGATCTCGCTTTTGTTCTTCGTCCAGAGCGCCTGCACGGTGTTCACCGCGGTGCCGTTCAGCGCGATGGGGAACTGCACGAAATTCGAGTAGTGCTTGATGATCTGCTCGATGCGCGAGGCCGTGGCGAACTCCGCCTCGCGGAGCTGCAGCACGACCTTCGTCCCGCGCGAAAGCTCGCCCGCGGGCTCGATCTCGTAGCCCGTGCGCCCGTCGCTCGTCCACAGCCAGCCGGTCTCGCCGGGCAGATACGAGCGCGAGAAAACCGTCACCTTTTCCGCCACCATGAACGCCGCGTAAAAGCCGACGCCAAACTGCCCGATGAGCTGCGCGTCGTCCTTGCTCGCCTTGAGCTGTTCGAGGAACGCCTTCGATCCTGAGTGCGCGATCGTGCCGAGATT
>JAYVNN010000026.1:0-21957 GCA_043758435.1 Chthoniobacter sp.
GACCTCAGCGCCGTCGGCAACCGCTTCAACGCGCACGACCTGCTGGAAGCGATCGTCGAGCCGAGCAAGGTCATCAGCGAGCAGTACGCGAGCGTGGTCCTCACGATGAAAGACGGCGGGGTCTTCTCCGGGCTCATCGCGGAGGAGGACAACCATCGCGTGTGCGTCATCACCGATGCCGTTGCTGGGAAAAAGGAATGGCTGCGGCTCGGACAAATTGCGACGCGTGAGGTGTCGAAGGTTTCGCTCATGCCGCCGGGGCTGATCAATATGCTGACGAAAGAGGAAACCCTCGACCTGCTCGCGTACCTCGCAAGCGGCGGGGACGAGAAGGCGGCGGCGTTTGCGAAGTAACCAACCCTGTCATCCTGAGCGGAGCGTAGGCTTTGCGCAGCGCAGTCGAAGGATCTCTAACTATTTGCGGGCGGAGCTGGTGGAGAAAGGCGCGCATTTCCACCGCCGCCTTTCCGAAGAAATAGTCAGAGGTTCTTCGACTCCGTTCCGTCCCACCTTCGCCCGCACGGAACTGCGCTCAGAATGACAGGTTTTTTTCGTGGCTGGCGCAGCGGCGGGAGCGCGTGCCGAGGCGGGAGCGCATCGCCGCATGAACACGCGGCCTATTTTGCCGCTACGCCCGGCACGCGGTGGATGGTGCTGTGGATTTCCTGCTCCACGGGCTTGCCCTCGGCGGACTGGATTTTGAATTTCAGCCGCAGGGTCATCGCGGGCCGCATGTCGGGCAGCGTGAGGGTGAGGGTTTTCTTGTCGGGCGAGAGCGTGGCTTTCTCGACGGGCACGGCGTCTTTGCCTTTGGTGCCGTCGCTGACTTTGAAATCATCCGAGCCGTACTGGCCGGTCCATTTGTAGTTCCAGCGGGTGAGGTCGTAGTTCTGCGGGTCGGAGGCGGAGGCGGCGTCGAGCGCGTTGGTGAAGGTCAGTTGCACGCCGTCTTTCAGCGTGTGCAGCTCGACCGGCATCGTCACCGCCGCGCCGGTGTAGCGGACGCGGGAGAAGCAGCCGAATTTCGCCGCGTCGCTCTGCCACACATTCAGCCCGGTGACGTAAAGCTGGCCGTCCTTCGGACCGAAGCGCCCGCGCATGATGCCGCTGGGAAACTTGAACGGAAACTTCACCACCGCGCCTTGCGCCACGCCATCGACCGTCTCCATCGTCACGCCGTAGAGCAGGCAGTGGCCGTAGCTGAGGTGCAGCATGCGGCCCTCCCACGAGCCCCATTTGCCGCCATTCACCCAGACCTCTCCGCCGGGCGAGTTGTCCACGTTTTGCGGCAGCCAGACGAGCGGCTGGTCGAAACCGGCGGTCGGCAGGGGAGCCTGCGCGTTGCCCCAGAAGTTCGTTTTGAATTCTTTGCGCGCTTCTTCGCTGCTGGGGTTGGCGTCGAACTCGGTGCCGTCGGCGGCTTTGAAATGGATGGTCTTATGCGCGGCGGGCGTCATGCCGTAGAAGCCGCCGGGCTTGATGATGTTGATCTTGTTCGCGGGCATCCAGTGGCCCTGGTTTTCGCTGCACGTCAGGAAATCCTTCGGCCCCATGCCGAGCCCGTTCGGCGCGCGCAGGCCGTTGGCGACGGTTTCCTTTTTTGTGCCGTCTTTGGAAATGCGGATGAGCGTACCTTGGTCGGGGCTCGTGTTTGTCGGCTCCCACGGCGAGCCTTTGCCGTAGTAGAAATTGCCCGCGCTATCCGTCTGCAAATCGAGGGCGAACTCGTGGTAGTTGTCCGTCACCACGCAGTCGTTGTTAAAGCACTCGTAGTAGTCCGCTTCGCCGTCGCCGTTCAGGTCGTGCAGGCGGGTGATCTGGTCGCGGCCGAGGACGTAGATTTTCCCGTCCACGACCTTGCAGCCGAGCGGCTGGAAAAGGCCGGTCGCCACGCGCTTCCACTTCACCTTTTCGAGCTTCGCGTCGAGCCCGCTGACGAGCCACACGTCGCCGCTGATGTTGACCACGGCAGCATCGCCATTCGGAAAAAAATCGTGCCCGCCGAAGCGCAGCCACGAGCCATACGGGTTGTCATCCGGCGCGGTGATTTCATCGACGACATACGGCCCGTCGCCGCTGCCCAGCTTGCCCTGCGTCTCCACCGCCGCCCCCCAATGCGCGGGCCCGCCTTTGCACAGCGCCACGAGATCGGGCATCGGCGCTTTCGACGATTCGAGCCGCAGCGTCTCGCCTTGCTTGCCGGTCGCAAAAAGCACCCGCAGCGCGGTGGCCTGCTGGCGGGCCGGGATGCGCAGCACGGCCTTGCCGTCCGCAGTCATTTCGACCTTCGTGCTGGCGGTGCCGTCCACGGTGGTCAGAAGTTCGGCACCGGGGCCGCCGAGGAGCATCGTCACCGCCGGCCCCGCCCCGAGCATCAGCGTCCGCGAGAGAATCAGCGCCCCGTCCTTCACCTCCGCGCCCGGCATTTCCAGCACCGCGGTTTTTCCCACCGCGTAGCTCAGCACCACCTTGTCGCCATTCACATACAGCCCGCGATATTTCGCCACTTCCGCCGGGAGATGGCCCTGGTGCTTGTCCCGCGGGTCATCGCCGATTTCGCCCGTGCTCCAGCCCGGCAGATACGGCGTGGAAAATTTCACCTCCCCATCTGCCGCGATTTGCCCCTCCAGCCCGCCGCGACCGCGCGGAAACTTGATGAAGCCGCCCGTCCACGCCGCGCTCACGCGCAGCAGTTCCGGGTCGAAAAGCACCGTCGCCGGATGCTCTTTGTCGCCCACTTTGATGGCGATGCCCTTAGCCGTGACCTGCCCGTTGATTTTGAAACACCCGGTGTGAAACGGGCCGAGGTCGGTCTTGTCCCATTTCAATTCCTGCGCGGGCAGGGTGAGCGTGAAGGCGGCGAGCGCGAGGAGGGTGGCGAGGGAGTTTTTCATCATGGGGTGGTGGATACGAACGCGGGAATCCCGCAGAGGCGCGGGATTTGAAAACGGCCCGCGGCGTTTTGGCGAGGTTACTTTTTCTCCACGAGCCAGATATTCCGAAAAAACACCGGATTGCCGTGGTTCTGGAGTTGGATGGGGCCGGGCTCCGGGCCTTCCTTGCTGCCGGCGGCGGTCGTCGTGTGCGGCACCTCCACATGATCCTGCACCAGCACGCCATTGAGCTGCACGGTCATCACCGCGTTCTTCACTTTCGTGTCGCCGTCGTATTTCGCGGCCGCGAAGTCGATGTCGTAGGTCTGCCAGGAGAGCGGCGGCAGGCAGGCGTTCAGCTTCGGCGCGGAGATGGAGTAGATGCCGCCCGCCTCGTTGTTCTCGCCTTTGAGGCCAAAGGAATCGAGCACCTGGCACTCGAAACGGTCCTGCAAATAGACGCCGCTGTTGCCGCGCCCCTGGCCGCGCGCGGCGGGCATGAACGGCGTGCGGAACTCGACGTGCAGCGTGCAGTCGGCGAAGCGCTGCTTCGATTTCGTGCCGCCGGTGAGGAGCTTGCGCGCGTCCACTTTGCCGCCGTCCCACGCGTCGGCATTGGTGCCGTCGAAAAGGATGACCGCGCCCGCGGGCGGCTTCGCGCCGAGGGTGAGGGACTCGCGCAGCGTGTGTTTGAGCGCCCACGACTGGCCGTCGTCATTCGTGCCATTGATCTGCCCGCCTTCAATCGCGCCCTTCCAGCCGTTGCCGTTGAAGGTGACTTTTTCCCCATCGCGCAGCGCGTCGAGTTCCACTTTTTTCTCCACCTCCGCCGCCGTCCCCGGCAGCCCCTTGCTCCACCCGATGATGTGGAATCTGCCCCCGCCCAGCGCGATGACCTGCGCCGCGCAACCCTCGCCCACATACTCGCCCTGCACCGCAAAATCCGGCCCGGCCTGCTCGGGTTCGAGGAAAGTCTGCTCCTCGGCGAAAGCGGCGAGCGCGGTGGAAAAAAAGGCGGTGGCGAGCACGCGGGGCAAAGACATGGCACGGAGAAATGGCGGGTTCATGGGTGTGCGGCGACAACCGCGCGCAGGCCGTTTCCATTAGATTCGCGCGTCGCCGGTCGAAAAAATCGGCGTGGCATTTTTCCCCATTGACACCCCCCGCACGCCCCGCTGTCATGCCCGCCGCTTCGCCCCCAGCGACGCCCCGCACTTTCTCTCCCTTTCCGCCCTCCATGTCTCAGAAGAAAATCAACGTCGCCATCGTCGGCCTCGGATTCGGGGCTGAATTCATCCCCATCTACCAGCGTCACCCAAACGCGAACATGTATGCGATTTGCCAGCGCACGCCGGCCAAGCTGCACGCCGTCGGGGACGCCTTTGGGATCGAAAAACGCTACGAGAAATTTGGGGATCTGCTCAAAGACCCGGCGGTCGATCTCGTGCATATCAATTCGCCGATCCCCGATCATGGCTGGCAGAGCATCGCCGCGCTGAAGGCGGGCAAAAACGTGAGTTGCACCGTGCCGATGGCCACCTCGCCCGCGGAGTGCAAACAGATCGTGGATCTCGTGAAAAAGACCGGGCTGAAATACATGATGGCCGAGACCGTGGTCTATGCGCGCGAGTATCTTTACATGAAAGAGCTGCTCGACTCGGGCAAGCTGGGCCGGCTGCAATTCGTGCAGGCCAGCCATCAGCAGGACATGGACGGCTGGCCGAACTACTGGCCCGGCCTCCCGCCGATGTGGTACGCCACGCACTGCGTCGGCCCTGTCTCCGGGCTCGTGGGTGCGCCCGCGGAATACGTGAGCTGCTTTGGCAGCGGCACCGTGCGCAAGGAACTCGCCAAGTGCTACGGCTCGCCCTTCGCGGTGGAAACGGCGCACATCAAATACGCCGGGAGCGATGTCAGCGCGCGGATCATCCGCTCGCTTTTCGACACGGCGCGGCAGTATCGCGAAAGCATCGATGTCTATGGCAGCAAGGCCAGCGTCGAGTGGCCGCTCGTCGAACACCAGCCGCTCGTCATGCACACCGCGAAGCTGCCCGAGGCGAAGATTCCCAAGCTCATTAAGACCCCCGACTTTGCGAAGCGCCTGCCAAAAGCGATCCAGCCCTTCACCACCGGCGGCGTCTATGGTGGCAAAGGCAAAGGTGGAAAGTCTCATCTCAGCTTCACCCAGGGAGCCGGCCACGGCGGCAGCCACCCGCACCTCGCCCACGAGATGATCGACGCCCTCATCACCGACCGCGACCCCTTCCCCAATGCCAAGCAATCCGCCAACTGGACCTGCGTCGGCCTCTGCGCCCACGAGTCGGCGCTCGCCGGCGGCAAGATCGTCAAACTCCCGACTTTCACGATCTAGCCTCCTAACTCTCTCCTCTTAATCTTAATCGTAAGCTTGATCCCCCGGCCTGACTGTGGGGATCGAGAGTAGGACTAAGAAGTAAGATCAAGAACCCAAACCACCAACCCCACCAACTAATACATCATATGAGTGACGAAGGTATCGCACCTAACGCAAAACGCCTCCTCTTTGCAGGCTTCATGGCCATTCTCGCCGCTGGCGTCGGCTATTCCGTCCGCGGCGGCATCCTCGGACAATGGGCCGAACAGTTCGGCTTCACCATGACGGAACTTGGAGCCATCACCGGCGGCGGTCTTACCGGCTTCGGCATCGTCATCATCGTCACCTCGCTCATTGCCGACAAAATTGGCTACGGCAAACTGATGGTCACGGGATTCGCCCTGCACTTTATCTCCGCTGTCATCACTTTGGCAGCACCAGCGGCCTTTGCCTCCGGCGGAAAAGGCGCGGCCTTTAACTGTCTCTTTTGGGGCATGTTCATCTTCGCCGTGGGCAACGGCCTCTGCGAAGCGGTCGTGAACCCTCTGACCGCCACGCTGTTCCCGAGAAACAAATCCCATTACCTCAACATCCTGCACGCTGGCTGGCCCGCCGGCCTGGTGCTGGGTGGTCTCGCGTCCGCTTTCATGGCGGCGAAACCCGGTGACGCCGCTGCCGGTGTAGCCGCGGTTGCCGCGGTGGACTGGAAAGTCCAGATGTCTCTCTTTCTAGTTCCTGTCATCGCTTACGGCGTGATGCTGCTCGGCCAGAAATTCCCGAAATCCGAAGCGGCTTCCGCCGGTGTGACGCTTGGTGAAATGATCGGCACGGTTTTCGCGCCGCTGATGCTCGTTCTTTTGCTTATCCACGCGCTCGTTGGCTACGTGGAACTCGGGACGGATTCTTGGATCAGCAAAATCACCGGCTCCATCATGGAAAGTCCTGCTGCCGGTCTGAAATTGTTCGTCTACACCTCGCTGCTCATGTTCTGCCTGCGCTTTGTCGCCGGCCCGATCGTTCACCGGATTTCTCCGCTGGGACTGCTTTTCGTCAGCGCCTGTCTCGGAGCCACGGGACTTACGCTGCTCGGCAATGCCGGAACCGTCGTTGCCTGCGTCGTTGCCGCCACCGTCTATGCCTTGGGCAAAACCTTCCTCTGGCCGACCATGCTCGCGGTCGCTTCCGAACGCTTTCCCAAGGGTGGGGCAGTCGCCATCGGTATGCTCGGTGGAATCGGTATGCTCTCCGCTGGTTTGCTGGGTGGCCCGGCCATTGGCTTCAAACAGGACTACAATGCTTCCGCGAATCTCAAGGAAGTCGCGCCTGCCGCCTATGAACGCTACAAGGCGGCCAACGAGAACACGTTCTTCGGATTCAAAACGGTCGGCCTCGATGGAGCCAAAGTTGGCGTCCTTGAAGATGGCGGCAAGGAACTCACCCGCGCAGGTGAGTTGCTCGCCAAGGAAAACAAGACCGACGAAAACCATGCCAAACTCGCCGCATGGTGGGCAGACTCGAAAGCGGAGGCTGAGAATGACAAAAAGCCGGTTCAGAAGGCTGGTGTTTACGGCGGCCAGAGGGCGCTGAAACTCACTGCTTATGTGCCGATGATCATGGCCGTGCTTTATCTACTGCTCATCATCTACTTTAAGGCGACTGGCGGATACAAAGCCCTGCACGTCACCGGCGAGGAAGCCAGCGGCGGTGTGCAAGGCCCGATGGAAGCGTAACCGCACTTCATTGCAGCAATTCACGAGGGACAGGGCTCGCGCCCTGTCCCTCGTTTGCTTTTTGGGGGAAGTTGGCGGACGGCTTGCTTAGAAAGGTTCCGTGTACATGCCCGAACAGCCCGCCTCCTGGCACCAGCCCGAACTCGCCGCGAAGTTCCTCCAGAACGTCCGCGGCGCGATTCCGCTGACCATCGAGCAGATCGACATGATGCTCCGCCTCCTCACCGCCGCCCGCGGCGAGCGCCTGGAAAACTTCCTCGACCTCGGCTGCGGCGACGGCGTGCTTTCCTCCGCCATCCTCGACGAAAACCCCACGGCCCGCGGCTGTCTCGTCGATTTCTCCGAATCCGCCCTCGCCGCCGCGCGCGAGCAACTCGGCCCGCACGCCGCACGCGTCGAGTTCATCCTCGCGGATTACGCGCAGCCCGGCTGGGCGGGCGAAATCGCACGGCTCCAGCCGTTCGATGCGGTCGTCTCCGGCTTTGCCGCGCAACATTCGCCGAATGACCGGAAGCGCGCCCTCTTTGGCGAGGTTTTCCAACTGCTCAAACCCGAGGGCATCTTCATCAACATCGAGCACGTCGCCTCGGCCACGCGCTGGACCGAGTCCATCTGGGACGACTACATGATCGACGCCATCTTCGGCCAGGAACTCCGCGCTTCCGCCGACCGCAGCCGCGCCGAAATCGCCCGCGACTACTACGCCCGCGCCGTGCAGCAGGCCGACGCGCTCGCCCCGCTGGAGGTGCAGTGCGACTGGCTCCGCGAAACCGGTTTTGAAAACGTGGACTGTTATCTGAAGGTGCTCGAACTCGCCGTCTTCGGCGGGCAAAGGCCGGGAGCCGCGCCGCTGTAGGGGAGGCTGCCAGCTTCCTCTACAGCGGCGTGGCTCCCGAAAATGTGTGCCTCCGGTTTGTTCGATTCGTGCATGGCATCGCGGCGCGGATCATCCACACTCCGCCGCTCATAACCCATGCCTTCCACGCTCCGCACCTGGCTCCAGCTTTTCCGCGCCCCGAATCTTTTCACCGTCCCCGGCGACCCGCTCGCGGGCTACGTGCTGGCGTCCTACGGCGCGTTTGAAAGCGACGTGTTTTACGCCGTCGGCGCGAGCGTGTGCTTTTACGCCGCGGGGCTGCTCGACAACGACCTTGCCGACCTCGCCGAAGACCGCGCCGAGCGCCCGAGCCGCCCGCTGCCCAGCGGCGGGGCGCATCCGCTCACCGTCAGGGCGGTGGCCGTGCTGCTCACGATCGCTGGCTTTTTCCTCGCGGGAAAGCTGGGCGCGACCGCGCTGATCGTCGCCGCCGCGGTGGTCATCGCGGTGGGTGCCTATAACCACCTGACCAAGCATCTGCCCGTCCTCGGCGCGCTCAATATGGGTGTGTGCCGCGGCCTGAGCGTGCTGCTCGGAGCGTCCGCCGCGCCGCATGGCGACTTGCTTTGGCGGTTGCTCGCCGCCGGTCGCCTGCAGCCGCTGCTCATCGCCATCGCGCTCGTCACCCTCTTTATCGCCGCCGTCACACACCTCGCACGCTTCGAGACAAAAGCGCAATCCCCCCTGCTCGCGAAGTGGCTGCCAGCCTGCTTCCTGTTCGGCGGCAGCGCGCTCTTTCTCACGCAAGTCCGCAGCGTCACCTATTGGAGCACCGCCGCGATTTTTGCCGTCGCCGTGCTGGGTGCCGTCGCCGTCGCCATCCATCTTACCCGCGATACCACCGCGCCCGTGCCGCCCTTCATCGGTCAACTCATCCGCCTCCTGCTCCTGACCCAGACCGCGTTTTGTGCCGCTGCCGGAACCATCGAAAGCTCCCTCTGCGCCGCCCTGCTGCTCCTCGCCTGGCCCATCAGCCGTGTTGTTTCAAAACGCTTTTACGCGAGCTGAAAGCGTAGAGGTCGCCTGAAAACACGCGCGCTGTAGGGGAAGCTGTCAGCTTCCCCTACAGCCGCACGCTTCTAAGAGCCGATCATAACAAGCGACATAGCTGGCTGTCATGGCCTCCGGGGCAAAGCGCCGGGCGTTATCCAGACCTTGCGCGGCGAGTTGCGCGCGCGCACTGGGTTCAGCGAGCAGACGGAGCAGTTCGGCGGCAAAGCCAGACTCATCCCCCGGATCACCCATGCTGGCCGTGCCGCGGGTGACTTCGGGAAAGGGTTCGAGGTTACTGCAAAGCACCGGGCAGCCACAGGCCTGCGCCTCGATGACCGGCCAGCCGAAGCCCTCGGCCAGCGATGGAAAAAAGAGTAAGTCGGCGAGCGAATACAACGCGCGGAGATCCTCATTGCTGCATCCTTCGACGCACCGCACCCGCTCCTGCAAACGGTTCGCCGTGACATAACTCTCCATTTCCGCCGTGAAAGGTTTGCCCGCCATGACCAGGTCGGGAAGCCCGGGATTCATCGCGAGTGCCTGGGCGTAAATGCGGAACACGCCGAGCCGGTTCTTGTACCACTGATTCCCGCCGACATGGAGAATGTAAGGCTGGGAGGATGTAATCAGCACCGCGACCCGCGCGCGCGCCTCCGTTTCCGGCATGGGTGAATAAGGATAGTTGAAGCCAATCGTAATCACGGAAACCCGATCCTCCGGTAAGGAGATCAGGCGCAGGACATCCCGCTGGGTGGCTTCCGAATCACACACCACCTGCCGCGCGAGCGCGAGGCCGCTGGCGACCATCTCTTGCAATCTCCGGCCCGACCAGCGGGTCGGATTTTCAGGAATCTCCCCGCGGGCCGAGCGCACGGCCAGCAGATCGTGGCACGTTACGACGTGCGGCACGTCCTGGAGAAAGCGAGTATAAAAGGCATTCGAGTGATCGCAGATGTGGACGACCAGATCAGTTGCCTGCCCGGACTTGAGAGTTGCGAGTTTCCTCCGCAGGCGGTTGGGAAATAGGAGAAACTTGTCGAAGTAACCCAGCCATTTGCCGAGGCCGGTGCCGGATTTCTTTAAGTTACCAAAGCATGGCTCGGGAACAAGAAGCTCGACCGGCACGCCAGCGGCGCGCAACCCATCGCCCATCATCGCGGCAAAGCGCTGCATACTTTCCTGCCCGTCGTGCGGGTAGTTTCCGATCAGGAGGACGCGCATGGCATGGGTTTGCTGGCAGGTTCCAGTCGTCCGATGGCTTCCGCGATGGCGCGCGCCGCTGCGGCGGTGGAATAACGCTCGATCTCCGAAGCGCACCAGTCGAAGGCTCGCGGAAACTGGGCGAGTTCACGCATAGCCTTGGCGCACGCGGAGGCATCGTTATCGGGAATCACCCGCACCCGCTCCCAGCCGCCAAACTCCCGATGACATCCCACCGCCTCGCTGACGATGACTCCGCAGCCCGCCTGGAGCGCTTCATTAACGACCAGCCCCCACGTTTCACCTGCGCGATGCGACGGGAGAATGAGGATGTCGGCGGCGAGGTAATAGTCCGGCATCGCGCTCTGATTGACGAACCCCGTGAAGACCACACGTCCGGCCAGTAACGCGGCCCGCTGGCGCAGGATCGGATCGAGCATCCCGGAGCCGACATAGATAACCCTGAATTTCTGCCCTTCCTCCGTGCCTAGAAGGGCGAGGGCATCGAGCAACAGTCCGGGATTCTTTTTTTCGATGAGCTTCCCCGAAAATAACA
Organism: Chthoniobacter sp.; assembly: GCA_043758435.1. Taxonomy (GTDB): domain Bacteria; phylum Verrucomicrobiota; class Verrucomicrobiia; order Chthoniobacterales; family Chthoniobacteraceae; genus Chthoniobacter. The sequence continues at coordinate 10,583 of JAYVNN010000026.1, forward strand.
GCACCCTTTCCTTCGCACCTATGCCGAGGGTCGAGCGGAGAGAGTCGCGAGCGCGTTGTTTGTCGGCATCCGTCCAGCCGGCTCTGGGTGCCGGCGTGCAGTAGGGCGAAAAAGTCATGCGGTCAGGCGGGATGCCATGACGCAGCAGGTGTTCACGGTTGGCCTGCCCGATGTAAAAAGCGTGACTGACTCCACGGTAAGCAAGGCGGTAAAACAACTGCCGGAGGAAGGTTTTCCAGCGCGGTCGGATGAAAGCCTCATCCTGAGTTTCATGCCGGATCCAGATGGGTATCCCGAGCAGCACACACGCGAGATACATGATGAAATCCGCCTCGTAGAGAAACTGTGAAATCAGCACGGCCGACGGACGCTCGCGGCGCAGCAGCGCAAAGAGTCCGCGGCCCGTGAGGCTGCGAAAGCCCTGGAGCGGACGGCCTCGCTCGTTATGCAGCACGACCGAGTCATAGCCCGAGAGCAGCGGAGTGTCCCAGGCGAATGTCTGGCCGAAATCGCGGTCGCTGTGCCCCCGCACCGAGCAATCGCTGGCGTATAGCACCTTAAAGGTGCCCGGCAGCAAGCGCGCGAGATCCTGATAAACCGGGGCTTTGTACTGCACCGGATGGGAGTCGAAAACGAACAGCATGGTTGCCGGCGGCTATTGAGGGTCGCGGGGATGGAGTTGCTCCGCATACACGCTGCGGCCGCGGAGCTTGGGGGCGGGAGTTGCCGCGCTGAGTTCCGCGGTTTCTGAACCAGGCCCGGAGGTCTGGGGTTCCACGCATTTCCACCAGATGACGAGGAAAGTGCCGACACCCAGCCACCACCAGATGGCTACGGGCGGCTGAATCCCGAGGGTGCCGGTGAGGCCGACCACGATAACATAGCCCAGGCAAAAGGCTCCAGAGATGGCGAAGTCGCCTTTCACATCACTGAAAAAACGCCGGGCGGTCTGATAGATGACAAAGTATCGGAACCCATACCAGACGACCATGAGGTAAAAGCCACCTTCAAAGAGCGTGGTCGCGTAATCTGTCTCCGTCCACGCACCGCCGCTCCGCCAGCCGGCGGCATAGCTGCTGAGTGATTCCGAGCCATTGCTCATGACGCCAAGCCCGTAACCCAACAGGCTCGGCGATGCGCCGGTGACATTGGCCCAGTCGAAGAGCGAGGCCATCGTGCGTTCCTTGACCTCAGAACTGAGGCCGATCAGCTTTCCCTCCTCGCGGACGCGGTAGGCGACAAACGCCGAGGGAAAGAAGTGCTGCATGCCGACAAAGGCGATATAAAGCGCGGCTAGTAACATGACCATGCGCAGAGCCACACGGGATTGCAGCTTGGTCGTGGCCAGTCCGCAGGCGAGAATCACGACGGCGACGTTGCCCACCACCGCCGAGCGCGACCCTGTGATATAACTCCCAAGGACGAGGAGCGGAAGCAGCGACAGGGCGACGATCTTCCACAGTCGCCCAAGATTTTTCAGATGGGTCAGGGTGATGGCGGCGACGAAAATCTGCGCGTTAAGAAACATGCCGTACTGCGCGACGAAGGGGAAGGTGGAGGAGACCCGCAGCTTCTCCCCCGCGCTGAAGGTCTCCAGGCTGGTGCCGCCGACGGAGAGGTTCAGCCAGTGGTCTGTCGATAGACGGGACTGGAGGAGCGCAACCAGAGAGGTAGGAATGACAAGTAGTGCGATCCAGCGAAAGAAGCTCAGGATTTCTTCACGCGTGGCGTTTTCAAAGGCGAGAAAGACAGCCAGGCCGACAATGGGGAAAAGGAGGTACTGCTTGGCTCCGAAAAGCGCGAGAATGGGGTCGTGAAGCGCGGTGGCCATGATGACCGGAAGCATGAGCACGGCTACCGCCAGGTAAGATGTGGAGAGAAACCCGATCGCCGGCGGCAGTCGCAGACGGGCGACTTTGATGGCGAGCCAGATGGCGATGAAATCCTTGAGAAAGAAGATGATTTGCTTAAATCCCGCGGGTGATTTCTTGCGCAGGATGCCCTCAAAGGTTAGGACGAGCACGAGGAAGAGGAGCACTCGTTGCAGGCTGCGCGTGGCCTTTGGGTCGTTCATCGCGGTGGAATCTGGGAGATGGCAGTCAGCGCGTCCACGAGCATCTTTCCCGCAGTCTCCCAGCCTCCGAGGCCTTGGGCGCGGGCCGTGGCAGCGGCGGACATGCGGTGGCGGAGTGATGGGTCGTCGGCGAGTTGCTGGAGTCGCTCGGCGATGGCCTCCGGGGCACGAACGGGGACGATGAAGCCCTCCGTTTGGTCTTGGAAAAGATTCGCGCCTCCGCTATGGGCGGTGGCGATCAGTGGCAGTCCGAAGGACATCGCTTCGCCGAGCACCAGACCCAGGCCATCCTCCACGGTGGGGAGGACAAAGACGCTGGAGCTTTGATAGGTTTGGGCAAGCGCGTCTCCTTTAAGAACACCGAGAAAGCGCACGCCCGCCGGCACGGCGATGTCGTGCAGGCCAGTCTGCCGCGTTGTCGGCCCCACGATCCATAGCTCCTTCTTCGGATGCTGGAGCTGGGCAAAGGCTTCGAACAGGTAGCGCAGACCTTTGCGCACGCTGATCTGGCCGACGTAAAGCACGCGAAAGGTATCATGGGACGGCTTGATGAGTGTTGGCTGGGTCGGGAGTGACATGCCATAGGGCACGGTGAAAATGCGGGCAGCGGGGATGCCTTCATCTTCGAAGGTCTGGCGGACAAAGTCCGACGGACAAAGAATGGCGTCGGCAGTCTCATACTCACGGACGCGCCTGGCGACTTCGCGCGGATGAAAGCGCCGGAAGGGCAGACCGATGCGTCCATATTCCTCGCGTAGAATCCGCTCTTGGACGAGCACATGGGAATTCACCGCCTCGACCACGCGCTTCACGCCCGACCCGCGCAGCCGGGAGGCGGTGCGGAGGCCGGCGCCGCTGTAATAGAAAAAGATGTCCGAATGCCGCGCGGGAGTTTCTGACATTTGATCCAGCCATCGCTTGCTCCAGTAGGCCAGTTCGTCGGTGACCGGCGCAGGCATCCGCATCCTGAGGGAGGCGAGGTAGATATTCTGCAAATGATCGGCGCGGATAAGCCGTCCGGCGAGTTCGGGCAACGCGGCGCGCGGACTGAACCGGGAAAACCCGCAGACAAAGGCGCGCAGGCAACCGGCCTCCGCCAGCGCACGCGCATAGGCATAGTGGTGCGCGCGATTCGGGGCGGTGTAGGTTACTTGCACGGACTTAATGGGCAAGGTAGTCGAGCCACTGCCTTTCGATGGCGGCCTGAGAATACTGCGTCAGGTAATAGCCTTGCAACCGCCCTTGGTCGATCTTGCCATCCGCCAGCGACTCCACCATCCGCCGCACACCGTCGAGAAACTCAGTCTGCTGCGAGACCACGAAGCAGTCAGGGTTGTCCGTGGCATAGTCGGGGATGCCGCCCACGCCATTGGCGACAAAGGGCACGCCGCAGGCCATTGATTCTAGCAAAACCAGCGGCGCACCTTCGGGAAAAACCGTGGGTAACAGCGTCAGGTCATAACTTGACAGAAGGTCCGCATACGGCTGGCCGCTCGGGTAAGCTCCGCCACAACGCACGCTATCCTGCAAGCCGTGCTCCACGATGAAAGCCTCGATCATCGGCTGCTCAGGCCCGCGTCCGTGAATGTGCAGGACGCTGACCAAGTCCTTTAACAGCGGCCATTGCCGCACCAGCCAGAGCGCCTGCTTGCCTTCGACGAGCCGGCTGAAAAGCGCGGTGCGCGCGGTGCCGAACGGAACCGCATGCGGCTTGGCCTCCGGCAGTTGCGCCGTCCTTTCCAAAGGCTCCGGGAAAGCTGGAATTGCGGCCATCTTTTTCCGCCATCCGAAGGACTGCGCAAAGTTTTGCATGACGCGCGGCGACTGCCCGACCATCTCGTCGAAAAACCAGCGCACCAGCCAGCGGGGATCTTTAACCCCGTTTGACTCCCCGGACATTACTTCATAGAAAATCTTTCGCACCTTGCGGGGCAACGCCAGACCTAACAGACCCAAATGCCAGCTTGTGCCCGTGCCAATGAGCACATCCGGCCCGAACGCCCGGACTTCTTTCACAAGCCGCCCAAACTCCCGCCCGCGCTGGAGCACACCCGGCTGCGCGGGCAGATAGACGATCTTTGCACCAATGCCGGTCAGGCCGTCGTTTTCACCGTCCTTTACCTCACCGGCGGAGGCGGCATTGAGCACTGAAGAGAGCACCAGGACTTCATGGCCGGCCCGCAGGAGAATCCGGGCCAGCCCCCGCCCGTTCATCTGCATGCCACCCATCCCGGCGATGGTGGTAAAAAGCGCGATCCTCATGCGGCGAGGGGAGTCATCGCTCAAAGAAGACGGTGGTGGCTTTCCCCTGATCGAGTAGGACATGGCTGGTGGTGAACCCAGCCTCCATGACCTTTGACACGCCGATGGCGGCGGGGCACATCGGATCATGGAATTCAAAAACCGCCACTTGTGTGTGGCGGAGTAACTGCGGGTAGTTTTCCAGAAAATCCCGCTCCGAACCCTCGATGTCGCATTTGAGAAGGCTGATCGCGTCGGTTTCATTCAGTGCTTTATCGAGGTTGTAATATGGGACGCGGCAGGACGCGGCCGCGGATTCTTCGCCGACCTGATTCATACATTCCGAGGATTTCAAGGCCAGCCGTGCATCCCCTGTCTTTAGTCCGATAAGACCAATGACAATCTTGGTTGTAACTTCTTTTCGTCCGATGCTGCCGAGATGCTGGTGCAAAAACGGGCGCAGTCTTGGCGAGGCTTCGACGAGGAGACAGTCAACGTGGTTAAACGGGATTTTCCGGCGGGCAATCAAATCGAGAAGCCGCATGGTAAAGAAGCCGACGTTTGCACCTAAATCGACGACGCGGAAGGTCTGCCCAGGCTGCGCTTTATCCAAAGCTGCGTGGATGGCTTGGTCATATTCACCCGCTACAAAAATGTCATTGTAGATGCACCAATCCGAATAGCTGGAAATCTGCGGGCGGAGGCCGGATGGGAGCTGATACTGGAGGTGCATCAGGCTGGACAAGCGCTGCCACAGCCAAGGTTTGAGCGAGCGGGGAAGAATGGAAGCAAGTAGGCTCATAGAATCAGGCAGCTACCCGTATCTCGTCCAAGGCCATAATCAAGGTCCTCACTGTCTGCGATCGGCGCGAACCACGCGAGCCTTTTGCCAGACCGGCTGGCAGGCGCGCTTCCAAGTCAGCATTACATGTGAGGAGAAGTGGCTCTGGTTTGTCTGCTGGGGAAGGCTCGCCAGTGCGGTCGTCGCGGTTGACGATCACGGGCAGACCGTGTTCGAGCATGGAGGTGACGGTGCCGCTTTTGCCAATGATCGAACGGGGTGTGGTGGCGAGACCGGCGTCGAGGAATGAAAGATATTCGGAGATGTGCTCTGGGGGTTGCTCGCCGAGACCTACAAAGGCGAAGCGCTCGGCGTATTCATGGGTGAGACGGTTCCATAGGTCTGCGCCTGCTGGGCCGGTGCGACCGATGGAGAGCAGCACGGGTTTTTTTCCCGCGGCCTGCGCCGCCAGGTGGAGATGGGTGAGCAAAGGTTCCGGCGGCCACTGCGGGTGCAGCGCCCCGAAGAAGCCGAAGAGCCAGACGGCCTCGCGGCGATACCCGGCACCGAGGGCAGCTTGCAACTGCGCTTCGAGCCATGCGGGGCTGGGCTCGGGCAAAACCGGTACGTTTCCAAAGAGACCCAGTTCTGTGACTGGGATGCCGTTGCGATTCAGGAGCGCGGCATAGGTAGAGTTACTGGTGTGCATGACGGCGGGCTTTACGACCCGGACAAAGCGCTGGATGAAAAGACGCTGCAGCGCACCGATGGCGCATTGCTTCCAGCCCCAACCCATCTCCCGACACAGCCAGATTTCATGAAACATGATATGCAGCTTTCGTCCTCTGAGCAGGGGGGCCAGTTTTCCGGCGAGTCCGTGGATCAGTCCTTTGGGGTGAAAGGTATAGCCGACAAACTGGAGGCTGACCCATTCGGGCTGAAAACTGTCGAGCTGCTGTCTCGCGAGCCGGATGCACTCCGCCCAACGCAACGTGGCTGGGAGACGCACTACCTTGACTGAGCCGCTGGTGAAGCAGGCCGTGGAGACAAATTTATCCCTCAAACCTATGACGATGACTTCGTGTCCGTGCTGCTGTAACTCTGCGGCCAGGCCGCTGGTATAGTCGCCCACTCCATCACGTCCGGCCTCCTGGGAGCCGCAGAGAAAAGCGATGTGCATGAGCCGGTTCCTAGGGCGTGCCCAGCGTCTGGAGTTCGGCGAGGGTCATTTCTGTGATTAACTCGGCAAAGGACTGGCCGGACTGCCAGCCGAGCAGACGAATGGCCTTGGCTGGATTGCCCACCAGTCTCGCGGGCTCGATGGGTCGGAGGAAACGTGCATCCATTTTCACATAGGTCTGCCAGTCCAGCCCCACAGCGGCGAAGGCATGGGCCGCAAGGTCTTGCACGGAATGGAGCTGGCCGGTGGCAAAGACGAAGTCCTCGGGTGTGGGGTGCTGGAGCGCGAGCCACATGCCGGTCACGTACTGCCGGGCATCGCCCCAGTCGCGCTGGGATGAGAGGTCGCCGAGCAGCAGTTCCCTTTCCAAGCCCAACTTAATGGCAGCCGCGGCGCGGCAGACTTTCCGGGTCACGAAATTCTCGCCGCGGCGCGGGGACTCGTGGTTGAACATGATCCCATTGCAGGCAAACAGGCCATAGGTCTTCCGATAGATGGCGACCATCTGGGTGGCGAAGGCTTTGGCACAGCCATAGGGACTGACGGGGGCAAAGGGGGTCTGCTCGTCCTGCGGTGCGACCAAGGGCTGTCCGAACACCTCGCTGGACGAGGCATGGTAGAGCTTGGGTGCGACGGGCAGGTCGCGGATGGCTTCGAGAAGGCGCAGCGTGCCGAGGGCGGTCATTTCGCACGTTGATTCGGGTATCTCGAAACTCAGACCCACATGGCTTTGTCCGGCGAGATGGTAGATTTCGCCGGGCGCGACCTTGAGGAGCACGCGGCGCAGGGTCGTGGAATCATCGAGGTCGGCGTAGTGGAGAAAAAGCCGCCGGTTATAGATGTGCTCATCGACATAGAAGTGCCTGAGGCGCGACCGGTTGAGGGTGCTGGTGCGGCGGACGATGCCGTGCACCTCATAGCCTTTGTCCAGCAAAAGCTCGGTGAGGTAGGAACCGTCCTGGCCGGTGATGCCGGTAATAAGTGCTGTAGGTTTCACGGATGGGTTTTCGAGAGCTGCTGATAAAGGGCGACGGCGGTGTTTTTCAGCAGGCCGCCGATGTTTTCGGGCGAACGGATAGGGGAGAACGCGCGCTTTTCCAAGACCCATGCGCGGTGGAATCGGCGGCGGGTGAGGCAGCGCAGGGCGGTCTTGCCGTAGGAAACTCCGAGGTTGTTGGCGAGGGTGCGCCGGTAGTCCGCGTAGGCAGGGTCGTTGAGAATCTGCGTGCGGACGTAGTTTGCGGCACGGTTGGTTTTCAGTCCGCCGGTGGAAGTATCAGAGCCGCCATGCACGCGATAGCGGGTCAGCCGCTCGGGCAGGTAATAGGCGGCGGCTCCATGACGGGCGGCCAGATAAGACAGCCAGTAGTCATAGGTTCCGCCGACTCTGCGGGAGTAATCTGCCTGCTGCACAATCGTTTTTCTAAAGACCGCACCCATGACCATCGGAATAGTCTGGGCGACGACGAGATGATAGAAAGGCTGGTGGCGGCCAGCGGCCAGTCGGTCGCGGCCATAGCTCTGGGAATTGGCGGCGGTGGCCTCGGGCAGAAGCTGGCCGGCGGCGTCAATCACATGGTGGTCGCAGAAGGCCACGGAAACGGCGGGATCAGCGTCGAGCGCGGCGACGGCTTTTTCGAGGAAGGTGGGTTCCCAAAGGTCGTCGTCGTGGAGGTTGGCAATGTAGGAGCCGCGGGCTTCGGCAAAGGCGGCCCAGTTATTCATGGCGATGCCGAGGTTCTGCGGGTTGCTGCGGTAGCGGATGCGGGCATCGGCCAGCGAGGCGACATAGGCGGCGATGGTCGGTGAGGCGCTGTCGTCGGAGACGATGACCTCGAAGTCAGGATAGGTCTGGGCCAGGGCGCTGGGCAGGGCGACTTTCAGGTAGTCCAGACGCTTGTAAGTCGGCAGGACGATGCTGACTTTGGGAACGGAGGGAGAATCGGCGCTCATGCCGGACGGATGCCGATTTTGACCGCTGGGATGCCAGCCCAGATTTCCCCCGCGGGAATGGATTTTGTGACGACGGAACCTGCGCCAATGACAGCGCTGTCGCCGATAGTCACCCCCTTTAGAACGACGACGTTGGCCCCGAGCCAGACATGCTGGCCGAGGCAAATCGCGGCTTCTTTGCCGGGGCTCTCGTCGAGACGTTCGCCGGTGATGCCGTGATCGTGGTCGATGAACTTGCAGCCCGAGGCGATGGCGGAATGGTCGCCGACCCGGATGCCGCGGCGGATGTTGAACTCACAAGCCATGCCGAGAAAGCAATGGCGGCCAATCTCGATGCAAGGGCCATGACTCCAGATGCCGTCGAATTTGAAATGAATGAGGCTTTCCAATGTGCAGCAATCGCCGAGCGAGACTTGGTGCGGCCAGGTGACCAGGAGCCGCGGGAGCCGGATGGAGCGTCCAATGCGCATGCCTTGCAGGGACCAGAAAAGACGGCGGACCGGACTGCTGACCAAAGCTGCGGCTAACGCGCGCAGCCGGAAGAATGTCTTCTGAAACAGTCTTTGCACGGACATCATGCCCTTCCGATAAAACGAGAAAGGCCAGAGGCCAGGAGTAAGTCCAGCCGATGGATAAGATGTGAAAGAGGCGCGTAGAGGCGGATGGGGTTGCCGGTATTTCGCCAGAAACCTTTGTCGGCGGCGCTCGGTGGGTGACCGCGAAGGGCTTCCAGCGCCAGACACTTCATCCAGGGTTTTTGGATGCCGATGGCGTGGGACATCGTCCAGCCGCCGGGCTGGAAGTCCATGCCTTCCCGGCCGAGGAGGCTGATGGCAAAGGGGCCGGACATGAGCGCCATGTTCAATGCGTCCTGATCGCAGTTGGAGAAAGGGTAAGGCCGTGGCGGAAGGTGGAAGCGGTGGAGATCGCCTATTTCTCCACCGACGATGTCGAGCATGCCGGCCCATGTTTCGAGGAAGGCGATGTCGGCACGGGCGAGGCCGACGAAGCCGGAATTGACATAGCTGTGGAGGTCATGGCTCAGACTTACACCTTTCTTTGCGGCGCACTGCCGCCAGTGGTGGCGGATGGGATGGGTGGCCGGCATGGGAGAGTTGACGTCTTCGCAGAGGGCGATGCCGGAGGCGAGCCATTGCGGGAAGAAGCTCCACGTACACTTGAGCACGATGTCGGGGTCGAAATAAACAAGGGAGCCAGCCTCGGGGCAATGCTGGCGCAGAACGTCGAGCATGAAGACGGGCTTGTAGTTGGCAAAGTGCAAGTCTGTGTCGAGCGGGAGGAAGCGGATCGAGAAACCTTCGGCGACTTGGAACTCTGTGGTGGCACCCGAAGGCTGGCTGGGCTGGGCCCACGGCGGGAGGGGGCCGCGAAAGCCGGCCCAGAGCACGCCGCGGTAGCCTTGGGTAAAGAGCGAGTTGGCGAGTGCCCCGAGGCCAAAATGATGATGGCCTTCAAAGAGGGTGCAGACGGTCGTGGGTTGGGGATTCACTTGCGGGGCAGGGCGAGGACGTCGGTGTGGCAGTGCGGGGCATTGCGGAAGTCGAAGGGCCGCAGGATGTCGGGGTTGGGGAGGTAAAGGTCGTAGGAGGCTTCGGCGAAGAAGTCGGCGATGAGCCGGCGGACGGCCAGCGGGTCTGGATGGTAGTGGTCTTCGTGCTCGAAAAGGATCACCGGGCGGTGTTTGGCGATGGTTTTGGCGGCACCTTGGAGGACGTTCCACTCAAATCCCTGCGTGTCTATTTTCAGGAGGGCGACAGTTTTGTCGTCCTGAAAGTGACTGTCGAGGGTGACTACTTGGATGGATTCCTTTTGATAAGAGTCGTCCAAGTCCGCGTTCTGTTTGAGTGAGCCGAGACCTTTGTTGACGGAGGCGGCGGTGGGGCTGGCGATTTCGAGAAGCTGGTTCTGATCGCCGACGCCGAGTTTGAAGACCTTGAGGTTATCCAGCCGGTTGTAGGCTTTGGAGACGCTGAGGGAGTGAAAGGCATAGCTGCCAGGTTCATAGCTGTGAACCACGCAGCCGGGATGCTTTTTGGCGTAGTAAAGGCTCTCGAAGCCAATGTTGGCACCGATTTCAATGATAACTGAACCGGGCGTGATGAAGTGGTTGGTCATGGTGAGGAGGTCGCCGGACCAGTTGCCGTGGCGGAGGATGTGATCCTCGATGGCTCCGTGGGTCTGGATGAAGATGGCAAACCGGACGCCGTCGAAGTCCACGAGTTTGACGAGGGGAGGGTGGCTTTGCTCGAAAAGACGGCGGCCTTTTTCCCGCAGGTAAATGAGGTGGAATTTTCCGAGGAGGAGATGGTAGAGGCCATGCACGCCTCGGCGGAAGGTGTCTTTGAGTGAGGCTGGGAGTCCTGGGCTCATGGGTGGGTCAGACGGCGGCGGTCTTGGAGTAGCCGTAGAGGGCGGTGGCACCGAAGGGGAGGATGGGGTAGGCGGCGGAGATGACGGCGAAAAGCATGACATGCAGGGTGGTGTCGAGTTTCATCAGCGTGAGCATGGTGGCCTGGAGAATGAGCAGGCCGCCGATGGTGGTGAGGCCGGTCCAGTGAAAGACCCATTGGCGGGCGTTATTGAAGGCATAGAGGGTGCCGGTGATGAAAGCGAGGGAGGAGGCGATGACGCTGAGGGTCAGCTCGAGGTGCAGGGTCTGATACTTGGGGCCGAGCAGCCAGAGGAAGGGTGCGGGGAAAAAGTAAGTGGCGAGGGAGACGGCGGTGGCGAGGGTGACGGTCAGGAGGATGGCCTGGGTGTAACGCAGGGCGAGCTGGGCGACGGGGACGCGGGCGATGAAAGGGGTGAGGATGGTGGCATTAAAGGCGCTAAGAAACATGAAGAGCTGGCCGAGCCGGCCCAGGGCGGTGACTTCGGCGATGGACTGGGTTTTTCCAAAGATGGAAATAAGGAAGACCTGAACCTGACCTTGGAAGGCATAGAAGACGATGCCGAGGAGCAGTGGGCTGATGTAGCGGCGGATGGCTTGGGCGGCTTCTGGGTCGGGCGGGTTGTGGGTCAGGAAGTACTGGCGGGCGTTGGAACGGTAGAGGAAGCCGGTGGTCATGGCGGCGAGGGCATTGAGGCCGCAGATGACGGTGGCGCTGAGGAGGGTGCAGGCTTGG
>JAYVNN010000027.1:0-7573 GCA_043758435.1 Chthoniobacter sp.
CGGCGCTTTTCTTCCTTCACGACTTTGCGCTGCGTCTCGACGCCGGTCTCGTCGATCTTCGCGTGCATCATGCGCTCGCTTTCGATCCAGAGCGCGAGCTGGAGCTGGTTGCTGGGGAGATTGAGGTAGTAGTCGGTCTGGTCGAAGGACGTGCTGGCGTTCAGATTTCCGCCGGCGCCGGAGACGAATTTGTCGAGCTTGCCGCGGGGGATGTTGTCGCTGCCCTCGAACATGAGGTGCTCGAAAAAATGCGCGAAGCCGGTGCGGTCGGGGCGCTCGTTTTTGCTGCCGACGTGGTAGAGCACGTAGGTCGAGACGACGGGCGCGGCGTGGTTTTCGTGGAGGATGACGTGGAGGCCGTTGGGGAGATCGAACTCGGTGAATTTGATCGGCTTGAGCTGCACGCGCGGGGCGGGTTCGGCCTGGGTGTTTGCGGAAAAAAAGGACGCGGCGGCGACAGCGGTGAGGGTGGTGAGAAGGCGGGCGGAGGTCATGGGAGCGGGATGAGACAGGCGGGAGTGTGTGGCGTTCAGCAGGGGCGGGCAAGCGTGTGGCGTGGGAGATTTTTCGGTGAATCCGTGCATGGCGTGGGCTAGGAAGGGGACTGTGCGATTAGGATTAAGATTAGGATTAAGATTAAGAGTCTTGGCCGCGGCGCTTGGCGTGGTCGTGATCGCTGGTGCTGTGGCGGCGGAGGAGTTGCAGAAGTTCGTTTATGAAAAGGCCGAGATGGGGCTGCCGTTTCGCGTCTCGCTTTATGCGGCGGATGAAGCGGCGGCGCGCGCGGCGGCGGACGCGGCGTTTGAGCGGATCGCGGTGCTGAATGGCATCATGAGCGACTACGACAGCGACTCGGAGCTGAGCCGGCTTTCGCGCACGTCGGGGCAGGGGAAAGCGGTGCCGGTGAGCAGCACGCTGTGGAAAGTGCTCGTGCGTGCGCAGGAGTTTGCGGAACGGAGTGATGGAGCGTTCGACATCACCGTCGGGCCGCTCGTGAATGTGTGGCGGCGGGCGCGACGGCAGCAGGAACTGCCATTGCCGGAAATCCTCGCGGAGATGAAAGCGCGCGTGGGTTTCAAAAAACTCCGGCTCGATCCCGCGCAGCAGACTGCCGAACTGCTTGTGCCTGAGATGCGTCTCGACCTCGGCGCGATCGCGAAAATTTTCGCCGTGGACGAAGCCATCGCTGTGCTCAAAGCGCGCGGCATCACCCGTGCGCTCGTCGGTGGCAGCGGCGACATGACGGCGAGCGACGCCCCGCCCGGCCAGCCCGGCTGGCGCATCGAAGTCGCCGCGCTCGATGCGCCTGGTGCGCCGCCACCGCAGATCATCTGGCTGAAAAACCGCAGCATCGCCACGAGCGGCGATATGTTTCAGCGCGTGGAAATCGCGGGCAAACGCTATTCGCACATCGTCGATCCGCACACCGGCCTCGGCCTCACGGATCACAGCCTCGTCACGGTCATCGCCGATGACGGCATGACGGCCAACGGGCTCTCCACCTCGGTCAGCGTCCTCGGTCCCGTGCGCGGGCTGAAGCTCGTCGAGGAAACGCCAGGTGCCGCCGCGCACATCGTCCGTCAGCCTGGGGAGAAGATCGAAGTCCTCGAATCCGCCCGCTGGCGCGATGTGCCGCGCGCGGAGCGGTGAAGTGGCGGATTACCGAAGAGGGCTTTCCATTTCGCCAGCGGGCGGCTTTGCTGCGGGGATGCTCGAATTGAAAAACTTGGAAGTCTCGTACGGCTCGATCAGCGCGCTGCAAGGCATCTCGCTGACGGTTGAAAAAGGGAGCATCGTCACGCTCGTCGGCGCGAATGGGGCGGGGAAGACGACGACGCTGCGGACGATCTCGGGAATCGTGAAGGCAAAGGCGGGGACGATCACTTTCGACGGCGAGGACATCACCAACCAACCCGCGCACCGGATCGTGGCGCGCGGGCTGGCGCAATCTCCCGAGGGGCGGATGGTTTTCGCCAATCTGACGGTGCTGGAAAACCTGCGGATGGGCGCCTACCTGCGCAATGACAAGGCGGGGATCGCGAAGGATCTGGATTACGTTTTCGGGATTTTCCCGCGGCTGAAGGAGCGCGAGTGGCAGGCCGCCGGGACGTTGAGCGGCGGGGAGCAGCAGATGCTGGCCATCGGACGCGCGCTGATGAGCAAACCGAAATGCCTGATGCTCGATGAGCCCTCGCTCGGCATCGCGCCACTGCTCGTGAAGACGATTTTTGAAAAGATCGTGGAGATCAATCGCGAGCTGGGGCTGACGATCCTGCTGGTCGAACAGAATGCGAATCTGGCGCTGGAGGTTTCGCATTACGGCTACGTGCTGGAGACGGGGCGCATCATTTTGGAAGACAAGTCCGCCGCGCTCCGCGAGAACGCCGAAGTGCGCGCCGCCTACCTCGGCGGCTGACGAGACGAAATGCTGGACGCCACCGGCAATCGGTGGCACAAAACACGCACCTTCCTGATCTTATGAACAAAACCGCTCTCCTCCTCTCCGTTGGTTCCGCGTTCGTCTTCGGACTCCCGCTCGCCGCTTCCGCGTATGACGATGATCCCGGCTACGGCACCTATCGTCCGTGGTATGGCGGCGACACGGACCGGACCTACCGCCCCAGCGGCTACGGCGGCGACCGGGAGCGGCGCAACGAGCCCATCTACTACCGCCCCACGCAGCGCTTTTACGCGAAAGGCTACACCGTGAGCTACCGCTACGTGCCGGTGTTCTACTATGAGGCGGGTTACGGGCAGCAGAATATCTCGTCCAATTTCCGCACCGAAGCCTTTCGCATCGCCACCACGGACATCCCGGCGTGGGGCGCAAAGCCGCCGCGCCTCGTGGTGGCGAACAAAAAGACGCCGTCGCAGACCGCGGTCACCTCGATCGTCAGGACGAAGCCCCTGCCGACCTACGCTGCGCCGTCGGCTCCCTTGGCGGTGCCCAATCTCGATCCATCGATCGACGCTCCGAAGCAGTAAGGCCCGCCCGCCGCGCAGTGTCCCACCGGCGAATGGCGTCGGGGGAAAAATTGCGAAAATACCCCTTGTCGCATCGGGGCAGGCATGTCAGTCTCCCGCTCCTTTTTTCCAACCCACGCAACATTATGGCATACGCAATTTTCAAAACCGGCGGCAAACAGTACCGCGTCGCCCAGGGAGATGTGATCGAGATCGAAAAACTCGACGCCGAACCCGGCAGCGAGACCACCTTTTCCGATGTCCTCTTCGTCGGTGAAGGGGCCAGTATCCGCACCGGCAGCGCGCTCAAGGGTGCGACCGTGACCGCCGAGGTCGTCGAGCAGTTTCGCGGGCCGAAGCTGATCAATTTCAAATTCCGCCGCCGCAAAGGCTACCACCGCACCGTGGGCCACCGCCAGCACCTCACCCGCGTGAAGATCACGAGCATCGCCGCCTGATTTCGCACTCCACTTTTACTCCTCACTCAAATGGCACATAAAAAAGGTCAGGGATCAGTCAAGAACGGGCGCGACAGCGTCAGCAAGCGTCTCGGCGTGAAAAAATTTGGCAGCCAGGTCGTGGCCGCTGGCAACATCATCATCCGCCAGCGCGGGACGAAATTCCTGCCCGGCAAGAACGTCGGCCTCGGCCGCGATTACACGATTTGGGCGCTCGTCGATGGGCGCGTCCGTTTCGACCGCGAGGGTCGCCGGGTGAATGTCGATCCCGCGCCTGCTTCGCTGAACTAAGCAGCAACCCGCCGCCGGTAATTTTTTCAAAGCGCTTCGCCCCGATGGGGCGAAGCGCTTTTTTGCTGGCCTGGTTTTCGCCGACCGACTCGCTGTCCGCGCGAGCCGGTGGCGGGCGATTTTTAGGGAAGCGGCGTGCCTGTAGGGAAGCTGTCCGTTTCCCCCAGCAGGCGCTTGGAATATGGGTGGGGCGTCCTCTTTTTCAATTTGGAAGCGGCTCTCTCGATTTTGAAAATACCGGACTTGCGAGCGGTCGAACGCACTCAATCCGGCACGCGTCGCCAGTGTAGGCGGGAGAAAATTCAAAGAGTTTTTGCGAGTGCGCAGGGCATGGCACGCCGCGCGCTAGAACGTTATGGAGATTATAGCAATCATACTCCATATGAAATCAGTCCTCGCCTCCCTCGCCGCTCTTTTCCTCGCCCAACTCTCCGCTTTCGCCCTCGTCGATCTCGGCTCCACGATCAGCCGCACCCCCTACGAAGCCTACATGAGCCCGGTGAAACAAGTCTTCAGTTCCCTCAACGGCACCGCTCCCGACCTCGGCCGCGTGGCCGCCCTCATGCGCCAGGGCCGCGGCTTTCGCTACGCGCACAGCGATCCTTTCAACCCCGCCCTCCCCAGCGAGACCGCCGCGCACCGCGTGGGCGACTGCAAGGACAAAGCCCTCTGGCTGTGCGACCAGCTCCAGGATCCCAGCGCCCGCTTTGTCATCGGCAAAATGAAACGCGGCAACCGCATCAGCCATGCCTGGGTCATGTGGCAGGGTGCGGGCCGCTGGTGGATCCTCGACTGCACGATGAATGCCAGCGCCATTCCCGCCGACAGCGTGGGCCTGGACGACTACGTGCCGCTCTATTCTTACAGCAAAAACACCGCCTTCCGGCACACCGGCATCGACAGCTTGGTGGCGAGTGTGGCGGGCAAAGGCAAGGCGCCGGTCGCCTCCAAGACCCCGGCCACGGCGAAAGCCCCGGTGGCATCGCGGGGCATGCGCCTCGCGTCGAACTAAGCGGCCACGATTTTTCATGGGCTACGGGGCGCTCGGGCCGAAAGGCCCGGGCGTTTCGTATTTTTGGGCACGGAGAGATGGCCGCGAAAGAGCGCAAAGAACGCAAAAATTGGGATGGTGTTTTGCGGCATGGCTCAATTTTTTTTGCGTTCCTTGCGCTCTTTTGCGGCCATCCCAGCGCGGGATTGGCTTTGCGCTGCGCCCTGTGACAGGCTCGGCGGATGCGTCTCCTCCCATTCATTTTCCTCCTCGTGACGTCTGTTTTTGCCGGTGAAAACGCCGCGCTGAAAACCCGGCACCTCCTTTTTATCACGACCGACGGCTTGCGCTGGCAGGAGGTTTTCCGCGGAGCCGAGGAGCCACTGCTGAATAAGACCAACGGCGGCATCCCCGCCGAAGCGGTGCTCGGGGTGCGCGAGCAGTTTTGGGCGGACACGCCCGAGGCGCGGCGGGCGCGGGTGATGCCGTTTTTGTGGAGCGAAATCGCGCTGCACGGCCAGCTCTTTGGCAACCGCGACGCCGGCAGCGAAATGGGCGTGACCAACGGCAAAAACTTTTCCTATCCCGGTTACAGCGAGTTTCTCACCGGCCACGCCGACGAGCGGATCAAGAGCAACAAGCCGATCCCCAACCCGAATGTGAACGTGCTCGAATGGCTGCTTGGGCGACCACGCTTTGCGGGGAAAGTTGCGGTCATCAACGCCTGGCAGACCCTTCCCGCGATCCTGAACCGCGACCGCTCGCAGCTCCCCATGTGGACGCCCGGCATCAAAGACCCGCGCGATCTCGACTTCCCGCGCAAAGCCGAACTCGAAGCCCTCGCCGCCGACATCATCCCGCCCTGGCCCGACGAGCATCTCGACGCCTTCGTCTTCGCGGCCGCGAAAAGCTACCTCACCGCTGCCAAGCCGCGCGTGCTCTACGTGAACTTTGGCGAATCCGACGAATGGGCGCACGCCCAGCGCTACGACCGCTACCTTGCGAGCGCGCGCAACGTCGATCGTTGGGTGCGCGAGCTTTGGGAAACCGCGCAGTCCATCCCCGAGATGCGCGGCACGACCACGCTCGTTTTTACCACCGACCACGGGCGCGGCACCGGCGATTTGTGGACGAGCCACGGCGAAAAAATCGCCGACTCCGGCCAGATGTGGCTCGCTGTCCTCGGCCCCGACACCCCGCCGCTCGGCGAGCGCAAAAACTGCGCGCCCGTCTGGCAGGCGCAGACCGCCGCCACGCTCGCGCGCCTGCTCGGCGAAGACTACCGCGCCGCCGTGCCCGAGGCTGCGGAGCCGCTGGCGGAGGTTTTCCCGAAGTAAGCGCAGGGTCGATGCTCGAAAGTTACGCGAGGTCGAAGCGATCCAGATTCATCACCTTGGTCCAGGCGGCGACGAAGTCCGCGACGAACTTCTTCTCACCGTCGGCACTGCCATAGACTTCCGCGAGAGCGCGGAGCAGGGAGTTTGAGCCGAAGACCAGGTCGAAGCGGGTGCCGCTCCACTTGGATGCGCCGGTTTGCCGATCAAAACCGGCGAAGGCGTTGCCGCACGGAGAGACCTGTTTCCACTCCGTGCCCATGTCGAGCAGGTTGATGAAAAAGTCGTTGGTCAGCATCTCGGGGCGATGGGTGAAGACGCCGTGTTTTTCGCCGTCGGCGTTGGTCTTCAAGACGCGCAGGCCGCCCACGAGCGCGGTCATTTCGGGCGCGGTGAGGGTCAGTAGTTGCGCCTTGTCAATCAGCAGCGCCTCGGCCGGGACGGTGGATTTGCCCTTGAGGTAATTGCGGAAGCCGTCGGCGATGGGTTCGAGTACGGCGAAGGTTTCCACATCGGTCTGCTCCTGCGCGGCGTCCATGCGTCCCGGCGTGAAGGGCACCGCGACTTCGTGCCCGGCATTTTTCGCAGCCTGCTCGACTCCTGCGACGCCGGCTAAAACGATCACGTCAGCGAGCGAAACCTTTTTGCCGCCGGAGGCCGCACCATTGAACGCACCCTGAATCTCCTCCAGCGTCTTGAGCACGTTGGCGAGTTGGGCGGGTTGGTTGACTTCCCAATCCTTCTGTGGGGCCAGACGAATCCGCGCGCCATTGGCTCCGCCGCGCATGTCCGAACCGCGGAAGGTGGACGCAGACGCCCAGGCAGTCGAAACCAACTGCGAAACCGACAGGCCGGAAGCCAGGATTTTGCTCTTCAGCGAGGCGATGTCCTGCGCATCGATCAGGGGGTGATTCACCGCGGGAATGGGATCCTGCCAGATGAGTTCCTCGGCGGGAACTTCCGGCCCGAGATACCGCTCGCGCGGGCCCATGTCGCGGTGTGTGAGCTTGAACCACGCGCGGGCAAAGGCGTCGGCGAACTGGTCGGGGTTTTCCAGAAAGCGCCGCGAAATTTTCTCATAAGCCGGGTCGGCCCGCAGGGCGATGTCGGTGGTCAGCATGGACGGCGCGATCCGCTTCGAGGCATCGTGCGCGTGCGGCACCGTTCCGGCACCCGCTCCATTCTTCGGTCGCCACTGGTGCGCGCCGGCCGGACTTTTGGTCAGTTCCCATTCGAAACCGAACAGGTGCTTGAAGTAGTCGTTGCTCCACTTCGCCGGGGTGGTGGTCCAGGTGACTTCCAGGCCGCTGGTAATCGTGTCGCCGCCTTTGCCGGTACCGAAACTGTTCTTCCAGCCGAAGCCCTGCGAATCGAGCTCGTCGCCTTCAGGATTGATCCCCACATTCGTCGCGGATTGCGCGCCGTGCGTTTTTCCAAAAGTGTGGCCGCCGGCAATCAGTGCGACCGTCTCCTCGTCGTTCATCGCCATGCGCGCGAAGGTCTCGCGAATGTCCTTTGCCGCGGCGATGGGGTCC
>JAYVNN010000028.1:0-7560 GCA_043758435.1 Chthoniobacter sp.
GAAAAAGCCGCCGCAGCGCTCAGCCAGCTCGTGACCGAACACCGCGGCCAGATTGCCGCCTTTGCCAGCGAGCGCGCCGGCCTGATCGCGACGAAGGACGAACTCGCCGCGCAGCTCACCGCCGCCGCCGCCGCGCAGCAGCAGGAGATCGCCGCCCTTTCCGCGCAGCGCGACGACCTCCTCGCCCAGCGCGGCGAAATGATGACGCGCTTTGGCGAAATCACGAAGGCCCAGCAGACGCAGATCGCCGCGCTCGGCCAGCAGCACGCGGCGCTTTTGCAGGAAAAGGAAAAGCCCGTGGTGCTCTTTTCCAAAGTCAGCGACTCGCAGAAAAAGCAGATCGACGCGCTGACCCTCGGCACCGCCGCGCTGCGCAAAGAACGCGACGAGGCGCACGCGCAGTTCGCGAAAATCAACGAGACGCAGAAGGCGCAAATCCAATCGCTCGTGAGTCAGCGCGACCAGCTCGCGAAAGACCACGACGCCGCGCGCGCGAGCCTCATCGGAATCAACGACGCGCAGAAAAAGCAGGTCGAATCCCTCGAACGCGAACGCGCTGCCGTGCTCCGCGAGAAAGAAGTGGCCGTCGCGCGGCTGAGCGAGATCAACGCCACGCAAGGCCAGCAGATCGAGGCGCTCGGCACCCAGCGCGCGGCGATCGTGAAGGAAAAAGAGGCCGCGCTCGCCCGCCTCACCGAAATCGCGGAGGCGCAGAAGCGCCAGATCGAAAGCCTTGAGCAGGAGCGCGCGGTTTTGACCAAGGAGAGCGAGCGCATCGTGGCCGGACTGCGCCAGATCCACGAAGCCCAGAAACAGCAGCTCACCGCCGCCGAGTCCGAGCGCCTGGCCGCCGTCAACGCCCGCGAGCAGGCTACCGGGGAACTTTCCCAGCTCACCGGCGTCCAGCAAAAACAGATCGCGGAACTCACCCAGCAGCGCCAGCAGCTCACCCAGGAGCGCGCCCGTCTGAGCGCCGAACTCGCGAAAAACAAGGAGACGCGCGAAAAGGAAATCGCCGCGCTCGCCGCGGAAAAAACCGCGCTCATCAGCGAGCGCGAGGAGTCGCTGAAACAATTCACCCAGGCCGACCAGGCGCAGAAGCGGCACCTCGAAGAGCTCACCAAACAGCGCGACGAAATCATCAAGGAACGCGACCAGGCCCTGGCCGAAATTGCCAAGGCCGCCGACGCGCACAAGCTCCAGCTCACCACCCACACCCAGCAGCGCGACGCCGTAGTGCAGGAGCGCGCCGCCGCCCTCGCACGTTTTGCGGAAGTCAATCAGGCGCAGGTCCAGCAGCTTGAATCCCTCAACCAGCAGCGCGTCGCGCTCCTCACGGAAAAGGACGCCGCCCTAGCCCGCCTCACCGAAATCTCGAACGCGCAGCAAGCGCAGATTGAAACCCTGGGCCGCGAGCGCGACACCGCGGTGCGGGAAAAGGAAAAGACCGTGGCCGAACTCTCCCGGCTCAACGAAGGCCAGAAGCGGCAGCTCATCGCGCTCGAAGGCGACACTCTCGGCATCATCAAAAAGCACGACGAAACGCACACCCAACTCCAGCAGGTCAACGCCGTGCAGGCCGAGCAAATCGCCTCGCTCGACCGGCAGCGCCTCGCCGTCATCGCGGAGCGCGACGCCACGCTCGCGCAGTTCCAGCAGGTCAATGAAAGCCTGCAGCAGCGCATCATCAGCCTCAGTGGCGAGCGCGACGTCGTCATGCAGGAAAAGGACACCGCCCTCGCGCAAATCGCGCAGATGCAGGACCAGCACCGCACTTCGGTCAAAGCCCTCGACACCGAGCGCGAAAGCATCGCCAAAAAAATCGCCGACGCCCACGCCGTGCGCGACGCCGCGCAGCGCGAGCGCGACGAGGTGCGCGCCCTCCACGCCAAGGCCAAGGACCACCACAAGCAGCAGTTCGATACGCTTTCCGCGCAAAACGAAACCCTCATCGACGAGCGTGATCGCGCCCTCGTGCGGCTCGAAGCCATCGCGCAAACCCACCAGGGCGACCTCGTGGGGCTCGCGGAAATTCAGGCCACGCACAAGGCCGAGATGGCCGAGCGCGCCGACCAGCACCGCAAGGTCGTCGCCGAGCGCGACGAAGTCATCGCCCGCCTCGAACGCCTGAAAGAGAGCCACAAAATGCAGGTCGATGAAATCGTCCGCGAGCGCCTGAATCTCCTCGAAGAACGCGACAAGGCCGTGGTTCGCCTCGAAAAAATCCGCGAGGAACAGGCGGCGGGTTCCGCGAATTTTGAAAAGGAACGGCAGAATCTGCTCAAGGAACGCGACAAAGCCTTTGCCCATCTCGACGAGACGCGGCAGGCGCAAAAGGAACTGGAGCGCATGCTCGATGAAAACTCCCCGTTTTCCCAGGAACTCACCGCGGCGGAAAAGCTCTGGCGCGGACTCGACAAAGGCCAGGACAAGGCCAACGGCGCGGCGCTCGACAAACTCTTTGGCAGCCTCCGCGGACGGCTGCGCGGCACCAAGAGCCAGGCCGGCGAACTCGGCAAGACGGAGTCCTTCAAGCTCACCTCGGCGGAAAAACTCCTGACCCGCAACAAGTACGAACTCGGCGGGGAAATCTCCCGCGAAAACGCCATCACGCTCTACCGCGCCAAGGACATCAACATCGACCGCATCGTGGCGATGAAACTCGTCGCCGAAGGCGCGGCGGCGCGCGACGCCGCGATCGCGCAGCTCATCGCCGAGGCCCAGATGATCGGACGCCTCGAGCACCCGAACATCCAGCCGCTCCACGAGCTGGGCACCGACGAAAACGGCCGCGCCTTTTACACCGCGAAGCTGATGAAAGGCTCCACGCTCGCCAAGATCCTCGACGATCTGCACGCGAAAAAGTCCAGCGCCATCGTCGCCTTCGACCTCAAAAAACTCCTGACGATTTTCCACGGCGTCTGCGACGCGCTCGCCTTTGCCCACAGCGAGGGCTTCGTCCACGGACGGCTCACCGCCGAGCGCATCCACGTCGGCGATTTCGGCGAGGTGCTCATCACCGGCTGGGAGCAGGCCAAAAAAATCCGCGAGGGCAACGTCACCGCCTACGAGGCCGACATCCGCATCGACATCGCCGCGCTCGGCGACCTCCTCCACCACATCCTCACGCTCACGCACAGCTCCGCGGACGACAAAAAAGCCGCCGCCGTCCCGCACAGCAGTTGGAAAATGCCCAAGGCGCTCTGGACGCTCGCGCAGCAAATCCGCACCACCCGCGGCGCGACCGCCTACCCGCGCGTGACCAAACTGCAGACCGACGTCGAGGATTTCCGCGACGAACTCGGAGCCCGCGGCGGCCGCGCCACCGCCTTCGACGTGCTGAAGCAGAGCGTGCAGAAGTGGCAGTGAATGACGGTGCACTAAATCGGCAAGTTCAGGCGCAGGGGCGCGCGGGACTGCGGCCACTCGCCAACTCTGCCTGAGTTTGGCTGGCGCTGGCGCGGGTTTTTGCGGCAGCATGGCGGACATGCTCCCGATCACCCGCCGCGATGCTTTGCGCCTGACCACGGCGCTGGCCATGACTTCATGGGCCCGTGCCGCTGCGGCCGAGGGCGGATTCGATTTCATCGCGGTCAATGACCTGCATTTCTCGGATGAAAAGTGTGCGCCATTTTTCCAAAACGTGGTGGCGCGGATGCGGGAGAGCGCGCCCCAGGCCGCGCTGTGTCTGATCTCGGGCGATCTCGCGGATCGCGGGACGCCGGAGCAATATGCGGCGCTGCGGGTTTGCCTCGATCAGCTCGGTGTGCCGGTTTTCGCGGTGCCGGGAAATCACGACTACCAGACGAATGAGGATCGCGCGGCGTACGACGCGGCTTATCCGGGGCGGTCGAACTATGTTCACACGCACGGCGGCTGGCAGTTCATCGGGCTGGATACGACGCAGGGCCTGGACTTCGACGGCACGGTGATCGCGGACGCGACGCTGGCGTGGTGCGACGAAAATCTGCCGAAGCTCGACGCGCACGCGCCGACGGTGGCGTTCACGCATTTCCCGCTCGGGCCGGGCACGACCTACCGCCCGCGCAATGCGGATGCGCTGCTCACACGGCTCGACAAACTGAACTTGCGCGGGACTTTCAGCGGGCACTGGCACGGGCTGAATGAGCAGCACATTCACCATGCCGACGTGCTCGTAAACCGCTGCTGCGCGCGCGTCCGCGAAAACCGCGACGGCTCACCGCTCAAGGGCTGGACCGTCGCCCACGCCGCGCCCGACGGCACGCTCACGCACCGCTTCGTGGCGCTGGCCGCGGTGGAAAACGCGCGCTGAAAAAATGTCGGAACGCTTCGACGTCCGCCGCCGCCTGGAGACGCCTGCCGGAATTCGCTACGGCGCGGTAGATGCGCAGACGGGACGCGCGGCGCGGCTCCAGCGCATCCCCGACGACGGCGCGGACTACGTGGTGGACGACGCGGCCTTTGCCACCTACGCCGCGCGGCTGCCTGCGGTCGATCACCCGAATCTCGTGCCCGCCCTCGAACTCGGCCACGACGCCGACGGAGCCTACGCCGCCTACGCCTACGCCGAGGGTGAGACGCTCACCGACTGGCTCACCACGCGCGCGCCGCTCAATGTGAAGGACACGCTTTCCATGGCCACCGACTGCCTGCTCGGCCTCGCCGCGCTCGACCTCGCGGGGCTGCGGCACGGCGACCCGCATCCGCACCGCATCCTCGTGAAACGCAGCGAGCACGGACGGCTTGACGCGCGGCTCGCGGAGACAGGTGTGGCGCTGCTTTCGCACCCGTCGGAGCCGGTGCCGCCGGGCGAGGCGATCCCGTGGCGGAGCATGGCGTTTCTCGCGCCCGAGGTCATCCGCCACGAGCCCACGGACGCGCGCGCGGATCTGCACACGCTCGGCGCCACGCTCTACGTGAGCCTCACGGGAGCCCTGCCTTTCGAGGGTGAAAGTGAACCCGCCATCGCGCACGCGCGCCTCACCGCGGAGCCGGTGCCGCTGCTCCAGCGGCGGCGCGATGTGCCGCCGAAAACGGCGGAGTGGATCATGGCGCTGCTCGCGCCGGACCGTGCTGCGCGCCCCGCGTCGGCGGCCCTCGCGCTGCAATCGCTCGAAGCCGCGCTCGGCAAAAACAACGTCTCGCAAAAACTCAGCGCGGTGGCTGCGCCGACGCTGCGGATGGTCGCGGTGCCGCCACCGCCGCCGATTGTTACCGCGCCCGTCTTGCCAGTGCCGCCGCCGCGCCCCGTCGGTGTGCGGACGATGGTGTGCATCGTCCTCGGAGCGGTTCTGCTCGGCGCGGGCGGGATGTGGCTGTGGTCTTCGCGGCGCACCAGCGCCGCTCCGGAGACCGCGCATCCGCCGCCGCCCGCGCCGAAGAATGTGCCGGGCCGTTTCGTCCGCATCGAACTGCCGCGCGGGAAGCCACTCACGCTCGCGGAGGTGCAGATTTTTTCCGGCGGAAAAAACATCGCGCCGCAAGGCCGCGCAAAGCAGTCGAGCACCACGCCGAACGGCGAAGCGCAGCACGCGGTGGACGGGCGCACGGACGGCCATTTCAAAGCGGGCACCTCCACGCACACCACCGGCACCGACGCGCAGACTTGGTGGGAGGTGGACCTGCAAAGCGAGCAGCCGCTCGAAGCCGTGACCGTCTGGACGCGCACCGACGACCCCGCGAAGTACCAGGAACGGCTCGCCAATTTTCAACTCGTGATCCTCGATGCCGCGCGCCGCGAAACCTTCCGCAGCCCGCCCAATCCCGCGCCGAGCGAGTCCGTACGTCTCGAGCTGACGCCCGCGAGTACCGCGCCGACGCGCCGCTGACCGCGCTACCCCTTCAGCTCCGGCACATCCACCCACGCGCGCTTCGCCCAGGAGTCGAGGCCGAGTTCGGCGAGTTGCACGCCCTTTGCGCCTTCGAGGAGCGTCCACGGGAAGGGCTCGTCGAGCGCGACGTGGCGGAGGAAAAGCTCCCACTGGATTTTGAAAGCGTTGTCGTAGCTCTGGTAGGCGGGGACGCGGTTCCAGCCGTCGGCGAAATTGACGGGGGAGTCGAGGTCGGGATTCCACACGCAGCGCGGGGTCGCGCCGGCATGCTGCGCCACGCAATCGCGCAGGCCGGCGACGGCACTGCCGTGGGTGCCATCGACTTGTAGCGTGAGCAGGTCGTCGCGCCGCACGCGCACGGTCCACGAGCTGTTGAACTGCGCGATCACTCCGCCCTCCAACTCAAACGTCGCGTAGGCCGAATCGTCCGCCGTGCAGTCGAACGTCGCGCCTTTTTCATCGCGCCGCGTTTTCAAATGCGTGGCCCCGAGGCAGGAAACGGCGCGCACATTTCCAAAGAGCCCGTCGAGCACGTAGCGCCAGTGGCAGAGCATATCGACGATGATCCCGCCGTCGTCTTCCTTGCGATAATTCCACGAGGGGCGTTGCGGTTTCACATGCTCGCCGTCGAAGACCCAGTAGCCAAATTCCCCGCGCACGCTGAGGATTTCGCCGAAGAATCCCGCGTCGATCAGCGCCTTCAGCTTCACGATGCCCGGCAGCCAAAGTTTGTCCTGCACCACGCCGTGCTTCACGCCCGCGGCCTTCGCGAGTTGGTAGAGTTTGCAGGCCTCGTCCGTGCTCACCGCGATCGGTTTTTCGCAGTACACATGCTTGCCCGCCGAGATCGCCTCGCGCACGCCGTCGAAGCGCCGCGTGGTCGTCTGCGCGTCGAAATAGATCACGTTCGCCGGGTCGGCCAGCGCCTCGCCGAGGTTCGTGGTAAAAGGGATAGTCACGCCCGTGGGCGCGAGCGCGGCGAGTTCCGCGAGCTTGCCGGCATTGCGCCCCACGAGGATCGGCGCGGGCATGAGGCGCTCCGTTTCGCTCACCCGCACGCCGCCTTGCGCCATGATCGCGAGGATCGAGCGGAGGTAGTGCTGGTTGGTGCCCATGCGTCCGGTGACGCCGTTGAGGATGATGCCGAGGGTCATGTGGAAAATGGGTGTGTTTGAGACCGAAGTGAGCCGCAGACCATGTGCGACCCGGAATCCGCAGGGGAGAGAAAAAACTGTCGCTTCGTAAAGCGACTACCGCGCCCGCTAATCCATGTCGTCATCCGCGCCCCACAGGTGCTCCTTGGTCCAGCGGTTTTCGTAGAGTTTGCAGAGCCCGATGGCCGGGGCCACGCCGCCGTAGTAAGAGGCGGTGGTGGTGTACTGCTTGTCCTCGTCGTAGGTGCCCACGGCGATGACGACATGATCGAAATGCTCGGTGAGAATTTCAAAGGCTTTGTCGATCATCTGCTGCTGGGCTTCGGTCATGAGGGAAAGGTGAAAGTGGAAAGCGGAAGTGGAAAGGGAAAAAGCAGGCGCGCTCAGTTGGCGGTTTCGCCCGCGGTGGGCGCGTCGGTGCATTGCGGCCACGCGCCGGGCGGCAGCGGCGGCGCGTCCGCGCCGGCGCGCGGGAGGGTGCCGTCGAGTTCCTGCCGCCAATGCGCCACGTCGCCCGCGGGACCGTAGCAGTAGATCATGCGCAGCGGCGTCTCGCCGGTGTTCGTGAGCTGATGAAAAACACCCGGCGGGAT
>JAYVNN010000029.1:0-7548 GCA_043758435.1 Chthoniobacter sp.
CGAAGGTGGGTTTGCGATGACGGGCGGCCTGACGGTCGCGTGGGACATTTATAACAACGGCGGGAGTGACCTGCCCTCGATCGAGGTCTTTGCCGGCGGGGTGAGCGTGGGTAACTCGCCGCGCACTTTCGTCTATGACACGACCTATCGCACGGTGGCGGTCCACTGGGATGCCAACGGGCTGGATGTGACCTATGGCGGGGTGGCGATTTTCACCGATCTGCCGGTGCCGGGATTCGTGCCGCTGTCGGGCAATAAGTTCGGGTTTTCCGTGCGCGCGGAATCGAGTTCGTTCGACATGTTTCTCGACGACGTGGTGCTGACCACGACGATCGAACTGCCGGTGGAAACGGGCGGGCCGGTGATTTCGGAATTCATGGTGGATAACAACGGCACGCTGGAGGACGAGGACACGGACTCGTCGGACTGGATCGAGATCTACAACGGGCAGAACGCCACGGTGAACCTCTCCGGCTGGCGGCTGACCAATGCGCAGGGCAATAACTCGATGTGGACTTTCCCCTCGGTGCCGCTGGGCCCGTATGGGTATCTCGTGGTCTATGCCTCGGCAAAAAACCGCACGAGTAACATCGCCCTGCTGCATACCAATTTCACGCTGCAAAAGGATGCTGGCTATCTCGCCTTGGTCAAAGCCGACGGCGTCACCCTGGCGTCGCAGTTCACCTACGGGCCGCAGTTTCAGGACATCTCCTACGGGGAAAAGGGCGCGGCCCGCACGCTGGGCTATCTCCAGCCTGCGACGCCCGGAGCCAAGACCAGTCTGAGCACCGCGCAGGCTCCGGGCGGCCCGGCGGAAGACGTGGTCTGGTCGCGCGCCGGCGGCCTGATCACCGCGGCTGCACCCGCCGCGGTAACCATCACCGCCCCCGTGGCAGCAGGCTCGGTCGTGCGTTACACCACAGACAATACCGAGCCCGGCGCAGCTTCGGCAATTTACACTCCAGGCAGCCCGCCCCCCGCCTTCACCGTCTCGACCACGATGAACCTGCGGGCACGCATCTTTACCCCGAACCTGCTGCCCGGCCCCGTGAGCAGCCGCACCTTTCTGCTCATTGATTCCACACTGACCAACTACAATGGCTCGGGACAGGTCTTTAGCTCGCACCTGCCGATCATTGTGCTCGATAGCTTTGGCATCCCGGTGGACAGCTATACCGACTCGAACGCCGCCCGCCCTTACCGCTACTCCTATGCGGTCGCCATCGACAAGGATGTTACCGGCCGCGCCAGCCTGACCTCGCCCACAGTGGACTTTCAAGGACGCTGCGGCACCCATGTGCGCGGGTCGAGTTCCGCGGGCTTTCCGCAAAAGCAGTATGCCTGGGAGCTCTGGGATGACTCCGGCAATGACAAACACGTCTCCGTCCTTGGCCTGCCTGCGGAATCCGACTGGGTGCTCTACGCGCCCTACGATGACAAGGCGCTGATGCGGAACTTCCTGACCTACACGCGCGGCCGGCTGCTCACCGGCGGCAACGGCTTTGCCATGCGCACGAAATACTGCGAGGTGTTTTTCAACCAAGAGCCCGGCCAGCCCGTGAGTGCCAGCGATTACCGCGGCGTGTATGTGCTCGTGGAGCGGATCAAGGCCGGCAAAGACCGCGTGGACATCCCTAAAATCAACTCGCTGACCACCGACCCGACACTCATCACCGGCGGTTACATTTTCAAACATGACCGCACCGGGAGTGGCGACACGTTTTTCAACACCGCGGCTGGCGGGGTGGAAATCGGCAGCGTGGAACCAAGCACCTGGAACTCGGCGCAGACCACCTATCTCAACACGTTCTTTAATAACTTCGAGACGGCGCTCAATGGCGCGAACTTTGGCGATCCGGCGCTTGGCTACCAAGCTTACATCGACCGCGACACCTTCATCGACAACCAATGGTTCGTGGAGATCGCCAAGCAGATCGACGGCTACCGGCTCAGCCAGTACTTTTGGAAAGACCGCGCCGGCAAACTCAAGAACGGTCCGCTCTGGGACTACAACCTGGCCTTTGGCAATGCCGACTACCTCAATGGCTTCGACCCCACCGGCTGGTATTACACCCAGCTCGGCGGGGCGGACTACGCCTGGTTCCCGCGCCTGCACCAGCACACCACCGGGGCGAATCCTTATGAACTGCGGCACTGGGACCGCTATTGGGAACTGCGGCGCGGGCTATTCGCCACCGCGCCACTCATGGCGGAGATCGACGCCGAGGCCAGCACGCTGCTGAACGGCAATACCACCCCCGTCGGTAATAACACCCCGGCGACCCTCACTCCGCTCCAGGAAAACGCGGTCATGCGCCACTACCGCAGGTGGCCCATCCTCGGCACCTATACCTGGCCCAACGCGCCCGGCTATGACCAGCGCATCTATTTCAACAGCAACGGCAACGTCAACACCGGCGAGGTGGATTGGATGAAAAACTGGCTCACGGCCCGGCTCGCCTGGATTGACGAGCAAAACCTGCCGCTGACCGGGACTTATAACCAGACCGGCACTGCCATCACCGTCACCGCCACCACCCACGGCAAGGTCGCCACCGCCAGCGCCTACCTGACCTTTACCAGTGGCGCCCCGAGCAGCCCGGCCAATGGCCTGTATGTCATTCAAAGTGTCCCGAACGCGAATACCTTTACCGTGACCGCGGCGGATTCCGTGGCCCGCTCGGGAAATCTGCTTGTGCCCACCGTTTTCCGCCCGCCCAACAGCAGCCAGTATGGCGGCAATGTGAACGTGGGCACCCAGGTCACCCTCAGCCCTTATGCCGGCACGCCGCCCGCCGGTTACACCTATGCCGCGGGCACGATCTACTACACGACCAATGGCTCCGACCCGCGCGGCTCGAATGGCTTGCCCGCCGGGACCGCCTATGTCTCGGCGATCACGCTGAATTCCTCGCAGACCGTGAAGGCCCGCCTTTACAGCAACGGTAGCTGGTCGCCGCTCACCAACTCGGCCTTTGTCGTCAACGCCGTGCCGGCGAGCGCGGCGAATCTGGCAGTCTCGGAAATCATGTATCATCCGACGAACGCGACCAATGCCGAGATCGGGGCGGGCTATGTCACAAATCACTTCGAGTATGTCGAGCTGCTGAATACCGGAGTGACCGATGTCGATCTGAGCAACGTCGCGCTGACAGACGGTGTGCTGTTTAATTTCGGCACGAGCAACCCGGCGCTCCTGACCATTCCGCCCGGCGGCAGCATCGTTGTCGCGAGCAATGTAAATGCCTTTCTCCTGCGCTATGGCAACAATGCGGCCGTGCGGGTCGCCGGAGCTTACACGGGCAACCTTGCCAACAGCGGCGAGCAGCTCATCGTCACCGGTGCGACGGGCGCGACCATCGCCCAGTTCACCTACGGCACCGCCGAGCCGTGGCCCGTGGATGCCGATGTCGCGGGTTACAGCCTGGTCTTAAACAACCCTGCGCCCAACCTTGGCTCGGTCTATTACAACGACGGCACCCACTGGCGCTCCAGCGCCCTCCTCACCGGCTCACCCGGCCTCGCCAACAGCATGCCTTTTACCGGCTCGCCGACCGGCGATACGGACGGCGACGGGATCAGTGACTTCTTTGAATATGCCACCGGCTCGAACATGGGCAGCGCCGCCTCGCGCAGCCTCCCGGTCACGACCTTAGCGCCTTTCACCGTCGCCGCCGGCACCCAGAATTTCCTCAAGATCGCCTACCGCCGGAACCTCTCCGCCGATGGCGTGCATTACGCTGTCCTCTACAGCACCGACCTCACCAACTGGGTCAACGACACGAATGCCGTGACCTATGTCGGCACCCATAACAACGGCGACGGCACCGCGACCGTGACTTACCGCTCGACCCAGCCCATCGACACCGCCCACCCGCGCATGTTTCTCCGGCTCTCCGTCACTCCGTAAAAAGAGGGCGCGCGGGGCGCAATGAACGCACAGCACTACATCGCCTGCGATCTCGGCGCGGAAAGTGGGCGCGTGATCCTCGGGCGGCTGCACGAGGGGCGGGTGACGCTGGAGGAGGTCCACCGCTTTCCCAATGGCGCGGTGAAAATCGCGGGCTCGCTGCGCTGGGATGTACTGCGGATTTTCGATGAGCTGAAAACCGGGCTGCGCAAAGTCGCGGAGCGCGGGGTGCGAGCGGAGAGTGTGAGCGTGGATTCGTGGGGGCTCGACTACGTGCTGACCGGCGAGGGCCAGCCGATGCTCGCGCTGCCGCACCACTACCGCGATGCGCGCACGGATGGCCCTTACACCGCGGCGCTCGTGTCGCCGGGCGCGGCGCTGATTTTTGCCGAGACGGGCATCCAGTTCATGCCGGTCAATACGCCTTACCAACTCCTCGCCGAGCAGGAGCGCAGTCCGCGGCTGCTGGAATTGGCGGAGCGTTTTCTGACCGTCGCGGACTGGCTGCATTTCCTTTTCAGCGGCGTGGCGGTGATCGAGGAAAGTCTCGCCAGCACCACGCAGCTCTACAATCCCGTGACGCGCGGGTGGTCGGCGCGGCTCATCGGGACGTTCGCGTTTCCGCGGAAAATCTTCCCGCGCATCGTGCCGTCGGGCACGCGGCTCGGCGGGCTGCTGCCGGAGGTCGCGGCGGAGCTGGGCGGGGCGGCGCTCACGGTCATTGCGACTTGCTCGCACGACACCGGCGCGGCGGTCGCGGCGGTACCGGCGAGCGGCGAGGACTGGGCGTATCTCAGCTCGGGCACCTGGTCGCTGCTCGGCGTGGAACTGCCCGCGCCGTTGCTGAGCGACGCAGCGCGCGCACACAATTTCACGAACGAAGCCGGCTTCGGCGGAACCACGCGCTTTTTGAAAAACATCGTCGGGCTCTGGCTGCTTCAGGAATCCCGGCGCGCGTGGGCGCTCGCCGGGCGCGAGTACGACTACGCCACGCTCGCCGCCGAGGCCGCGCTCGCGGAGCCCTTCCGCGCGCTCATCAATCCGAACGACGTGCGCTTTTGGAAACCCGACGCGATGCCGGAAAAAATCGCCGCCTACTGCCGCGAGACCGGGCAGCCTGCGCCGGAGACGCCGGGGCAGTTCACGCGCTGCATTTATGAAAGTCTCGCGCTGCTCTACCGGCGCACGCTCGCCGAGGTGGAGGAAGTCACGGGGCGCGCGATTGCACGACTGCACATCGTCGGCGGCGGGAGCCAGAGCGGGCCGCTGAATCAGTTCGCGGCGAGCGCCACGGAACGCACGGTTTTCGCCGGGCAGGTGGAAGCCACGGCGCTCGGAAACGTGCTGCTGCAAGCGGTCACGCTCGGTCACCTCGCGTCGCTCGCCGCGCTGCGTGAAACGGTGCGCGCGTCTTTTGCCATCGAGCGCTACGAGCCGCAGGATCGCGACGAGTGGGAGCGGGCGGCGGCGCGCTTCGCGAGTCTGCCCTAAATCGAAAGGCCGCGCGCGCTGTGGGGGGAAGCTGACAGCTTCCCCTACAGCGGCGCGCTGTGCGGCGTCAGCCGAGCTTCGCGAGCGCGGCTTTGACGGCGGCGAAATCGGGCAGGTCTTTCGGGGTCGGCGTCTGCTCGCTGTATTGAATCACGCCCGCCTTATCGATGACGAACGCCGCGCGCGCCGCCGTGTCGCCCACGCCCGCGAGCATGGGGAAAACCACGTCGTACTGCTTCGTCACTTCCTTGTTCAAATCGCTCGCGATCGTCAGGCCGATGTTCTCCTTTTTCGCCCACGCCTCCTGCGCAAACGGGCTGTCCACGCTGATCGCAATGACCTCGGCGTTCAGATCCGAGTAGGCGCTGAGGCCGCCCGAGATGTCGCACATTTCCTGCGTGCAGACGCCGGTAAAGGCGAGCGGGAAGAAAAGCAGGACGGTGTTTTTTTTGCCGAAATTCGCGCTGAGCGAAACGTCCTGGAGGCCGTCGGCAGTTTTGGATTTGAGGGTGAAGTCGGGGGCTTGGCTACCGGTCGGGAGAGGCATGGGATTTTAGGATTTTGGATTTAGGATTTTGGATTTGGACGTGTGCCGTCTTAAGTCCCGCTGTGCCCGCAGACAATCGAAAATCGAAAATCCGAAACTGGCCATGACCGCCGCGCTTTGGTGGACGCTCACGCTCGGGCTCATGCTCGCCGGTTTCGTCGGCACGGTCGTGCCGGTGCTGCCGGGCACCACGGTCATTCTCGCCGCGGCGATCATGCACCACCTCGCGCTCGGCGAAGCGCGGAGCATCGGCTGGTGGGGCATCGCCGGGCTGGTCGTGCTCACGGCGCTGAGTTACGCGGTGGATTTCGGCAGTGCGGCGCTCGGCGCGAAACATTTCGGCGCGACGCGCTGGGGTGCGGTCGGCGGGCTGCTCGGGACCGTCGTCGGGATGTTTTTTTTCCCGCTCGGCATTTTTCTCGGCCCGCTCATCGGCGTGCTGCTCGGCGAACTCATCGGCGGCCAGAAACTGCTTCCCGCGGGCAAATCCACATGGGGCACTTTCCTCGGCACCACCGCGGGCCTTGTGGGCAAGTTGGTCATCGCTGGCGCGATGATCGCGTGGTTCCTCCTCGCCGCGCTGGTTCGTTGAGCCGGGTCGCGCTTGCCAAGTCCCGGCAGCTCGGCTGTGCTCGGCGCTCTTTCCAAAAATCCTATGACCCACCTTTTTGATCTCGAAAATGAAACCGCCGTCGTCATCGGTGCCACCGGCGTGCTCGGCGGCGCGCTCGCGGACGGCCTGGCCGCCGCCGGGGCGAAAGTGGCGGTGCTCGGACGCAGCGCCGAGCGCGGCGGGGCGCGGGTGAAGGCGATCCGCGACGCCGGCGGGCAGGCGCATTTTTTCAGCGCGGATGCGATGGATCGCGCGTCGGTGCAAGCGGCACACGAGGCGGTCGTGGCGGCATTCGGCGAGCCGACGATTCTCGTCAACGCGGCGGGCGGCAATGATGCGCGCGTGACGGTCACGGCGGAGCGCGCGTTCGAGGGCATCGCGCTCGAGGACTGGCGCGCGAACTTCGACCTCAACCTCGTCGGCGGCGTGCTCCTGCCGTGCCAAGAATTCGGCCCCGGCATGTGCGCGCGCGGGCGCGGCTCGATCATCAATATCGCCAGCGTCTCCGCGCACCTGCCGCTCTCCCGCGTGGTCGCGTACTCCGCGAGCAAGGCGGCCGTGCTTTCGCTCTCGCAATTCCTCGCCCGCGAGTGGGCGGTGAAAGGCGTGCGCGTGAACACGATCACGCCCGGCTTTTTTCCCGCGGAGCAAAATCGCAAACTGCTTTTCAGCGACGACGGCACGCCGACCGCGCGCACCCAGGCCATCTGGGGCCACACGCCGATGCAGCGCTTTGGCAAAAGCGAGGAACTCATCGGTGCCTGCGTTTTTCTCGCCGCGGAAAAAGCGAGCAGCTTCATCACCGGCACCGACATCCGCGTGGACGGCGGGTATCTCTCGCAGACGATCTGACCGCTCAGGCGAGCAGCGCTTTCACCACCTCGCCCGCCACATCCGTGAGCCGGTAGTCGCGGCCTTCGTGGCGGAAAGTCATGCGCTTGTGATCCACGCCGAGGAGCTGGAGCAGCGTGGCGTGGAGGTCATGCA
>JAYVNN010000030.1:0-7541 GCA_043758435.1 Chthoniobacter sp.
ACGCTGCTCGAACAGCGGCCCGACTGCCCGCGCGCGCTGAGCGATCAGTTTGCCAATCCGAAGCTCATCGAGCGCGCGCTGATGGAGCGCGGGCGCGGCATCGTGCTGGAGCAGCGGACGAAAGCGGAAAGCGATCTCGCGGTGGCGGCGGCGTCCATTTTGGCGCGCGAGCGGTTCATCGACTGGCTGCGGAAAAGCGGGAGCGAGTTTCAAAAGGAACTGCCGCGCGGCGCATCGGCGCTGGTGAAGCAGGTCGGGCGAGATTTGGTGGCCGCGCGCGGGCCGGAAATTTTGCGCAGCGTGGCCAAGGTGCATTTCAAAACAGCGTCGGAAATCGCGCCGGAAACCTATCCCGCGCCGCCACCGCGCGAATTCCGCTGATCGCCCGCGAAACCTTTATCAGAGCCGATTCGCGGGCGAAGAATGTTTTCCAAACCGCTTGCCGACACCGGCATTCGCTGATTACGTCCGCCATTCAAAAACTATGGGAACTTTAACGAAAAGAGAGCTGGTGGTTAAGATCAGCAATGAAACTGGACTCGTGCAGCATCAGGTCTTCGATGTGGTGCAAAAGACGCTCGACTTCATCACCGACGCGCTGGCGCAAGGTGACACCGTGGAACTGCGCAACTTCGGCGTGCTCGAGGTGAAGCTCACCAAGCCGCGCGTGGGCCGCAACCCGAACCAGCCGGGCAGCAGCTTCGTCATTCCGGCGCGCGCGACGGTGAAATTCAAATCCGGGAAGATCATGCGCCAGAAAGTGATGAAGCTCTCCGCGGCGATGAAACGCGAGGCGGCGGAGAAAGCGGGCTAAGCCCTCGCGTCCTTGACGACGCCACCGCCTTTTTGCTTGGCCGTGCCGGATGCGGCTCGCATCTTCCGCGGGCATGTCCGCTCCCTCCTCCTCCGCCTCTTGGTGGCGTCAGCTCACGCCTTATCATTGGTTCGTTTTTTCCGTGGCGTCGGCGGCGTGGTTTTTCGACTGCCTCGACCCGCGGCTCTTTTCGCTGGCGCGGATTCCGGCGCTCGGCTCGCTCATGGGCAAGGTGGGATCGGATCCGGCGGTGCAGGATTTTGGCAAGGTCGTCACGGCCTGGTTTCTCATCGGGTGGGGCATCGGCGGGCTGATCTTCGGCTCGCTCGGCGACAAATACGGGCGGGCGAAAATGCTCACGCTGACGATCCTGATTTATTCGGGCTTCACCGGCCTGAGTTTTTTCAGCCGCACGGCGTTGGATTTCACGGTCTGCCGCTTCCTCACCGGGCTGGGTGTCGGCGGCGTTTTCGGCCTCGCCGTGGCGCTCATCGCCGAGACGGTGCCGAGCGGCGCACGGGCGCAATCGCTCGGACTGCTGCAAGTGCTTTCGACCGTCGGCAATGTCACTGCGGGTTTCGCGATGAAGGGCATCGCCACGCTGGAAAAGGCGGGCACGATTCAGAGCGGCACGGGCTGGCGCTGGATGTTTCTCATCGGCGCGGTGCCGGCGGTGATGGTCATTTTCACGGGGAAATATCTGCGCGAGCCGGAGTCGTGGCTCGCGCTGAAACAATCGGGCCGGCTCGTGCATGGCGGGCTTTTCGGGCCGTACCGCAGTCTTCTCGCTGCCGTCCGCTGGCGGAAAAATCTCGCCGTCGGCGCGCTCATCGCGTCCACCGGCGTGGTCGGGCTTTGGGCCATCGGCGAGTACGCGGTGGATTTGCAGACGGCGGTTTTCTCGAACTTTTATAAAGCTGCTGTGCCCGCAGGCGTGCCGGATGTGGCGAAGTGGGTGAAGGAACAGGTGGATGACGCGAAGTTTTGGGCCTACCTCTGGCAGATGCTCGGTGCGGCGGTGGGGATGTGGATTTTCACGCGGGTCGCGAATGCGGTCAGCCGCCGGTTTGCGTTTGCCTGCGGATTCTCCGCGGCGCTGGTGGTCACGGTTTTTGTCTATTACAAAATGAACTCGCCGCAGGACGCCTACTGGATGATGCCGCTCATGGGCGCGGCGCAGCTCGGCGTTTTCGCGGGGTTCGCGATCTATCTGCCGGAGCTGTTTCCCAGCCGGCTGCGGAGCACGGGAGTTTCCTTCTGCTACAATCTCGGACGCTTCGCGGCGGCAGCGGGCAGCTTCTTTTCCTCGGTGCTCAGCCAGCAGTTGTACGGGCATTTTGAAAAGCCGCTGCCCTTCCGCTATTCGGCGATGACGATGTGCGCGATTTTCCTCGTAGGCCTCGTCACGCTGATCTTCGCGCCGGAGACGAAGGGACAGCCGCTGCCGGAGGAGGAAGCGGGCGCGCTGTAGGGGAAGCTGGCAGCTTCCCCTACAGTGCGGCACCGCGCTGGTGAGAGCGGGAGCAAAAAAAACGGCGGACGCCTTGCGACGCCCGCCGTTGTTTGATTTGCGGCTACTTCTTCGGCTTCCACTCGCGGACGAAGTCGATGCACTTCGTCACCTCTGGTAGCGAGTTGTCCCAGTTGTGTTCGTATTCGATGGAGATGTTCCCGTCGAAGCCCTGCGCCTTGAGTTCGTCGAGCACGCGGCCGATTTCGCCGACGCCGGTGCCGTAGGGCACGTCGTGGCTCGGGCCGTAGTCGAGTTTGTCCTTCATGTGGCTGCTGATGATGCGGCCTTTCAGCGTGCGCACGGCCCACACGGGATTGATGCCCGAGGTCTGCCAGTGGCCGGTGTCCGCGCAGGCCCCGATGCGCTCGTCGCGGCCCTTCGTCAGTTCGAGGATGAAATACGGATCCCACATCCGGTAGGTCGGCTTGGCCTGCACCCGCGGGTGGTCGTGAAAGCCGACCTTGATGTCATATTCCTTGACCATCTTCTCGATGGTATCGATCGCCTCAAACGACTCCGTGGTGACGGCGCGAAGGCCGAGCTTTTTCGCAAAGAGGAAAATCTTCCGCGCCTCGTCCTCCTCGGTCGGAATGCCGACCACGCCGTAGTTCACCGCTTTGATTTTGTGCTCCGCGAGTTTCGCCTGGACCTTGGCGATCACTTCGTCGGAGGCGTTGTGATCCCACTTCACATCCGGCTGCTCCTTGCTCAGTTTTTGTCCCGGAAAAAACTCGATGACCTTGCCGCCAGCCGCTGCGGTTTTCTCGATGGCCTCGAAGACGGTGAAGTGGTTGAAGGTGTACGCTTGGCAGCCGATGGCCCAGCCGTTGGTCTTGTATTCATCGGGGATGGGGGCGGCGTGGAGCAGCGCCGAGGTGGCGAGAAGGGCGAGCGAGGTGCGGAGGAGCGTGGGGAGTTTGGTCATGCGGGGAGAATGCGGAAGGGGACGCGATCTTAGGAAGGATGAAAATGCCGCGTGGTGGAACGCGCGCGGCGCGGCCGTCATTTTTTCTTCGCCTCCCACGCCGCCCAAAATTCCTCGGCAGTCGTGCTCGCGTGTTTCGTTTCCGCGTTCCATTCGCGACTGAGGTATTTGAGTTTGGGGAGCTGGCGCAGGGCTTCGAGGTAGTTGGGATTCACGGGGAGGATGATCTCCTCGAGCGTGGGGAATGCGGCGAGCTGGTGGCAGTCGAGGAATCCGGAGTTTTGCAAATGAATGACGGCCAGCGGCGCGCCCGCGAGTGCGCTGAGATCCCAGACGCTGGTGCCGTTGGCGCGCAGTTCGCGCACGGGCTGGCCGCTCAGGGCCTTGAGATCGCGGGGGGTGATGCCGTGGAGGTCGATGATGAATTTGCCGTCGGCGGTCTGCTCGACGGCGTGGGGCGCGAGCACTTTGGGGCAGGTGCGCTGGAGGGCGGTGCGGAGGGGGCCGGCTTTGTCGAAGGTGGGGAAAATCTCGGCCCAAAAGGTGGCGGCGGGGATGAGGTCGGGCGCGCGCTCGTCCATGCGGATGCGGCGGAGTTTCGGGAGGTCGCGGAGGGCGGCGCAGTCGATGGCCTGCGCGGGGAGGTGCAGTTCTTCGAGGGCGGCGAGGGTTTGGAGCGGGGTGAGGTCGAAGATGCCGGGGCAGTTCACGATGCTGAGGAGGCGCAGTTTTTTTCCCTGGAGCGGGGCGAGGTCGGTGATGCGGGTGTCGTTGAGGTAGAGGCTTTCGATCTCGGCGCTGGCGAGGAAAGTGAGGTCGGCGACGGGCGTATTGCTGGCGTGGACGCTGCGCAGCGGGGCGCCGCGCAGCGGGCTGAGGTCGGTGGCGCGGACGCTGTTCATGCTCAGGCTTTCGAGCGGCATGCCGGTGAGCGGCGCGAGGTCGATGACCTTGGTGTTGTCGAGGTCGAGGCGGCGCAGTTTCAGGCCACGCAAAGGCGAGAGGTCGGTGACTTTGGTGTTGCTGATATTGAGGGCGGTGAGGGACAGCTTTTCGACACCGGCGAGGGTGTCCATGATGGCGTAGTCGAGCTTGAGTTCGTCGATGGGGAGGCCTTGGAGTTTGCCGAGGTCGGTGACTTGCAGGCGGCTGAGATCGAGCGCGAAGCCGCCGGTGCGGGCATTGCTCAGCCGGCTGTCGCTCCAGCCGCTTTGCACGGTGTATTCCTTGATCCGCGCGCGGATGGCGGGCGCGGCGTCGCCGCTGACTTTGCCGAGAATGGCGACCAGCGGGCCGGCCTCCACGCTGCGCTGCTGGGCGTTGAGCTGGTCGGCGAGGCGCACCTGGATTTCGCGTTTCAGCGGGCCGTCGCCGCCGTTGTCGGCGAGGAGCTGGGTGCAAAGGGCGAGGTTTTTTTGCGCGGCTTCATCGCCGCGCCGGAGGAAGAGGACGCGGCGGTACTCGGCGGCGGCTGCGCTCAGTTTCTGCGCGGCTTCGAGGGTGTTGGCGCGGAAGAGGTGGTAGTCGGGATTGGCGGGCGCGAGTTGGAGGGCGAAGTCGATCTTCTCGATGGCGTCGTCGAGCCGGCCCTCGTTGACGAGGTTTTGCGCCTGGGCCTGAAAAGTGGGTGCGGTGCCGCGGAGCTGGGCGAGCGTGGCGGTCATCTGGCGCTGGGAGACGAGGACGGTGACGCCAAAGGCATTGATGAGGAGGAAGACGGCGGCAGCGCAGGCGGAGAGCGCCTTGTTGCGCTGCACGAGCAGCCAGAGCTGCCGGCCAAAGCCCGCGTGCTCGGCGCTGGTGGCGAACCCGCCCTGATACGCAGCGAGGTCGGCCTGGAATTCCTCGACGGTCTGGTAGCGATCCTCGCGGCGCATCGAGAGCGCCTTCATGGTGATGGCGTTCAGCGCCTCGGGCACGCGTCCGCCGGGCAGGTGCGGCTTGCCTTTCGCGGCCTTGGGCGGTGCGCCTTTCACGGTCGCGCCGCCGCCTTTCCGCGTGCCGAGGACGCGCAGCGTGGGCGGGATGGGCTGCGCGGTTTTGACCTTCTCCACGATCTCCTCCGCGGTCGCGCCGTCGAAGGGAAACTCGAGCGTGAGGATGGTGTAAAGGATCGCGCCGAGGGCGAAGACATCGCTGCGCGCATCGAGGTCGTCCACCTCGCCGCGCGCCTGCTCCGGCGACATGAAACCCGGCGTGCCCATGATCGCGCCGCTGGCCGTGGCATGCGGGTTTTTCTTCCCGCGCGCGAGCTGGATGATCGTGGATTTCACGTCCACTTCGCGCTTCGCCCCGCTCTCTTTCGGCGCAGCGACGGGCTTCACCAGTTTCGCGATGCCCCAGTCCATGACGAGCACTTCGCCGTAGCGCGCGATCATCACGTTCTCGGGTTTCAGGTCGCGGTGCAGCACGCCTTTGCTGTGCGCGAAAGCGAGGGCATCGCACACTTTTTGGAAAACGGTCAGCAGCTCGGTGAGCGGATACTTCTGCACCGTCTGGGCCACGCCCTGGCCGAGGAGCTGGAGGATTTTCAAGAGCGTGATGCCCTTCACCAGCTTCATCGTGTAGAAAAGTTTGCCCTCCGCATCCAGCCCCAGCTCATGCACGGGCACGATGTTCGGGTGCTCGAGCTGGCCGGTGATCTGCGCCTCCTCGATGAAGCGCCGCAGGTCGTCGGGCTCGCCCTCGGTGAGCATCATTTTCATCGCCACGGAGCGGCGGATGGTGGCCTCGCGCGCGTCGAGGATAGCGCCCATGCCGCCCTGCGCGATCATCGGGCCCACGTCGTATTTTTTGCCGCGGAAAAACTCATCCGGCAGCACCTGCGCGAGCGCGTCGGACGGCGCGGCGGTTGCGCGCTCGCAGGGAATCTCGAGCGTGAGCACGCCGGGCTCGCCGGGGTTGTTGCGGAGGCCGAGATGGGCGCGCACGCCGGGCGGGAGCGCGGTGAGTTCGGTGATCGCCGCGCCGTTGATGAAGGTGCCGTTGCTCGAGCCGAGGTCTTCGAGAAAAACCTGTCCCTCCTCGACCACGAGCCGCGCGTGCTGGCGCGAGACGAGGTCGCCGATGACGTGGAGATCGGACTCGTGCCAGCGCCCGATGACGTACGCGCCGGGTCCGAGTTGGCGGCGAAGAACCTCTTCGCCGTCGCGTGTGAACAAGACCACTGTTTCAGCCGCAGGCATAACCGACCGCAAGGAGACGCCCGGCGGCGTGCGCAAGTCAAGCGCGTTCAGGGGAGCACACGCGTCCCGCGTGTTGGCCGAGGCGTCCCCGCCTCGGCGGACTTTTGCGGGGTGGGTCTGCGGGTGTGGAGCTCTTGCCCGGGAGGGCGTGCATCTCGTGGCAAGAGCTCCGCGCGCGGCGACACTCCCCGCAAAAGTTCGTTTCGGCGAGGACGCCGAAACCAACACGCGGGACGCGTGTGCTCCCCGGCGCGCGTACCCGCGCACTTTGCGCTTTACCGGCGCGGTGCGATTCATTCGCCTTTCCGCCGCCATGAAACTCCGCCTGCTTCTCCCCGCTCTCCTCGCTGTCGCGCACGCTTTTGCCGACGACCCAAAACCCACCGCCGCCACGCCGGCCGAGCAGTTGAAAGTCGCGCCGGGTTTCAAAATCGAGCTGCTGAAATCCGCCACGCCGCGCGACGGCTCATGGGTTTCGATGGCGGTGGATGACAAAGGGCGGCTCTACATTTCGCCGCAAAATCAAGCGCCCGACGGCGGCATCCTGCGACTCACGCTGGATGACGCAGGACACATCGCGAAGGAGGACTGGATTCAGCTCAAAGTGGGCGCGGCGATGGGTATGCTGTGGGCCTTCGACAGCCTCTACGTGTCGGGGCAGGGGCCGGACGGGCAGGCCATCTACCGTCTGCGCGACACGGACGGCGACGGCAATCTGGACAAGGCCGAGCTGTTCAAAAAAGTGCCCGGCGGCGGCGGCGAACACGGCGCGCATGCGATGGTCGTGGGGCCGGACAAGATGATCTACATCGCGCACGGCAACAGCACGCCGCCCGTCGAGGGCCTCGCGCCCGACTCGCCGTTTCAGCATTACGCGGAGGACGATTTTCTCCCGCGCATCAAAGACCCGGTGGCCACCTTTTTCGACAAGCTCAAGTCGCCCTACGGCCAAATCCTGCGCACCGATGCCGACGGCAAAAAATGGGAGTTCTTCGCCGGCGGTCTCCGCAACGCCTACGACCTCGACTTCAACGCCGACGGCGAGCTTTTCACCTACGACAGCGACATGGAGTGGGACGTGGGCCTGCCGTGGTACCGGCCCAC
>JAYVNN010000031.1:0-7519 GCA_043758435.1 Chthoniobacter sp.
GGCCACGCTTTGCCCCACGGGAAGTCGCGGATTTTTCCGTCGCGCTGCTCGGGCGTCGCGCCGCCCTCGTCGGGCAGGCCGGCGGCGGCGCTCCATTCCGCGTCGGTCGGGAGACGGTAGAGCTGGCCTTCTTCTAGGCGTTCGGCGGTGAGCTCTTTCGCGGTCAGCCATGCGCAGAAAGCGGTCGCGTCTTCCCAGCTCACCCGCACCACGGGATGCGTGCCGTCCTGCGGAAAATCCGCCACGGGCCGCGCGCGCGCCTTGTCGGCGCAAAAGGCCTCGTAGTCTTTCACCCGCACGGGCCAGACGCCGATGAGCAGCTCGCCGACCGGCGCGAATTTCATGCCGAGACTGTTCTCCCAGGGCTGCCCGCGGGCCGGCCCCGTGCGCGTGACAAACCGCGCGGGCAGGAACGTTTGCCCATCCGGCTGCACCGTGCCGCTGACCTCCAGATTTTTGAAACCGGCGAGCCGCAGTTCGTAGCGCACCATGCCCGGCTCGAGCTCCTCGATGAGCAGCGGCGTGCGTCCGATTTCCGTGCCGTCGGCGAGCACCGTCGCGCCGCCCGGCGAACTCGTGATCTTCACGCTCCCGCCGATGAACTCGAACGCCGCGTCATTCGTCTTCGTGCGCTCCGCGGAGACCGTGCGCTTTTGCTCCGGCCAGGTGCGGTACTTCGCCACGATCTCATGTGCGCCCTCGGCGAGCGCGATGTCCGCGGGCGCGGTGCCCGCACGTTTCCCGTCGGCGAAAATCTCCGCGCCCGGCGGCGTGCTCGTCACCGCGATTTTGCCCGACGCGAATTCCATCTCCGCCGCCGCCGTCTCGCCGCGCGTGATTTCCAGCAGCGCGGTCTGCTCCCGCCCGTCAAGCCGCATCCGCACTTGGTATTCGCCGGTCGGCAAAGCTGCGAGCACCGCCGGCGTCGTCCCCGTTTTCACCACGACCTCGCCCAGCCGCAGCTCGAACTCCGCGCCCGCCGGCACCGACGCCAACTCCGCCGCGCCGACCCCGTGCGCGAGCCGCAGCTTCGGCGGATGCGCTTCCACTTTGGCCGACACGTCGAATTTCACATCCACCGGCTCGTAGCCTTTGAGCATGACATGCGCGGAATGCGCGCCCGTTTTCAGCTCCGCAAAATGCGCGGGTGCAGGCCGCAGGACACCCTCGACCACAACCATCGCGCCCGGCGGCTCTGTCTCGATCAGCACCCCGCCGCGTTCCGCCTGCACCTGCATGAAATGCCAGCCCGCAGCCGCGAGCGCGACCACCGCGCCCACGCCCGCCAGCACCGGCCACCGCCGCCGCACGCGCGCCACGAGCGGCCGCCCGTCGCGCAGCCGCACGAGGTCCTCGTGCATCTCCTCCGCCGTCGCGTAACGCTCCGCGGGATCGCCCGCACAGGCGCGCAGCAGCACGTCGTTGAGCAGCATCAGCATCACCTTGTCCGGCAGCTCCGCGAGCCGCGTGCTCACCGCGGGAAAGTCCATCCGGTCTTTACCCATCGCGATTTCGTAGAGCACTTTTCCCAAGCTGTAGATGTCCGCCTGCACGCTGCCCGGCCCCTCCGGCGGCACGTAACCCTCGGTGCCCACGTATGACGCCTGCCCGCTCGCCGCGACCAGCCCGATGTCCGCGATCTTCGGCTCGCCGCCGACAAAAATGATGTTCGCCGGCTTGATGTCGCGATGCACCAGCCCCTCCGCGTGCAAGGCCCCAAGCGCCTTCGAGAGCGACAGCCCGATCGTCACGCACTCATCCGCCAGCAGCCGCGAGCGCCGCGACAGCTCGCTCTTCAGCGTCTTCGGCACATAGCGCGCGGAGTCGATGGGCCCGCTGCCGAGGTGGTCGTCGGCCAGCTCCATGACGTAGTAGAAAAAGTGTCCGCCCTCCTCGCGCCCGACGTGGAGGATGTCCACGAAGCCCGCATCCCCGCGCGAGATCGGCTCGAATCTCGACATCCCCTCAAACTCGCGCTGAAACGCCTTGTCGCTCTCAAACGTCCGCCGGTCCACGATCTTCACCGCCCGCCACGTCCCGAGGAGCGAACGCGCCAGCCAGATTTCCCCGTACGACCCGCGCCCAATGGCCCGGATCATTTCATGATTCGGGATGCGCGGCGCGCGGTGTTTCGTCTCGGTTTCTGACATGCCGCCGCTGAGCGTATCGGATCAGGACAGCGGGCACAAATGGGTTCTGACCGCGCACCGTTTGGCCACTACACCCGCGGCCGGTTTTTTGGTATCCCCAGAGCGCAGCTCAGGAGGACAGATTTTTTCAATTGAGCCACTACCCCCCACCGACGCGCACGGCAACGTGATCAAAGACCTTCTCATGTGACCCGCGAGCGCGACGCGGAAATAGAACCTCGGAGGTGGATAACACTCCGACCATAATGGCAATCAATAGGGAATTAACTCACTCGTACATCTCCGGGAGCCGGCCATTTCGCTTTTGCTCGTAGTGGCATTGCTCGATTCCTTCAGGGCGTGTGTTGTCGCCCCCACGATTTTTACGGCGGAGATTTGGAAGGTCTTCTGGAAACCACATCAGATTTTTCCAGTCTTCCGGAGCGTGCTTTGCGATGATCGTGAGGCTACGCAGCCTGTCCCGTCTCGTCCGCACTTGGTCTGGATGATTCAGTTTGAGAACCCGCTCAAGTATCCTCCCATCGTTATTCAAAGGAACGACCTCGCCGCTTTCATCATTCACCGCGAGGCATTTCCCATACGCCACAGAACACGGATCGGGAACTCGGTCAGCCAGCTTCCTGCTGTTACACCACTGGCACGTCAACACCAAGTTGTCGTAGTCGCATTCCCGCTCGGGGGCATCGGCTTGAGGCTCCAGATGATCCACGGACCAAATGTCTGTGCGAGCCCACTTCTGCCGTTTGAGGCAATAGACACAGCGAAACAAAAACTCGTCTTCGAGCCACGGACGGTAATCGCGATAGTCCTTGTATCCAGCAGGGCCATGACGGCGGACATGAACCGTCGGCGGATAC
The DNA here is from genome assembly GCA_043758435.1 of Chthoniobacter sp. Taxonomy (GTDB): domain Bacteria; phylum Verrucomicrobiota; class Verrucomicrobiia; order Chthoniobacterales; family Chthoniobacteraceae; genus Chthoniobacter. Next base: position 3,008 of record JAYVNN010000031.1, read on the forward strand.
CGGTAGGGATGTGGACTGAGAGTTATCCGGGCCATTTCCCTTCGCGTTTCAGCCGTTCCACTGTCCGCTCGATTTCATCAGGGACTGGCGGCTCCAAAATATCCATGTAGGCGATGCGTGCATCAGCGAGTGATTCGAGCCAGCTAAGCTCCTTTCGTTCCTTTTCGCTGAGCCCCTTTTGGACATCCTTCCGAATGAGATTGCAGCGGCGGCGGTTGGTCTTGGCCCAATCCGCGGTGATAGCGAGTAAGTCACTGAGACGATCCAAATTCGTGAAGCCCTTCGGGAAATACTCCGCCTGGACAAATGGCACCCCGCGACGTTGAACCCCGGTGAAGAGTTCCAATATTCGTCGCTCCGTCGCCGCTGGCAGCTCGTAAAGCCGCAATACCTCGGCATCGATCCGCCAGTGCAGGTATTTAAGTTCTTCTTCGGCGGGCAGGTTCAACAATTGATCGCCAGGCAAGACAAATGAAAGTTGCTTGGCTTCCTCCTTTGATTGAACTTTCGCATTCCGTGGCAATAAGCTCATGCCTTTGGCTGCTTGGAAATAGGCGGTCACGGATTCATCGAGCCTTTCAAAGGAACCGTCGTCCATGGGAAAGACGGGTAAATCGAGCATGTCCCCACTGAGCACGTCTCTTTTGGACGAGTGGCTGTAGGCGAACGCATTGGCAACGGGTGAGTTGAAGATCGCCCAAGTGACACTGAGGTTAATGCTTCTCGTGACTGCACGAAAGACCAAGAATCGAGACGTTACAGGACGCCCCTTCAAATCGAGCAACGCCTTCAATCGCCATGCTTCACGACTCACTCGCGCGTAGTTCAAAAGGATTTGAGCCTTGCCGACTACCGTGCCGTGCCGTGGGCGACTGATCGTCCTAGGATTCAAATCAAGCCACGTCGCCTTCGGGAGTTCATGAGTAAGTTGGTTCTCGTCCCACCCTGCGAATCCTTTTGGGTGTCCCTCGATTGGCACATCGCTCTCAACGACCGAACCCGACGGTAAAGTGGGGTCATCTGCTCCCTTATGTGAAAGCCCCTGTCCACCCGTCACAAACCGCCCGAGCGTCGGCCTATTCTTCATGCTTCTCCACACATCCGCGAGCTGAGGGACGAATAGACTGCCAGCCCGTGCCTCAAAGACGCTCGTCGGCATGATCGCTAATGAACTCGGCACCAGGGTTGTCTTGTAAGACTCAACCTGCTCCTCGCGCACCCGCCGATACCGCACCATTCCCGACCTCTTCCCACCCCCAACCCGTCGCCCGAGAATCACCGCAGTCTCCGGTTCGCCGTAGTTGAAAACCTTGTCCGCAAAGAGCGTGATTTCCGAGATTTCGTATTCGTCGAGCAGCTTCCTTCGTAGCGCCTTGCCCTGCGTGCTGTGGAGGATTCCTTGAGGCATCACAATTCCGAAAACACCGCCCACCGGCACCGCATCCACGATTTGCCGGAACGTCTCATCGGCGCGGTTGTGCATGGCTCCAGCGGGACGTAAGTCGCCGAATCTTTCAAATGGCGGATTCGCTAAGACAATCGTCGCCTTCGACACCGCTGCGCTGAGTGTATCGCCGGAAAACATATCTTTATTCTCCAGCAGCCAGCCGTTGTCATTCGGCACATCGGCCAGCGTCAAGGAGAGCCGCGCGACTTCATACGCGAATGGGTCAACCTCGATCCCGTACAGCCGCTTGCGAAGGTAGGCTTTGCGTTCTCCGGCGCGGTCTTCTGGCAATAGCTCGCTCAGCAGACGCATCGCAGAAATCAAAAATCCCGCATGACCGCACGCAGGCTCGCAGACCCGGCGTTCATCTACCGGCATTGCTTCGATCCAGGGACGCAACTTCGCCACGATGTCATCCACCATCCATGTCGGCGTGCTGTGAGTCCCGAGCTTCTGCCGGGTTGCGCGGTCAATCAAAGCACTCTCATACACCCACGCCAGCGACTCGGTAGTGACGGCGCCGCAATGTCCAAACGATTGAATCATCTCCGCTGCCGCGAGTAACGCATCGCGCCTGCGCGATCCATCTATCTGCACTGGTCGCGGGTCGTGCTTGTCGTAGTGCTTTGCCAGCTTCAGATACACGTCTTCCAGCTCCCGCAAATCCCCGCGCATAAACCCATGCACTCCTTTATCCTTCAGGATCTTCGCAGCCAGCAGCCAAAAGACCGATTTCAGCAGCCACCCGCCATCCGCAGCGCTCATCTCCCTCCCCCAGCCTAGCGAAGACTTCGTCGCTTTTACCGCTCGTTCTAGCAGTCCGCGCAGGCTTTCTCCTGCTGCCTGCTCCACCACCGGCAGCAGCCCCACATCGACAAAATCGCTCTGCCAAGCCTCATTCATCCGCCCCCACACCTTTGCCCGATACACCGCATCCGGTGAGAGTTCGTCCTGATGTTTTTGGAAAAACGAAGCGATTTTCCCCGCAGAAACCCGCTCCAAGAATTTTGGAGCCCCCGGCGTCTGCTTCCAAAAAAGCACATGGTCTGGCAGACATTGAGCAACAATCGGGGCACCCACCGGACGCAACTTCATCAGCCCCACCTCATCAAGCTCCCCCTCAACCGCCGCCACCGCAGAGGTGCGTGCGTCGAAAGGCTGATCCGAGTAAGCAACTAGAGCGATCTTCCGAGCAGGGTCTTCTGATACTGGCACGTCAAGTTTCAGCCTTTCCTGTCGGTATTTGACAGAAATCAGTCCTTTGCGAACGAGGTCAAGGCTACGGGCGGGCATGCGAAAAGGACGATAAATATTGGGACGAATTACGCTAGCCTTTGCAGAATTTCTTTCACTCCCTGCTCCCGAAACGAGGGTAAAAGATGCCGCTACGCGGAAGCGAGGAGCGGCGGTTGAGAAACCACCGTTTCTCGGACTCCGCCTTTCCGCTTTGCGGGTAGATGGTGTTTGTGAAAACGTGCGCGCTCGCATGGCGGCACTCACGATCACTTTCCTCGGCACCGGGACTTCGCAGGGCGTGCCGATGATCGGCTGCGACTGTGCCGTGTGCCGCTCGCCCGACCCGCGCGACTCACGCACCCGCTCCTCGATTTACGTCGAGACGCCGGAGGCCGCGTGGGTCGTGGACACGGGCCCGGATTTCCGCGCGCAGGCGCTGCGCGAGCGCGTGCGGCGCGTGGATGCGGTGGTGTACACGCACGCGCACACGGATCACATCATGGGCTTCGATGACCTGCGCGTGTTCTGCCATGGCGGGCGCGAGCTGCCGATCCACGCGTCGGCGGAAACGATGCGCGATTTGCAGCGCGTGTTCGTCTTCGCGTTCAACGGCGAGAACCGCTGGCCGGGCTACATGCTGCCGGTGCCGCACGTCATCGGCGGGCCGTTCACGCTCGGGGCCACGGAGCTGACGCCGCTGCCCGTCGAGCACGGGCGCACGCCGGTGAACGGCTATCTTTTCTCGCGCGGCGGCGTGCCGCTCGTGGCGTATTTGAGCGATTGTAAAGCGGTGCCCGCGGCGGCGATTGAACGAATCCGCGGAGTGAGGCATCTCATCGTCGATGCCCTGCGCCACAAGCCCCACCCGACCCACATGAACATCGACGAGGCGCTGGCGCTGGCGGAGAAAGTGGGGCCGGGGCAGACGTGGTTCACGCATCTCTGCCACGACCTCGGACACGCGGAAACCGAAGCGACGCTGCCCGCGGGCGTGCGCGTGGCGTACGACGGCATGCGGCTCGAAGCATGATGAAATTTTCCATTTTCCATTTTCCATTTTCCATTTGCGCGGTCGCGCTCCTCCTCGTGTCAGCCGCAAAAAGCACTGCCGAAGAACCCAACCCGGACGCCGCCGCCACGCTCGTCATTTTCAACGAGAACGACCGCGACTCGGCAGACCTCGCGCGCTTTTACGCCGACAAGCGCGGGATCGCGAAGGACCACATACTCGGGCTGAAATGCGCGAAGACCGAGGAGATCACCCGCCTCGACTATGACCGCTCGATCGCCGAGCCTCTGCGCAAGGCGATGACCGCGAATTTCTGGTGGAAGCTGCGCGAGCCGGACCACCCGCTCGGCCCGGTGGAGTCGAACAAGATCCGCTTCATCGCCCTCATGCGCGGCGTGCCGCTGAAGATCGCCGAAGCCCCGAAATACCCCGGCGACCGCGTGACCTCCGCCGCGCCCGTCGGCATCGTCAACGCCGCCGCCGTGGACTCCGAACTCGCGGTGCTCGGCCTAAACCAGCGGCAGATTTCCGGCGCGCTGAACAACCCGTATTTCCGCAGCTATTCGTCCGCCGCGGATTTCCGCCACCCGGAGATCATGCTCGTCGCGCGGCTCGACGGGCCGACGCCGGACATCGTGCGGCGCATGATTACCGACTCGCTCGCTGCCGAGCAGGACGGGCTCGCCGGCCTCGCCTACATCGACGCGCGCAACATCGTCTCCGAGGGCTACGCCGAGGGCGACAAATGGCTCTACGGCGTGGCCAATGACGCGCGCCGCCGCGGCTCGCCCGTGGTGCTCGACAATGGCCCCGAGCTTTT
>JAYVNN010000032.1:0-7504 GCA_043758435.1 Chthoniobacter sp.
GTGCGATCGACGAAGATGCGGTTGCGGGAAAGCAGGTTGTCGGTCTCGTCGAGCACCGCCGGGAGTTCGGCGAGGAATTTCTCGAGCAGCGGGAGGAAGCCGTCCGGCAGATCGCGCGTCTGGCCACCGACGCGCGTATAGCTGGTGGTGAAGCGCGCGCCGGTGAGCAGCTCGACGAGGTTATACACTTTTTCGCGCTCGGTGAACGTGTAGAGGAAGACGGTCATCGCGCCGCAATCCATGGCGAAACAGCCGACGCCGAGCAGGTGCGAGGAGATGCGCGCGATCTCGCAGCAGATCACGCGGATGGCCTGCCCGCGCGGCGGGAGCGTCCAGCCCATGAGCTTTTCCACAGCGAGCGCGTAGGCCACGTTGTTGGCGATGGGCGCGAGGTAATCCAGCCGGTCCGTGTACGGGATGAACTGGTTGTAGTGCATGTTCTCGGCGATCTTTTCGTCGCCGCGATGCAGGTAGCCGATGTCCGGCGTGGCCTTGGTGATGATCTCGCCGTCGAGCTCGAGGATGAGCCGCAGCACGCCATGCGTCGCGGGGTGCGACGGGCCCATGTTGAGGATGAGTTTCTCGCCGAGGATGTCCTGGACTTCGCCGCTCTGCGAGGCGCGGGTGGCGGCGTCGGGAAGTTCGAGTTCGGTGGTGGTGAGAGCCATGCGGGCGGAAAGGTGGTTCGCCGCTTTGGGAGGGGCAAGCGGATAGTGTGAAACTTTTCACAAGGGGCGTGGGCCGCGCGGCAAGCCGCGGAAATGGCGTTGAAAGTGCGCGCTTGCTTCGCCAGCTTGTGCGCCCTCGTTTCCCCTCATGCTCAAAGCCCTCGACATCTGGCTGCCCGCGTGGCGGCGGCGAAAAAAAGTCCCGGAATCCGCGCCGGGCACCCGCCACGTCATGCTCGCGGTGGGCGATCACTTCGAGCCGTTTCACGGCGTGGGCAAAGCCGAGGCGCTGGCGCGGGTCGGGGGGTGGCGGCGGGACTTCGCGCCGCTCACGCGCGAATTTCGCGATGCGGACGGCCAGCCGCCGAAGCACACTTTTTTCTACCCGATCGAGCAGTACGATGCCGACGTGGTGGGCGCGCTCGCCGACCTCTGCCACGCCACGGGCAGCGAGACGGAGGTGCATCTGCACCACGAAAACGACACTGCCGAGAATCTCCGCCGGACGCTGGAGCAAGGCGCCGAGCGGCTCGCCGGGCACAGCCTGCTCGCGCGCGATGTGCGCGGCGCGCTGCGCTACGGTTTCGTGCATGGGAATTGGGCGCTGGACAATTCCCATCCCGAGGGCCGCCACTGCGGCGTGCGCGGCGAGCTGCGCGTGCTCCGCGACACCGGCTGCTACGCGGATTTCACGCTCCCCTCCGCTCCGGAGCGCACGCAGACCCGCACCATCAATACGCTCTACTACGCCCGCTCCACCGACGCACCGAAATCCCACGACCACGGCCGCCGCGTCCGCGCCGACCGCGAGCCGAAGCGCGCGGCGGACGACGAACTGCTCATCGTCCAAGGCCCGCTCGCCCTGAACTGGCAGCGCCGGAAATTCGGCCTCCTCCCGCGCATCGAGAACAGCGACCTCACCGCCGCGAACCCGCCGACGGCCGAGCGCCTGCGCCTTTGGCTCGACTGCCGCATCGCCGTGGAGGGCCGCCCGAACTGGCTCTTCATCAAGCTCCACACCCACGGCGCGAAACCCGAAAACCAGCGCATGCTCCTCGGCGAACCGATACGCGCCTTTCACCGCGCCCTCGCGGAAATCGCCGCCGCCGATCCCACGCTGCGCTTTCACTACGTCACCGCCCGCGAACTCGTGAACATCCTCCACGCCGCCGAGGACGGACACTCCGGCGAGCCGGGAGTTTTTCGCGATCATTGCTATCGGAAAAACGGCGCGGCAATCTTGCGGTGATGCGGCTCCTCTTCGTTTCCAATCTTTTCCCCGACACCCGCGAACCCTACCGCGGCCTCGACAACGCGACCGTGCTCCAGCACCTCAATGCGCAGTGGGACATCCGTGCGCTCGCGCTCCGGCCCACGCTGCCCTTCGGCAGCGGCGCGTGGTCGGCACGCACCGAGGACAGCCGCATGCAGCCGCAGTTCCTCGCCACGCCGTACCTGCCCAAGATCGGCAGCCGCTGGAACCACCGGCTCATGGCCCGCGCCCTCCGCGCTCCGCTGCGCGAAATCCGCAGCCGGTTCCCGTTCGATGCCGTGCTCAGCTCGTGGATTTATCCCGACTCGTGCGCCGTCGCGCAGCTCTCGGGCGAGCTGGGTTTTCCGTTCGTCGCCGTCGCGCAGGGCTCGGACGTGCATCAGTATTTGCAGCATCCCGTGCGGAGAAAAATCATCGCTCAGGAAATGCCGGGCGCATCCGCCGTCATCACCCGCAGCGCAGAACTCGCGCGCCTGCTCGGCGAGGCCGGCCTCGATCCCGCGGCCTTGCACACGATCTACAACGGCGTGAACCGCGCGACCTTTCGCCCCGCCGAAAAGGCCGCCGCGCGCCAGGCGCTCAATCTCCAGCAGGACGTGCAGATCATTCTTTTCGTCGGCAATTTCTACCCGATCAAAAACCCGCTCCTGCTCATCGAGGCGCACTCCCAAGTCTGCGACGACAACACCCTTTCGCGCACCAAACTCATCATGCTCGGCGACGGCCCGCTCGCGGGAAATGCGCGCGCGCTCGGCGACCAGTTGCACTTCGGCCCCAACGTCGTCCTCGCCGGACGCAAGTCCGCCGCCGAAGTCGCCCGCTACATGCAGGCCGCCGACGTGCTCTGCGTGCCGAGCGTCAATGAAGGCGTGCCCAACGTCGTCCTCGAAGCCTTCGCCTGCGGGCTCCCCGTCGTCGCCAGCCGTGTCGGCGGCATCCCCGAGGTGCATCCCGGTGAAACGTGCGGGCGTCTCGTCGAGCCGCGCCTCGCCACTGTCGCCGCCGCCCTCCGCGCCGTGCTGCGCGAACCGCCGCCGTCCGCACCCATCGCGGAGTATGGCGCGCAATTTACGTGGGAGCGCACCGCCGCGGAATACCACGCGCTGCTCCTCGCCGCCGCGGGAGGATGAACATCCTCTACCACTTCCGCACCCAGGGCACCGGCGCGGAAGGCGTCCACATCGCGGGCATCGCCACCGCCTTCGAGCGGCTCGGCCATCGCGTCATTTTCTCCAGCCCCACCGGCGTCGATCCGCGCACCAACGCGGGCACGAATCCTTTCGCCGAAAAGAAACGCCGCAGCTTTTTCGCACGCCTCGCCGCGCACGCACCCGCGCCCGTTTTCGAGCTGCTCGAAATCGCCTACAACCTCGTTGCGTATTTCCGCAACCGCGCCGCGCTTACGCGGGAAAACTGCACGCTCATCTACGAGCGCCACGCCTTCTTTCTCTGCGCCACCGCCTTCCTCGCGCAGCGCCGCCGCATCCCATTCGTGGTCGAGGTCAATGAACTCGCCGGCGACGAGCGCGTGCGCGCCAACCCGTGGCTGCTCCCCCTCGTCCGACTCGCCGACCGCCTCACCTTCCAGCGCGCCAGCCTCATCGTGGTCGTGTCGCCGCATCTCCAGCGCCGCATCGCCGCGCTCGGCAGCGCGCCGGAAAAAATCCTCGTTTTGCCCAATGCCGTCAGCGCCGCCTCGCTCGACACACCCGCCGACGGCGCACCCATCCGCGCCCGCCACCACTGCGCGGATGCTGTCGTCATCGGCTTCGTCGGCTGGTTCGTCGCGTGGCACCGCCTCGACAATCTCCTCACGCAATTCGCCGCCCTCGCCACCGCCGACACCCGCCTCATGCTCGTCGGCGACGGCACCCTCCGCGAGACCCTCGCCGCGCAGGCCGCCGCGCTCGGCATCACCGACCACGTCATCTTCACCGGCCCCGTCCCGCACGCCGAAATCCCTGCGCACCTCGCCGCCATGGACCTCTGCGTCGTCCCGCACAGCAACGAGTACCGCTCCCCCATCAAACTCTTCGAGTCCATGGCCCGCGCCCGCGCCACTGTCGCCCCGCGCACCGAACCCATCGCGCAGGTCATCACCGACGGCGTGAACGGCCTGCTCTTCGATCCGCAAAATCCCGCGTCCCTCCGCGACGCGCTCCAGCGCTTGATCTCCGACCCATCACTTCGCACACAGCTCGGCACCGCCGCGCTCGCCACGATCCGCGCGCATCACACCTGGGATCAAAACGCAAAGTCGGTGCTCAAGCGCACTGGGCTTTGCAGCTCAGCGAATTTGGATGTGAAATGAGGCGCGTGTCATCCCGAGCGGAGTTCCGCGCGGGCGCAGGCGGGCGGAACGCAGTCGAGGGACCTCGGTGGTTCATTCACGTATCGTGCTTGAGCGAACCGCCGAGGTCCCTCGACTCCGTTACACTCCGCTCGGGATGACACGGGCTGTCAGTTCTGGTTCGTTCCCTCGCTCGCGTCGCAGGATCCCACGCGTCAGGACAAGCGCCGTCACCAGCATCGAGAGATGCGAAAACCAATCCCCATGCCGTGTGTAAAACGTGGTGCCGGGATTTGTCGGGATGCGGACTTCGCGCGTCACAAACCCCTGCTGAAACGGCTTCAGCCACGGCTCGACGCGGCCATGTGAATCCACCGCGCACGTCACGCCGGTATTGCCGCACCGGATCAGTGGACGCCGGTTTTCCACCGCACGAAAGACCGCATTCGCGAGATGCTGCTCCGCGGCGGGCGACTGCGCAAACCAGCCGTCATTCGTGATATTCACCAACACCTGCGCGCCGCTTTGCACGAAGCGCCGCGTGAGTTCGCCGAGCGTGTCCTCAAAACAAATCAGCGCGGCGAGACGGATTTTTGGATCAGGCAGATCGAGCACCGTCGCCTCGCGACCGGCGGTGAAATCGGCGGGCACCATCTGCCCGCAGAGCGGCGCGAAAATCGGGCGCAACGGCAGGTACTCGCCGAAAGGGACGAGGTGCATCTTGCGATAAAACTGCTGCTTTTCCCCGTGCTCCGTGAGCAGCGCCGCGGTGTTGTAGTCCTCGCGTTTTTCGGGATCAAAGTCGGTCGTGCCGAGGAGCAGCGCGCCGTCGAGCGCCTTCGCCTGATCGAGGACGAAGTTGTAGCTCACGTCGTCGGCAAACATGCTGCGCGGCGTCGCGGACTCCGGCCAGAGCACGAGCTGCGGCGCGGGCCGTGTGAGCGCGGCGAGGCTGGTGAGCTTGGCGAGTTCGGCGAAAATCTTCACCTCCGCCTCGGCGTCGAATTTCTCCGTCTGCGCGATGTTCGGCTGCACCGCAACGACCCGCAGCGCCACGCTTTCGCCCGCGTCCTTTTGCAGCAGCGCGCGCACGCCGTAGGCAAAGACGAGCGCGATGAGCGCCATCGTGAAACTGAATTCCCAGCGGACGCGCTTCATGAAAACCGGCCCGAGTTCCCCGATGATCCGGCGCACGATGATGACGGCCATGAGATTGCAAAACACCACGAGGAACGACAGCCCCGGCACGCCCGTGATGTCCGCAATCTGGATCATCGGCAGATCGCGGTGCAGCGCCACGCCGAGGTCATTCCACCCAAAGCCGCCAAACAGCCGCTCACGCACCCACTCATGCGCCACCCACGCGCACGCCCCCGCGGCGGCGGTGCCGAGATTGCCGAGCGAGCGCGGGAACTTGCGCGCCGCAGCATCGCGCACCAGCACCGCGCCGATGAACCACGTCCAAAACGCAAAGTAAAAACTGAAGACCATCGCGACCAGCGGCGCGAGCGCGAGCAGCCAGCGATTTTCATACAGCGCCGCGAGCGTGGTGCTCAGCCAGACGAACGTGCCCGTGAAAAAAACCAGCCCCGCCACGTAGCCGAGCGCCGCTTTGCGCAGCGCCGTCCGCCGTCCCTCATGGTGCGAGAAAAAGACCGCGCAAATCAGCGGCGTCAGCGCCAGCCACGCGAGCCAGCCCTGATCCCAGCGGGGAAAGCAGAAGATGAGCAGGACGCCGGTGAAAACCGCGGCGAGCCACGGCCAGATGCGACCAATGGCAAAGGGCGGATGGCAAATGGAAGAAGGCTCGGACATGCGCGGACGAAGGGCCGCGGAGCTTCAATCAGAAATCTGAAATCTGAAATCTGAAATTCCACCTATTCCCGCCGCACGCGCTTGCTTTTCTTCGCCTCGGGCCGCGGATCGAGCGCGTCGCGCAGGTCTTTCATGTAGCCGGAGTTCACGCGAAACCAGACGTTTTCCATGTCCTCTTTTTTGTAAAAGGAGTTCCGATCCGCGGTCACGTAGCCGACGCCCATGAGCCCTTGCACGCAGTCGATGAGTTCCGCAATCGGCAGGTCGGCGCAACGCTCGATGAGGTCGCTGCCGAGCGTGTCGCTGCTGCCAAAGCCGAGGGCTTTGATGACGGAGATTTCGGTGCCGTCGAGGTTGATGTCTCTGCTGCCCATATTTAGGTGGAAAGGCGTTGCGCGACATCCTGCTGAACCCATGTCCAGAGTCGGTCGAGCGAAGCCTTGACGGATGATTCGATGCTCGCGAGTTCCGCGGCTGTAAAGCTTTTCCCGGCCTCCGGTGTGCGGCGGGCAAACATGTAGAATTTGATCTTCGGCTCCGTGCCCGACGGGCGCACGGCGAAGCGGCGGCCATCGGCGAGGTCGATCATGAGCATCTTTTCCTTGGGGATCGCGTCGCCTTCCACGTCGATGAAATCCTCCGTCGCAAAATCGCGCGTGCCGCTCACCGCACTGCCCTCGGCCTCGCGCGGCGGCTGACCGGCGTACGATTCCACGAGCCGCTGGATTTTCGCCGCGCCGTCCGCGCCCTCGAAAGTCAGCGAGCCGTTTTTTTCCAAATAGAAGCCGTAGCCTGCATAGACCTCGTCGAGCAATGCGAGGAGCGTGAGCCCGCGCGATTTCGCATACGCCGCCACCTCGGCGAAGACGACCGCCGCGCCGTTGCCATCCTTGTCGCGCACGAAATCCGCCGCGCTGTAGCCGTAGCTTTCCTCACCGCCGCAGACGTAGTAGCTCGACTGCGCGAGCCGCAGCGCACGCGTCTCCAGTTCCGACAGCGTGCGGTATTTCGCGCGGACTTCGGCGGGCAGCGCGCCTTCGTATTTGCCGAGCTTTGCGCCGATGTATTTGAAACCCGTGAGCGTCTCGACGCAGCGCATCCCGTGTTTTTCGGCGATGGCCTTTTGCAAATCCGTCGTCACAAAAGTTTTCACGATCACGCACCGCCCCGCATTTTCCGGCGTGATGACGCCCTGCGCGATGAGCTTCGTCACCCGGTAGTAAGCCATGAGCGAACCGATTTGATTTCCGGTCAGCAGCTCGAGTTTGCCCGCCGCGTTGCGCACCGCCACGCCCATGCGGTCGCAGTCGGGGTCGGTCGCGATCACGAGATCCGCGCCGTCCTTGTCCGCGAGCTGCATCGCCTGCGCGAGCGCCTCGGCATTCTCCGGGTTCGGCGATTTCACCGTGGGAAAACGCCCGTCGCCAATCTCCTGCGCGGGCACCGTGGAGTAGCGGA